>JAWXBG010000173.1:0-33592 GCA_034439875.1 Flavobacteriales bacterium
AATTCACTAATTCACTAATCCAACATCAACCCATATACAGCATCGTTCCAACAAATAAAAAAGCGGCACCAAGTGTAGTAAGTCCATAGAGTGCCCAATCACTAGGAAGGTCATTTGCAGAGAGAATGTATGTAACCACAAAAGCCATAACAAGCAACACCGCGCCTATCCCAGCAACTCTTATTCCTTGTCGGCGAGCTCGGGCATGGCGCAATTGACGAACTGTTTTTAAAACTACCTGAATCGTGTTTTCATCAATATTCCTCTTTCTGAAACGCGCTGAAATTTCATCCGAATCGTGGCCTCCCGCAAATAGCTGCCACACTTCATGCATTAATCCATCGGGTATATGATGTTCGCTCATTGGTAAAGATTTTAGATTGCAAATAAGAGTAAGTTCCTTTCACCAACACTGACCCAAATCATGAGAACTCATGATCCTACGAGAAATATTTGGCGCTTTTTTTAACTCAGAATCCGCATTGGGATCCGCTATGAAGTGCAAATACCGTTTATCCCGCATTACGCATTCGGGCAATTTTTGTAGAATGCGTGCGGGATTCTCAAATCTAAGCGATATTATACTGCATTCATCGGCAAAACTAGGGTGCAATTTTTCTATCGCTTCATTTGGGTTTATGTATCTGTAATAGTACAATTCCGTTTCACTCCATTGGCCTATAACAGCTACTATGACGGCATTTACCATTTCGTGCATGCAAGATGATGCAGCGCCTTGCCCAAAAAAACTTCCAATGCGCAATGCAGCATGGACTATTTAATAAGCAGAATTGGTATTATCCCGAATCGCGCGATGGAGATATCGGAATTCATAAGTCTAACTATGACTTTGTTCCATCGTGTAGATTCGAGAATCCCGCAGCGCATTAACCTCAAGATGCTTCCAACGCGCAATACGGGATAAACCTCAATGATAGCAAGTGCTCTCGCCAGATTTTTATTTGATGGCCTATATTCATACAGCAAGAATAAAAATCGAGAAAGAGCTTGATATCAAAGGGGGTTAGCGATACAACAGATTTCCAATGCGGATTTTATGTTTAAGTTGCCATTTCCATCCCCTAGTCTCATTGAGAATAGCATTCATGGTCCGAACTGTGCTCACTCCTAAGCCTACTTTTTTTTTCATACTCTTTGGTTTCCGACCGTACTCCCAAGAACTAAGATTCGTACTTTCGCAACCCTATGAGTATTGTTACCCTGAGTGAATTTATTATGGAGCGCCAAGCAGATTTCCCTTACGCTTCGGGGGATTTGTCGAGACTCCTAGCAGATATTGGCGTAGCCTCCAAGATCATAAATCACAAAGTCAACAAAGCAGGATTGCAGGACATTCTAGGAGCAGAAGGCAATGTAAATATTCAAGGTGAGGTACAAATGAAACTGGATGTATTCGCCGACAATGCAATGCTCAATTCTATGCGTTGGGGAGGACAGGTCTGCGGAGCAGCAAGCGAGGAAAATGAGAAGTACTTCGCATTTGACAATGAAACAAGCCGCAAAGCCAAATACGTTATCCTTTTCGATCCACTCGATGGCTCCAGCAATATTGACGTCAACGTGAGTATTGGAACCATTTTTTCTGTATTCCGCAGATCAAGCAGTGTGGGTGATTTGGCCAATGTGAACGACTTTCTACAAAAAGGAAATGATCAGGTAGCAGCCGGCTATGTAATTTATGGAAGTAGCACCATGTTGGTATATACTACAGGACATGGGGTAAATGGTTTTACACTCGAACCTAGTATTGGTGAGTTTTGCCTATCACATCCCGACATGAAGATACCGGATGATGGTTGCATGTATAGCATCAATGAGGGCAATCTGAACCTATCTCCAAAGGGGGTTCAAGATTACATCTCGTGGTGCAAAGAGATAGATAGAGATAGCTCAAGGCCTTATACAGCTAGGTATATCGGATCGCTCGTTGCCGACTTCCACCGCAATCTCATAAAGGGAGGTATTTATATTTATCCCGGTACTAGCAAATCTCCCGAAGGCAAAATCAGACTGATGTACGAGTCCAATCCCCTTGCCTTTATTGTAGAACAAGCGGGAGGTATTGCCAACACAGGACGCGAAAGAATAATGGACATTCAACCCAAAGATTTGCACCAAAGAACTCCACTTTTTATTGGTTCAAAAAACATGGTTGGAAAAGCTATAAATTATCTTTCATAATCTATTATTTAACAGCTATTTACGTATTATTTGGAAGACATATTTATACTTTGTACTTGTGATATATCATTGTCATTAGGTAGGTGAAAAGTATTGCTCAGAGGTATAATCAATACATTTCTGATATAATAATACTTTACTATGTCAAATAAAGCCTCAGACAACCTGCATCGTCTCATCAAGTCGCTTAGCAAAGCTGAGAAAAGATACTTCAAAGTTTTCTCGTCTAGACATGTCATAGGCGATAAAAACAACTATCAAGTATTGTTCGATGCAATCGACAAGCAGGATGAATATGACGAACCAGCATTGATGAAAAAGTTCAAGAACAAATCTCTCATTCATCGTTTCAGTATTTCCAAAAACAGATTGTATGCCGCCATTCTCAAGAGTTTAGATTCCTTTCATTCTAATAGCTCATCTGAAGCCCAACTGCATCGCCAGTTGCATTGGGTAGAAATACTCTATCAAAAGAGTCTGTACGATCAAGGTTTGAAGCAGTTGCACAGTGCAAAAAAGTTGGCGGAAAAACATGAGAAGTACACCATTCTCGCTGAGATTGCCAAATGGGAAAAACTATTAATCGAAAAAGACAACTACGAAAGTCTTGATGCGAAGGGGATTCAGGATTTGCACAGACAAGATATCGTTTTAAGCCATCATATGTCCACGTACAACGAGTTATGGAATATAAAAAGTCACATCTTCCTGATGCTTTACACACAAGGAAAAGTGCGCAGCGAAGATGAGCTCAAAAAATACCTAAGTATCATGGATGGCCTTGCTGCAGGGGTAAATTCGGGCAAGGCCTCATCGGAAAATATATACTTGCTCAATCATATATACAGTGCCTATCACTTTGGTTTGGGAGAATACCCGGAATGTTATCCCTATCTGTTGAAGAATTTAAAACTCATAGAAAGCAAACCCCATTTATTCGACGAAGAGCCCAATATTTATTTGTCTGTTCTCACCAATGCGATATACGTAGGAATGCGTCTCAACAAGTGGGATGAAAGTCAGAAGTATTTAGACAAACTGCGAAAACTTCCACTAAAACTTCAAGGGCGTGTGAATGAAGATTTGGAAATACGCATGTTCACGATCATCAAAAGCACAGAACTAACGCTCTACACGCAATCAGGTCTCTTTGAAGAAGGATTGAAAATAATACCTGAAATCGAGGAAGGTCTTTTCAAATATGAAGACCACATTAGTTCGGTTCGAAAGGCCCATTTCTTTTTCAATATCGCCGTGATCTACTTCGGATTGGAAAAATACCACGAAGCACTAAAATGGATCAATCAGTTGCTAAACAATGTAGAAATTGACAAGTCGCGCGACATTCATTGTATGGCACAAATTCTGAACATGGTAATCCACCTGGAATTGGGCAATAAAAGTCTTCTGCCCTTCGCTTTGCGCTCCGCACAACGCTTTTTGGAAACGCGGAAAAAAGTATATCGTTTCGAAACAATTATGCTTCAATTCATCAACGAGGTGCTCAAAAAGCGAGAAAAGCCAAATACTGATTTATATCATGAACTTTCTGAAAAGCTCCTAGAACTTAAAACCGATGCATTCGAAAGGCGTGTTTATGAATACTTCGATTTCCTCGCTTGGGCAAAATCAAAGACAAACCAGTCTCTTTTCAAGGATGAAATCGGGAAATGATAGGATCAATGCTGTCGTGATCTTTTCGGGATGTGTTTGATTGTGAACCTCAGGAATACAAGTTTGGAGCATTTCCAATGAACCTTTCTATGTGTGCATAGGTTTACTTTGTATTGAAACCAAACCTGTAAGAAAATGAAATCAAATTACTTATTGCCATTTTTGGCAGTCCTATTCTTTTCGTCTCAATTCTTGAGCGCCCAGATAACTTACGAAAATGCAATCACTGAAGATCTCGGTTGGCCTGGTATACCGCCTGAGTCATATCCGATCGCTGAATTAGAATATTACGGCGAAGCAAACGATTTTAGCGGAGGATATCAAGTAGGTGATACAGTAGCTGATTTTACTGTTTATGATTTTCAAGGGAACTCACTCACTTTAAGTGAACAGTTGCAAGGAGATAAACCTGTCATCATTCTCAATAGCAGTGTGAGTTGTATTCGGTTCAGAAATATGTTCGATTCTACTGTAACATCTCAAGAAAATCTGGCTGCCCGCAACTACTTGTATTCTCATTTAGATGACTTCAACTGGGTTTTCATCTATAATTTAGAAGCGCATCCAAGTGATGGGAACTGCCCGAGTAATTGTCCGCCAGTGCCCAATCTTGATACTGCAGTAACCCAAGGCCCTGACTATCTGTATCGGAAATACTCAATGCACAATTGGGAAACTCACGGAACTCCATACGGTTTTAATTTCACTATGTATGCAGACAATCCTGACAATAGTATATACAACCACTATTTTAGAAGGGCTTTCGGTCTCATCATCATATCATGCGAAGGCATTGTGCTCAACCGCGGCGACTGGGCTAATCAGTTCATTGCTTTTGAACAAGGCTTCTTAGACAACCTGCTTTTAGATCCTTACCAACAATGTGAGGTGATCGAAGAAGAGGAAGAAGAGGAAGAGGAAGAGGAAGAAGAGACTGTTGGTGTCAACAATAATTTCGAAGCAGAAATTAAAATGTTCCCAAATCCTGCCGCGCAAAACATCCGATTTGATAACCTGAATGGCAGTGGAGACGTTACAATTGTGGACGGTAGGGGTCGAATAGCCTTCGAAAAGAGAAATATTGATCTTTCCTCCACCATTGACCTAAATGATCTCAGTGATGGCATGTATCACCTAACTGTTCGATCAAACAATCAAGTGATCTATTCGGAAAGATTAATCGTACATTCGAATAACTAGAATATCACCTCTAGTTGGCCCATCTTATATGATTGATATATCAATGATATAAGATGGGTTATTTTTTTCTACCGTTGCAAAAAAGCATCCCAGCCCTGGGCTGTTATTGGCAGAGATTGACCAAGTCTTGTTAGGAGAACGGATGATTTAATTTCATCACTTTCATGACCGATCACTGTAAAATTCGGATTTCCTTTTATCTTGTCGTAGTCCGATTGACGTATCGTGAAGAGCAACTCATACTCCTCTCCGCCATTTAAAATACAAGTAGTCATTTCCAAATTAAGTTCGTCAGAAGCTCTTTGCGCCTCAGGTGCGAATGGCAACTTTTCTTCGTATATCACGAAATTCCTTTCGCTTTGATCTGCCAAATGAAGGACTTCTGACGCAAGACCATCACTAATATCGATCATAGAAGTGGGGACAACATCAAGCTTCTGCAGCCATTCCACAACATCTTTTCTTGCCTCAGGTTTCAATTGACGGCCGATAATATATTCGTATTCCTCTAACTTGGGCTGAGCCACTTTGGTAGCCTGAAACACCTGCTTTTCTCTTTCTAGAATTTGTAAGCCTAAAAAAGCAGATCCCAAATCACCCGTTACAACCAATAAATCGCCACTACCTGCGCCACTACGCTTGACCAATTTATCGGGAGCCACATAACCTATAGCCGTAATAGAGATTACCAATCCGCTTACACTTGATGATGTATCACCTCCTATCAGATCCACATCATATCTTTCGCACGCAGCTTGCATACCGGCATACAGCTCTTCCACTGCCTCCAAAGAAAACCTATTCGATAATGCAATAGACACTGTAATTTGCTGAGGCATTGCATTCATGGCGTATACATCAGATAAGTTGACCGCAACAGCCTTATAACCTAGGTGTTTTAATGGGACATAAGAAAGATCAAAATGAACCCCTTCAATTAATAAGTCTGTGGTTACCACTGTCAACTCCGATTGTGGGGTTTTGAGAACCGCAGCATCATCTCCGGGACCCAAAATTGTGGAACCTCTCCTTACAGGAAAATGATCAGTAAGGTGTTTGATTAATCCGAATTCTCCTAGAGACGATAGTTCTGTTCGCGACATGTGATTTGATTTGGGACGCAAAAGTACAGACTCTATTGTCAATCCATCGGTTCACTCAGCCTAATGTCCTTCACCACTATCTGCATCCGGACATTTCCTTGCCACTCATTTTCATCGATACAAAAAGCAATATCAACTGATTTTTTTTCCTTCAATATTTCTGCCCATACCGACAATCCGAATCCAATACCTTCAAAAATATTTTCGTTTCCTTCTTGAGACACGTGCAGTTTGAGATGACCTCCTTCCTTCCCTACCTCTCGCGAATATCCCGCATCAACAATCCCCCTTGCCAAGAAAACAGGACGCATATTTTCAGGTCCGAAAGGGGCAAATTGTCTGAGAACCCGATAAAATTTGGGAGTAAGTTGATCAAAATTCACTTCTGATTCATATTGAATAAATGGGTCCGGTTTCTCATTATTCAGCATCTGCGCAACCACTAATTCGAACTTCTTTTCGAAGGCAGGAAGGTTTAGAATATCGAGGCTAAGCCCTGCGGCCATCGAATGTCCACCATATTTTAGAAGTAAATCGCTACACGAAGTCAGCGCATCGAAAAGATCTACTCCCGGTATACTCCGGGCGCTTCCACTCAGCACACCTTCTATATTAACGAGCACAATAGCCGGCTTGTAAAATGTTTCAACCAGCCTCGAAGCCACAATTCCAACGACTCCTTTGTGCCATTTCTCACTATGAACAACAGTTGTAAAAGCACCTGAATGAGATTCTTGAAGAATCAGCTGTTCAAGCGCTTCAACGGTTATTTCCTTGTCGAGTAGTCGTCTCGTTTTATTGTTTTCTTCTAGCTTAGGACTCAAGATTTGTGCAGATTCAATGTCTGCCGAAACCAACAATTCCACAGCACGACGGCCTGAAAAAATTCTTCCTGCCGCATTAATCCTTGGTGCCAAAACAAAAACAACATCCTCAATGCTCAATTCATTTTTCTGCATTCCGGCATGTTGCAGCATAGCCATGATACCGGGCCTCTTTACTTCGTTCAAGCGTTTGAGTCCGAAATAAGCGAGTACTCTATTCTCACCGGTCAATGGAACTATATCCGCACCTATACTTATTGCCACGAGGTCTAAGTATTGCCATATATCGTTTAATGGCATGTTATGGTATTCTACAAATCCTTGAATCAACTTGAATCCCACTCCACAACCGCATAGCCCCTTATACGGATATTCACAATCTGGACGCTTTGGATTTAGAACAGCAAATGCCGGGGGCACTGATTCCACGTTGTGGTGATCACATACAATTACATCAACTCCCTTTTCGGCGGCAAAAGCTATGTTTTTCGCATCCTTTATCCCACAGTCAAGCGTAATGATCAGTTGAAAAGCATTTTCGGCGGCAAAAGATGCCCCCAATTCCGAAAAGCCATAGCCTTCGACATACCTATCGGGGATGTAATAATCTGCATCTATTCCCAAACTCAAAAGAAAAGAATACATCACACTTACCGCCGTGGTCCCGTCCACATCGTAATCGCCATAGACGAGTACCCTATGCTTTTCATGAACAGCAGTGGTGAGTCTTTCCACTGCCTTACCCATATCTTTCATCAAAAAAGGATCGTGGAGTTGTCCAAGGGATGGCCTAAAAAACGCTTGAGCCTTTTCAAAATCTGAGATCCCTCGATGAATTAACAAATTGGCAATCAATGGGTTTACCTTCAATTGCTCGGACAACTCATCCACCTTTTTCTGACTAACCGCAGGGTGTTCTAACCACAGTTTTTGGCTTTCTCTTCTATACATTTCGCGCCTAATTTCATGAATAATTCGATCATTCTAGTACTCAATTTGCAACCAAAAAGAAGGGTCTTTGGTCTTTCATGAGTATTTTCGACACCGCAAATAAAATTCTCCATGAAAAATCGCCATCTCTTTTTCGGTTTTTTCGCAGTTTTTCTCGCATCGGCCTTCCTTGCTAGTTGCTTGAATGAAGACAATAAAATTCCGCCAAATTGTTACGACGGGATTCTCAATAACGGTGAGTTCCTTCTTGATTGCGGAGGACCTTGTGAACCATGCAACCACTGCATTGATCAAATTTTCCAACCAGAACTAGGTGAGCAATGGCTCGATTGCGGTGGAGCAGATTGCCTTCCTTGCAGTGAGTGTGGTAATGGTATAGAGGATGGCTCCGAGTTTGGTATTGACTGTGGTGGAACCTGCGGTCCTTGTGAAGCTCTATGTGCTGACGGACTTTTAAACGGAAACGAAGAAGAAGTGGACTGCGGTGGTGAGTGTTTAGCATGCCCTACCTGTGACGATGAGATCATTAATGGAACAGAACTTGGGATCGACTGTGGTGGTCTAGAATGTCCTGATTGTAACTCTAGTGGAAATTGTAACAACGGATATGAGGATGGTCTCGAAACATACATCGACTGTGGTGGACCGGATTGTTATACTTGCGACACACTTCTGTCTTGGAAAATTGGCTCGGTTACTCACGTTGTTCTTGCCGATAATGTCGTTTTCTCATGGGATGGATCAACGCTTACTGTCGGTGGCACCAGTATACAGAATGGACTTATTGCCATTTCTATAGATAACCCTCCATCCGGTTGGGTAAATGGCGGGTCAAACGTAGTGAATACATTATCTGCTGTGGTTGGTTTGACTATTACATATACCGACTTAGCCACTACAACAACCTATGGCTCGGCCTTCGAAGGAAGCGCTGGGAACTTCACCATTGTAGATTACGAAGAATGGCCAAACTTCCCGAATGCTGCTTGGGACACATTAAAAGGAATTTTGCGTTGTGGATATAGCGGAACGTTAAAAGATGCGACTGGTGACCTTTCAATTAGTGTGAGCCAAGGAACTTTGATGATTTCTACAAACTAAAAAAAATTCTGCAGATTTACGAAGCAAAAAGACCGATTCAGTTAAATCGGTTTTTTTGTGCAATTTTTTTTGAACCACATCGTTTCTTTCTCCGGCATTCCCCTTCCATTCCTTCGAAGCGAACCTGCTCTATTTATGCTGAATAATAAAAATCAGATTTTCTTGTCCCTTCTCGCTACTCACCTTGGTGTTTACTCCGAGTCCCGAATTCTATTCTCAAACTGTCAATCCTATCATAGGAGATGAAAGCTTTTTGGAGACGTACGGAAAACTTCCGAATGATAAAACAGATAATGAAGTTCGAGTAAAAACGCATCTGAAATATGTCGAAGAAATGCTTAGATACAAAGACATTTCTCATTTGAGCTTGGAGCTTCAGGCAAAACGAATGCAATTACTAGATCTACTTCACGAATACCACCAACGTGGAAAATTCCCCGAAAACCGCAGCACAACTGGAATAAGAAAACCCTGTTTTATTGATGATTCAGGAACCATATGTGCCATTGGATATCTCATTGAACAAAGTGCCGACAGAGATATGGCAGAAGCCCTGAATAGCGAATTTCAATACGAGGAAATATTCAATATGAATAGTCCGATACTTGAAAAATGGATTGTAGAAAACGGATTTTCTAAAGAACAAATTGCGATCATTCAGCCGACCTATGAAAATTGGTTTCCTCAACCAAGTCGAAACTCCATTGGCCTGCGCAGTGGCCTTATGTACAGTTCAATTTCGAACAAAAATTTTCTAGATGATGTTGAACCCGTTTTCGGCTTCGTTGGAGGCTTTAGTTTAGATCACTCTACAGGAAGAAGGAGTTATTTTTCAATTGATTTCCTCTATTCAAACATGGGCTTTTCCTCACCCATTATTTTTACTGATGAATTAGGGGCTTCCTAGCGGCGGTGCAGAATTAAACTATCGTTACCAATACGTTTCTATGCCCATTCGCTATGGAATCTGTGGTTCAAATAGATTGAGCCCTCTTACTTCTATTGGCATTTCTCCATCATTCCTCGTAAAAGCAACAAATACCTATCCAGCTATAGATGGGCCCGGAAATATCTTGGATGAACCTACGACATCAGAATTAAAGAACGTTCCGACTTTTGATCTCAGTTTGACTGTACAAGTTGGCGTGAGCTGCAATTTGGGCAAATATAAATTCCAGTCCTATTTAGAATTACAGCAAGGATTAATCAATCAAACTGACACAGATTTTTTCGAGAACAGTCAGATCCATCACCAAGGGATAAGCCTAAATTTTGCGATAAAGCATACCATATAATACCTGTCATGCCTAGTGTATGGTCCAAACAATTTCATTTGGTTGCTGATGTACCTGCGTCAAAGTATCTAGTATGGGCAGATGGATTGCAGTGGTTTTGAACTTTTATAGATAACGATACATTGCGGTTACGCAGGATCGCACTCTTCTTCCGTTTATGTATCTGTAATAGTCCAATTCCGTTTAACTTCATTGGTCTATAACAGCTTCTCTCACGGCATTTACCACTTCATGCTATAGATCTTGCAGCGCATTGCTAGCAAAAGACTCCCATTGAGCACTTCAGGATGGACTATTTCATAGGCAGAATTGGTATAAGAAGAAGTCCTAAGACTATATCAGGGACCGATTACAAAATCTAGCATAAGAGAATTGGGAGAGGGGGCCATGAAGCGGCCCCCTCTCCCACTTCTCTTACACACTCAACAAGCGAGTGTTACTCGAGCGCAGCCGAGAGGCAATCCTGTCATTTATCTTGGACAACAATGCATGTCCGTATCCTATTACTGTATCATCACTTTTTTTACCAAAGACTTTCCGTTGGCTTGAATTTCACATTGATATAATCCCGCTTCCAGACCTTCGATATGAACGGTCTGAACATTCCCATTCATGTTTTCAGAGTATACCAAACGACCATTTAGATCATATACATTCAATTGAGCAGGCAATAGTTCAGAAGGTACATTCACCAAAAATGAAACATCTGCGGGATTAGGAAATAAGCTCCAATTGATATCCTGAAAATTTTCATCAACTCCTACTTGACCCCAACGAGCCATAAATTCCTGAAAAAATAAATTTGCAACACGGGCATCGTGAACGACAACTGTGTTTTCATCGTTAATAGAATTGGCACTGTTGCTCCAATTGTGTGATCCTGTGAGCACGGTAGGATCGCTATTTACGTTATTTGGGTCCACCATCAAATATTTGTGATGCACCAAACCTGTAATGCCTTCATGCGAATAAACGTCCATACCTTGTTCTACCAAATAAGGATAAATTGAAGAGGGATCAGATGTTTGTTCCAAAACACCTCTTACAACAGTTAAAAATAGATCGTCTTCATCAATAATGGCATCAGCAATATCTATACGAGTTGCAGCGAAAACGGCATAATTCAGTTCATCGTCGGTAGTTTGAATTGTGCTGATGATGGCTTGATTTGCATTATCGCTCGGAGAAAAATAGACTTCAACTGGGGAGTTACCCACAAGATATTTCTTTGGTGTATTCAATGATTTGTCAGCACCAAATTTCGAATTTGCCTCATCGGGTTCCGGACCATTTGATCCCCACATCTCTTCAAATTCCAAGGTATACCCTCTCGCCATTGATTGATCTTGAAAAATAATGATGTTGTTGTAATCGCTAAACTGATCTTGATCTACCCAATTGGTAGAACCAGTTAGAACTATTGCCTTATCCGCATAATCCGCGTCTATGACCATGAATTTATTGTGATTGCCACTTCCAAAATCATCTTCTCTCATGAGAATTGGTATTTCGGTATTTAAATTATCTAGAGCCGCATTGGTATTTGTTCCTTGACCAACAAAACGAATTTGCACTCCATCGGCATAAGCCTCATTGATTGCATTTGCAATACCAACATCTCCAAAATTATAGATAGCCATATCAATAGTATGTTGAGCTCTACTTATGTATGCAGCAATCGTATCATCTGTAGCGCTGTACAAACTGATTGCTTCTTCAAAAGTGGCAAGAGAAGTATTAGCATCTTTGGTAAAATAAACATGAATAGCGCCACTCGACTCGGAGCGCGTGGCATAAGG
Source organism: Flavobacteriales bacterium (assembly GCA_034439875.1). GTDB lineage: Bacteria > Bacteroidota > Bacteroidia > Flavobacteriales_D > Sanyastnellaceae > JAWXBG01. Next base: position 12,150 of record JAWXBG010000173.1, read on the forward strand.
AGTAATGATCGATTGTGTTTCATCTTCATCATTGCTGCTGGAAACTTTTGCGTAATAAATCGTTCCCGGTTCAAGATCAGTAATGGTTGCTGTGTGGGAAGTTGTATTGCTGGCATTGTATACTTCTTGACCCAAAGCAGATGTTGTTCCCCAAAGGATCTTTGAATCACCCGGTGTGTCGGTATTCCAGAAAAGTTCTAGTGTGGCATATTCAATAGACCCCTGTTGAACCTGGCCAATGATATTGATACTAGACGATAAAACGATGTCATTAGCATCTCTAGGCAAGACCTGATAACCGCTATCGTATGGCGCAGATGAATCGAACTGAGAGTCTATTCCTACCAATGTAACAAGTCCACCCGGTAGATTAGTGCCCACCAATAAACTTGTGTTTCGCACATAAATAGTTCCAGATTCTCCATCCGCAACAAAGTTGTATGTCGTGTTACCGGCAATGGTGGCGCCTGCGTTGTCGAACTGAACGTTATCGATCTCCACTAACTCTCCTTCATTGTCTTCTCCCAATTCTGAAGCCAGCACCAACTGAGGCAACGGGAGTTCATTTCCACTGGAGTTGATCGTGACAGATATAATGTCTGGGCCCACTTCAAGCAGACCATTATAGAAAGAGATGACTCCGGTTATGGTTACTTCATCACCACGAAGAGGTTCATCAAATGAATTCCAGTTAGACCCTGGAAACAAGGCCATGCCCGCAGTTGCATCTTGCACATATCTCACAGAGGAACCCATTTCGCTGCCATTGATGCAAATTCCTGTTATTGTTACAGTTTCGCCCACATCGTAATTCGTGCGTGCATCGAGAATATCAGTCTGAGCAAAAGATGCGAAAGACCAAAAACTCAGAATGATAAGTAGATTATGTTTCATGATTATAAATTATTCTATTTTAAAAAGTAATGGTTGAAGAAATGTTGTACCACGTCGGCTGACCAAAATGCACTGTAGCAGAAGCCGCATCGAATGTATTCAGTTCATTATTGTACAAGCCATTTGAGTCGTTGTTGAATGCGTCAGTTATATAATTTTGATTGAGAACATTAAATGCACTCGCTCTGATGTCTATACTGGCACCTTTTACTTTCAATCCAAAACCTACGTGCAGTTCGAGGGTTCCATACGCGGGAATCTGCCAAGAATCTCTGCCTGAATTTGCACCTGTCAATGAGAAAGGATCAAATCGGGCGTAATTTTTATCGAACCAAGTATAACGCGATTTGAAATAGACATTCTTTGCGAAGTCATATCTTATCATCGCACCCAATTGAGTCTGCGCGGCATCATTTACATGAACCCCACTTGCATCATAAGCCACTCTGAAGGGAGTACCGTCCAGATTGTTTACCTGATTTCCATTGTCGTCAAAAATGTCAAGTGTGTCGCCACTTGTCCAAATCCAATCTCCCAAAGAAAGAAGTCCTTCTATTGTAAATTTCTCGGATAATTTCCATGCGAAATCGAGCTCCACTCCCATGTGTCGAGCACTCATTCCCTGAACATTCGTAGTAATATTTTCAGTGGGGTCCATTGGGTTTGGAACACTTAAACCATTGGTGTATGGTTTATTCCTCCATGTGGTATGATAAACATTGACGTGGGTTGTAAACAACTTGCTCTGAAAACCCCATCCTGCTTCAGCAGAATATATTTTTTCATTTTCGATGTTATTCAATAAATCATTACCAAAACTAAACACTTGATTGTATAGAGGTGCTTTGTCCAAATAGCCAGCATTGAAAAAAACATTCATCTTATCGCTCAATTCATAATTCGCACCAGCCTTCAAGGTAAATGTGCTTCTCCAATACCAATCGGAAGTTTGAAAATCTAATCCTTCCGACAATGGTGTGTAAATCTGGCCATTATACACAACAGTGTCAGGACTTAGAATATGTGTATTTCCAATCAATTCATAACCTACAGCAATTTCTTCACCATCAACCTCCAAAGATTTAGGTAGGAAAAAATCTACTCTTTTGTAACCTGTGCGCGCAACAGAAAGACTGGCGAATGAATTCCACTTGTTCTTATCGTATTCTATCTGTCCAAACAACCCACCCCATTGTACAAAGGCATCGTTGTGGTAGTCGATTTTATCGCCTTCCCTTCTAACCAAATTGGATTCGTTGTTGTTATATCCACTATTGGCTACTATGTAATCTGCACCCAATAGATCATACACCTCACGATAATGTTGACCGCGATATCTGCGCAGATCTACACCCATTGATATATCAACGTTTTCATTTAAATCCTTATTGTACGTAGATAACATTCCATACCAGAAATGTTTGTTGATACTAGAATTAATGAAATTGTAGGCATAGCGCTCGGTAGAAGATATATTATAATTGATATTGTAATCAGGACCGGAGAATTGTGGCGGATCATATCCCGAATTCAAATCGTAAATCGATTGAAAATCTAGATCACCATTTGACAAATAGTTGACCTTTTGTGGAAATGAATTTAATCTTGTGCCTCCCCCGTTGCCAATAGAGAGGTACGCCACAGTAGACAGAAAAGATGTTTCCGAAATATTCCAAACATCTTTTAATGAGAATTGCGGCTTATGAAAATAATTGACCCTTTCATTAAATCTAGAAACGGTTGTTTCATTAGTTCTTTCGATGCCATCATAATCATATCTAGTGAGCGCTCCCACATGTGGATTGTAGCCAACGCCATAATGCGGGACATTGGTTATTCCAGCACCAAGTTCTGAAGCCATTTGTCTGTCATAAAGACCAATTCCATCCGGTCTGCTTCTCTGACCATGACTTTGAGGAGCGCCAAAACCGTATAAACTAAGGACATGCTTTTTCCAGATTTTTTCAATCTTTGCGTACCAGAAAAATCCGTTGGTAAAAGTTCCATCTACCCATCCATCCCCCACTTTGTATGAACCCGCAATAGAAAAAGCCCAGTCACTTTTTGTTCTTCCTGTTGAATAACTGAAAGAAGCTCTTTGGTAAGCTCCTTCCGCAAAATCATATCTCAGTCGGAGCTGTTCATTTTGCTCAATTCCGCGAGTGATGATATTCATTGTTCCGCCTACTGCTGGAATTACAAGTTTTGAAGCCCCAAGTCCTCTCTGGATTTGAGTAGTTTGCATTACCATATCCAAACCGAACCAGTTACTCCAATAGACCCAACCATTCTCCATATCATTTACGGGCACGCCATCGAGCATAACTGCCACGTTGTTTTGCGCAAAACCACGGATAGTAACACGAGCATCGCCGTCACCACCGCCCGAACGAGTTGCATAAGCGCCAGGGGTTGAATTAGCCAAGGTTGCTATTTCTCTTCCGGCAAGTTCCTCTTCCACTTGCTTAAGAGTTATATTGGATACAGCTACAGGCACATCTCTACCGATCACATAGTCGCTAGTGACTACAACCTCCTTGAGCATTTTGTTTGTCATCTCAATTTTGAAATTCATTTTTTCTTGCTCCGCTTTGACTTCCAGCAAGTATTCCACATAACCTACACTATTCACTTTGAGGTTATACGTGCCATACACCAAGGAAAAAGAAAAATTGCCATCGATATCAGCAGTGGCAGCTCCATTGTTGTTCCATGAAATTACGGCTAGAGGGATTGTTTCGCCTGTAACGGCATCCAAAATTTGGCCAGTAATCATTGTGTTCTGGCCAACCAGGTTTTGTCCCAGGAGGAAGAACATCGAGCAAAAAATGAAACTATAAAAAGCCTTCATGTGATATTTATTCAAAAGAAAGGGGCGAAACCGCCCCTCAATTCACATATCATAGGGTTATCTCTTAAACGATTCTCGCAAACGACTACCGTTTTGATCAGTCAATTCGAGGATGTATAATCCTTGAACAATGCTGGAAACATCAATTTTGCGCTTTTTGTCTGTTGGCTGAAAAGTAATTGTTAAAGCGATTTTGCCATTTAAGTCCATGATTTTCACCTCTGATATGGGCAATTCAGCAGACACCCATAAAAAGTCTCCAGAAACTGGATTTGGATAAATCTCAATCAGATCATTTTTTGTAGCTTCTACGCTAGTAAAGCATAAACACTCATGAACTCCCAAGCCAGTAAACGTATTGGCAGGTAAACTATCCCACTGAGCTTCAATATCAAACGAAGAAGGATTGATTGTTATGCCTTGCAAAACACTTGAACTTCTCGCCAACGTATGATCGGTAGAAATGTACAATTGATCTCCTTCTTCATCAACGCCATAGGGGCCCCAGCCACCAAATTCAGCACCTTCACCTATTTTTCCAAAAAGGTCAACGAGCACTTCTCCGTTTGCTTTGATGAGCGCAATCGCGTCGTTTCCATTGAAGTACATTGGCCAAACACCTTCATCATAGTTTGGATTTAAGAAAAAGTCTGCCACTTCCCACAACTCATCCCACAGAGGAGCTTCTAGCCCTTCACCTTCTGCGTTTCTTTTATCCAAAGCGAATACAAGAGCCTGAAAAGGTTGAATAGTGATGTCTGTGAGATATGAAATCGAACCATAAGAGGTACTTCCATTTGCAAACCGCACGAGGCCATATTCATCAAGATTTATTGGATTTGGGGTTGGATTGTAGAGTTCAACGGCTTTGTTGTTACTCCATCCTTCAACAATTTCAGAGATGAATACATCCCCGCAAACCTGAGAAAAGCCTGAAATAGAGAGGCTTGCAATGGCAAAAGTGAATAGAATTTTTTTCATGTCGTGAGTAGATAATTAGAGCGCAAATCTATGGAAAGGAGCAGGTAGTAGACTATCCAATAACACATTGATAAGATTCAATTAATACGAATCCCGCAAAAAGTCAGAAAAATAGCACAAATCAGATCGATTCAGGTTTGCAAAACAGCAGAAAAAACTGCATCTTTGTAATGTCTTGTTCATAAAAAGGTTTGTTGTTTTACATTCCTTTATTGAGCCGCAAGCCAAGCACCGAGGAACGCATGAAGTTTTTGCGCACTGTACTATTTCTCTCTATAGCTACCATACCTAGTTCGGTATTGTGTAATCACGTGCTCGGCGGTAGCATTAGTTACCAATGCCTTGGAGGCAATCAGTATGGCATTACGCTGCAACTTTATAAGGACTGCTTTGGAGCAACACCTGCAGCCTCCGAAGAAACTGTATTCTTCTTTCCTTCAGGCTGTGGTTCAATTCCGTTCTCAGTAGATCTCGATTTTTTATCCGAGGTTGAAATCTCTGATCTGTGTGCCTCTGAACTGGCCAATAGCTCTTGCAGTGGAGGATTTATACCGGGCACTCAACTCATTACATACTACGAAGTAGTTGTGCTCAATCCGGCATGCATTTGGGAAATTGAATGGTCCTCGGGTGATTGGAACTACTTTGTAAACATCGACTTCAGCTCTCTTCCCAATGCTTTTTTCAACACCACTATTGACCCTTCAGTGCCTTGCAGCCCCCCTATATCCATCTCTTCTCTTGGAGTTCCATATTACTGTACAAACGTTCCTGTGAACTGGCAGATAACCGTAAACAATCCATCGGGATACACCCTAGATTTTAGTTTAACACCCATTTTGACAACAGGTGGAGTGAGCGCGCCCTATGAAGCCGGCTACACCGGGGCTTCGCCTATTCCAGGCATAGCAATCACTCCCAGTGGACTCATCACGTTTACAGCGCCTATGCAGTTTGGATCTTATGCTGTGGGTGTTCAAATAGACATGTATGATGCCTTGGGCAATTACGTAGGAACATTCTATGAAAATATGGCGTTTGTCATTCGACTGTGCCTCATTACCACTACCGACTTTACAGCACCCGGCGTTGTCAATGCAGATCCGAATGTAAACCTCTTAAGCGGCACAGAAATATCAGTTTGCGCCGGTGAAAGTTTCTGTTTCGATGTAGAGGCAACAAATTTGAACAGCATCAGGGAAATCACATTGACTTCTGATTTTACTACTTTATTTCCAACCGGAACCTTCAATCAATGGGGTGACAATCCCGCGGTAGGTGTGTTTTGTCTGACTACAGATGAAACTATGATTGGCACTTATCTAATCGAAATCGAAGCGAATGATGATGCCTGTATTCTCCCCGGATATGACCAACTCTTCATAACGATAAACATTGAGCCCAATATCACAGTATCTATCACGGACGCATTGATATGCCTAGACGATGTTCTTTCTGTAAATGCAACAGGTGCCCTCACGTACAATTGGAACATCATAAGTGGTGATGCCGATCCCGAATTTTCTTGTCTCGATTGTGGAAACCAAAGCTTAAGTCCAGATCAAAATACGGTCATCGAAATCATTGGCGTTGGTGCTCCACTCGCATGCAATTATCGTGACACATTGAGCATTTTGGTCTCCCTGTCAGACTTTACTGCAGCGGTTATTCCTGAATCATGTGCTCAAAATGATGGCAGCATAGATATAACTATTAATAGTGGTTCAGGTACATATACATACCTGTGGAGTATTGCCCCAATTGGAAATCAAGATCAAGTAGGTCTTGATGAAGGAACATACACTGTAGTAATAACTGATGTAAATATTCCCGGGTGTCAAGTTGATAGCATTTTCATAATCGACACAACTCCTGCCCCAACCGGCTCCATTTCAGGAGACATAACAATATGTGAAGGAGCAACGGCTGATATTGTTTTTGACCTCTCAGGTATAGGGCCATTTATGGTTGATCTGAACCCCGGTGGAATTATGGTTATGAATGATGGTGATGTCTTGACCGTTTCACCCATTTCAAGTACCACCTATACTTTGTTGTCGATACAAGACTCAAACATACCTCCTTGCACATATACCATTTCGAGTAGCGCAATAATTGATGTGCGGCCACTGGTTGAATCTAATTTCTTACCAGTAAACGAAATTTGTGAAGGAGATCAAGTCACACTAGAATTTAACATCAGTGAAGTCGGCACTTACAATGTAAGTCACACTCCTGGAGGACCGTCAAATGGTATAGCGGATGGAGCTGGCATCAACGTTTCGCCTATCATCAACACAACTTACACGATAACTTCTGTGAGCTATGTTGATTTACCCTTCTGCTTTAATGTTCAAAACAACTCCATCGATGTAGTAGTAAATGATCTTCCTTCTGCCGTTCTTTCAGGTGGTGATGAAATTTGTGAAGGAGAACCAATAGACCTCTCCATAGATCTTACAGGAACAGGCCCTTGGGTAGTTTCTTATACAATCAATGGAATTTCTCAAACTGATTTTAATATTGTTTCCAGTCCTTTTGTTTTTAGTGTTTCTCCCTTGGTTACTAGCGAATATTGTTTGACATTAGTTGAAGATCAGGGAGTCAATTGTTCTCAGATCTTGAACTCATGTGAAACTGTAATAGTTGAACCAGTGCCTCAAGCAACCATTGCTTCGGACATGACAATATGCACGGGAGCAAGTGCCGACCTAATCATTGATCTATTAACGATTGCCGACAATTTTAATGCAACCATTCAAATCACTGATAGTCAGGGTAGCGGCTCCGTGCAATTGACAAACCTTGTATCACCTTACACATATACCACTTTTCCAAGTGAAACAACTACTTATGAATTGATCTCAGTCGAATACTCAAATAATTCCGGAGATTGTGTAACACAGATCAATGAAACAGTTACTGTCCAAGTTAATTCGTCCATTGAGGTAATTATTGTAGATACCGTTTGCACACCGAACGCTGTAAACTATCAAGTGCTTTTTGAAGTACTCGGTGGGGATCCAGGGTCGTATAGTTCCACCCCAATAGGAGCTGCTGCAGGTGCATTTGGAGTTGACTCTTACACAAGTGGATTTATTGTGAGCGGAAGTGGTGCTTCGTGGCAATTTACAGATCTATACGATTGCAATCCAGTAAACATTGCTATAGATCCATACAACTGTCCAATAGTAACTTACAGCGGTACGATGCTCACCGATACGGTTGTAGTTTGTGGAAATGATATAGCAACCACCACTTGGAATAACGATGGCATTTTTGATTTTGATGATCAATTAATGTTTATTCTGCATGATAATCCGGGTAACTCAATCGGAAGCATATTTGCGACAGACTGCAACGATAGCAACTTCAATGATCCAGACAGCCCATTGGTATTTGGCACGGTTCCCGGCCTTGGAGTAATAGTATATGGAACCGTTTATTATGTGTCAGCAGTGGTGGGTGATGATGACGGTTCAGGAGATTGCGTAAATATTAACGCGCCTTTTATTTCCGTATCAGAAGGTCAACCTGTAGTTTTCTATGATATACCAACCGCATCAATTTCAGGAGGAGGTGCAGAATGTATTGGCAACTCGGTAGACGTTCAGATTGATTTTGCCGGTACTTCGCCCTGGGATTTAGTGACTGCTATCGACGGAATTGATCAAGCCTCCGTTGAAGTAACTACAAGTCCTTATATATTCTCAACAGACCTGCCAGGCGACTACACCCTTTCCTCGGTTTTTTCGAATGTGTGCGGTGGGGCAACTATAGGATTGGCAAATGTTGTAATCAATCCATTGCCCACAGCAATCTTAGACGGAGATGCCAGTATTTGTTTTGGAGATAATCATGATTTTGAGATCACATTGACAGGAACAGCTCCTTGGAATTTTGACATCGAGCAGAATAATTCAGGAGTAATTGGCATCGACAACATTTCAGGTGTTCTTAGTTCACCGCATCAGTATACTGGGTCTTTGCCTGGAACTTACACTGTAACCAATTTATCAGATGGAAATGGTTGTGATGCGAGTATTAGTTCCGATGAGGTAACGCTAACCGTGTATGATATTCCTACAGCAGATTTCGCATTTGCGGATACATCGTATTGTGAAGGTTCATCTCTCGATCTGATTATTGATTTAAGCGGGCAAGAACCATGGATAGTAACTTATACAATTGATGGGGGTGTAAATCAAACATGGAACATTGCCACTAGTCCTTATCTAGAGAGCATTTCAAATCCCGGTACCTATTTGATAGTTCTGGTAGAAGATGCAAATGGATGCATTGATAATATCAGTGCTAACGACATCACTGTTGCCGAAATCAGTTCGCCAATAATGAATGCCGGCCCTGATGGAGCAGCTTGTTCGGGTGAGAATTTAATAATTGGCACGGCAGCTATAGTTGGACAAACATATCAGTGGGATCCCTCAACAGGATTAGATGATCCTTCACTTGCCCAACCCACTGTTTCCATATTAAACAGCAGTCCCGATCCTGAATCCTACACCTTCGTTCTCACTGTTTTCAATCAGCAGTGCTCCCTCACCGATGATGTAGAAATTGTTGTACAGCCGGTTCCAGCTATTGACGCCGGTGAAACAGACACGCTGTGCTTTGGATCAAGCCTTCAATTGAATGCAACAGGTGGTTTGATTTACTTATGGGCAGACAATGGATTCTTTTTTGGAAACATTAATGTGGCTGATCCAATTGTGCTCCCCGATCAAAGTATGTGGTTTTTTGTGACGGGATACGACGATTTTTCATGCGAAGGAAATGATTCCGTTTTTGTGTTTGTTGCAGAAGAATTGGTTGTAACGGAAGACTTCAATCCCAACGTTTGTTTTGGAACATGTAGCGGCAGCATTTCGCTTTCAGCAGAAGGTGGGATCCCTGACTATTCAGTAGAATGGACTAATTCTGCTAATACAGGATTTACTATTGAGAATCTTTGTGTGGGAAATTACGATTACATAATTTCAGACAGTTTTGGGTGTGACACCACTGGGAGTATAGTTTTCACAGAACTTTTGGAGTCTTTCATAGATGATGTAAATGTTGTGCCTTCATCTTGTTTTGGTGCCAGCACAGGCTTAATAGAGGTCTTTGATGCATTCGGTATTAGTTATAGCCTCACGAATATCCCCTCTCCTATCACAAATGCCACTGGAGTATTTGATGATTTATCTGCAGGAGAATACGTAGTTGAAATGACTGATGCAGATGGATGTTTCGCGGACACCATTGTTTCCTTTGTGGCCTCCTCTCTCGAGATTACAATGTCTACCGGTTTTAGCAGCTTACTTGTTTGTTACAACCAAGAAACCACATTTGAAGGAACAGCAGTTGGAGGAGATGGATCAGGCTTTACATACAATTGGTACAATTGTCAGGAGGCATTGCCTGGATGTACTGTTGCAATTGGTAATCCCATCGATTTTGTGATTACTCAGGACACTACTTTTTATGTAGTAGCCATTGATGGCCTTGGGTGCAGTTCCGACACGATTGCCATGTCCACATTTTTCAATCCTGCGATACAAGTTACAGCAGGTCCTGCTGACATCGTATATCTCTGTGAAGGCGAATGTGTGGATCTAACGGCCGGCGCGGGTGGCGGTGGTGGTCCAATAGATATTACATGGGAAGCAGACAATGGCTCAGGACCTGAAATCATTTCTACCAATTACAATACTACGGACTGTCCATTGATTAATACTTGGTATGTGGCTACAGGCGATGACGGATGCACCCCTATGGCGTATGACTCTGTTTATGTATTGGTTTACGAAATGCCAGAGGCAATTTTGGAAGTAAGTGTCCAAAGTGGTTGTTATCCCACAGCGGTTACCTTCTACAATTTAACAGATCCTGACATGCTTGGAAATTGTTTGTGGGATATTGGCAACGGCAACACACTTGCTGTTTGTAGCGACTTTGAATACACCTACGCTTCTGCAGGTAATTTCATTCCTACACTTACAGTTACCTCTCCAGATGGCTGCGTAGACATAGATTCTCTAGACTCACCCATATCCATAAATAACTATCCGGTTGCAGCATTCACATGGGAACCTCAACCTGTGACTACTTTGGAACATGAGGTTCAATTCATAGATTTATCTGAAGATGCCCAGATTTATGACTGGAATTTCGCCGGCCTTGGTATAAGTAGTTTTAGTGATCCCCTCTTCAATTTTCCATCGGCGGATTTCCAAGAATTCCCGGTATGCCTAAAAGTCATAAACGAGTTTGGTTGTGAAGACAGCGTTTGCGTGTCCATATTAATGGAAAGCGTGCTCTTAATTTATGTACCAAATGCATTTACTCCCGACGGAGATGGCACAAACGATGTATTTGAAGCTCACGTGGCTGGAATTGATCCCAGCGCTTACCGTTTAGTGATCTTTGACAGGTGGGGAAATCGTGTATTCGAAAGTACTACTGTAGGAGAAGTTTGGACGGGAAACATCGACAATGGAGACTATTTTGGCCAAAACGACACCTATGTTTGGAGAATAGAAGTGAAGGATCTGTTGACCGGAGACGCAAAACTTTTCAAAGGCCATGTTAGTCTCTTGCGATAGTCTGGAGCTGACATTTCGAAAAAATACCCATTCAGACAACTTATTGGGTAGATTTTTCATCATCACCATTGAAATGCAAAATGACCGATCAGGAATTAGCAGACTCATGTTTAAAAGGTAACCGCGAATCACAGTACCGGCTGTATAAAATGCATGCCGGAAAAATGATGAGTGTATGCATGCGATATGCCAATAGCCGTGAGGAAGCCGAGGATATTTTGCAGGAAGGATTTATTAAGGTTTTTGAAAAAATGGGACAATGGAGCGGCAGTGGTGCCCTTGGGGGCTGGATTAGAACCATCATGGTAAACACCGCTCTAAACCAAATTAGAAAAGACCTCAAATGGAAAAACTCCACGAGTATTGATAAAGTTGTAAACCTGGATAGCGAAGAAATGACTGTGCTAGGCGCCATGAATGCCGACGATCTGATGGGACTTGTAAATAAAATGCCGACAGGATACAAGACAGTCTTTAATCTTTTTGCCATTGAAGGATACAGCCACAAAGAAATTGCAGAGAAACTTGAAATCTCTGAAAACACATCAAAGACCCAATTCTTCAAAGCAAAGGATTGGATGCGCAAGGCAATGGTAGCTATGGAAAAGAGTATATGAAGATGCAAGATAACAAACTAAGAGAGATTTTTCAAACAAAGCTGAGTGGACATGAAAGTGCAGTAAATTCTGCTATTTGGGAAACTGTGCAGAATGCAATCCCTCAAGGTGCTGCTGTGGGAGGATCGACCATTGCTGCCAAAATAGTACTGTGGAAAGTACTAGCTGCAGTTATAGGTGTGGTAGCTTTAAGTACTGTATTAATCTATAACCTGAGTAAGAATAATCAACCAGCAATTGCTGAGCAGCCAAAACTTGAAAAAACGATTATCAACGAACATCAAAGTCAAGAAACCACTGGATCCGAGACAGAAGTAATTCCAGAAGTTTCGAATGAAATAAAAACTCACCCTAGTATGGACCAAAGTCCTTTTGGTGAAAATGAAGCTGACGGGAAAGTTGAGAATCTTGCACTTAGTTCAGAAGAGGCAAACTTAAATACAGGAAACGCAGTCAGCGCGCCGCTTCCTTTAGTGGTAGTTGCTGATTTATGGACTTCTACTACAAAAAATCCGATTATAACACCTCAAGAAGAATACAAAAACGAGACTATTAGTAACGATTTTTCGCTAGTTGGCCCCGCAGATATGGGATTACGAAAAATGTTGATCCCTGTTTTCACGCGTGCTCATGCCTACAAATGGACCATAAAAGAGGATGATGCCTTTTATACAGAAATGACTGCAAGCCATGAGTTTAGCCGTACAGGCATATTTCATATTCGCCTCGAAATTGAAGTTGCGCCCGGCTCAGGATTCACAGAATACAATGAGAAAGAAATATGTATCTGCGCAGGAGCGGAAATCATCGTGCCATACGACCTGTTCAGTCCAAATAGCGATGGGTTCAGCGATATTTTCGATCCTTTGGTCGAATCAAAAAACATTGAGCCGCTTCGCTTGTTGATCATTGACAAAATGAATGGGAATCAAGTGTATGAAGGAATAAAAAAGCAGGCACTGTGGGATGGAAAAGGAAACAACGGGCAAGAAATGCCGGATGGAATCTATTTCTACTTCTTCAGCGCAACAGATTTTTGCGGGCATAAACTCGTTGAAAAGACAGGCACTATGCGCTTGCAACGCTAGCCTACTCGCCTATATTTGTCCGTTTTTTCCTACTCAGCCTTGTTTTACAGCCTTTAAACCAAACATTATCCTACAATCTTAGAAATGAGAAAGAATCTATTAGCCCTTGTAATGTTGTTCTCCACAGTAGTTGCTTTCGGGCAAATTATTATTCCGGAGCAAACACCTCAGGATATTTGGAAATACTCTCCAAACCTGACTGATGAAGAGCTGTACAATTACAATCGACTATTGTACATGTCACGGGAAGATTGGGATCTGTTTCGACAAGATTCTAGGTATGATCAAAATCGGATTGGAGCCATTTACATGGACCATAAAGATAAAAAAGCTTATGCTCCGGGCTATAATGTTAAAATGACAGGAGGAGACTGTGATTGTTGGATAGATCCAGATTTCACCTATACGATGATTGATCCAAATGACCCAAGCGACTGGCCAAATTGTGGAGGTGGCGCCGGCCAAGGGGTAGACTGTTGGTATGGTCCGATAAACCTCGGTTGGGATTTTTGCTTTTATGGAACTCAATATAGTTCGGCATATCTAACCAGTAAGGGTACGGTGGTTTTCGGCGGTGGATATTACGATTGGACACCATCCGAATTTCCAACTCCAATAACAACAGATAATGAATATAATCATCTAGCCGCATTTTGGGCCGACGCTGATTATCGTCAAACGGGGATGGTATATTTCAAAGTAACTCCCGAAGCTTTATATATCAACTACATGGATGTAGGATATTACAGCAATCATGGAGATAAAACCAATTCTTACCAAGTCATAATCACTCCAAATTCGAGTGATGTTCTGGGTGCAGAGAATAACGTTCAATATTGCTACGGCGATATGCAATGGTGCCATGGAGATGTAGGTGGTGCAGGTGGATGCAGTGGCGCGACTCCGGCAACTGTGGGTGCAGATAAAAGTACAGGAGGCGAGCACATTCAATTTGGTCGTTTCGGAGAGTGTACTGATGATTATAATGGACCCTACGGACAAAACAATAGCCAAATAGACGGTGTGTCATGGCTCGACAACAAAACATTTGAGTTCAGCGTATGTGACTTTGCTGCTAATATCCCACCAATCTCAACAGCGGCATTGCCTTGCGATACAATTTATCTGTGCCAAGGAGATATATATACTTTCAACACGGGCTTTCTAAGTCCTGAAAGCACTCAGTCAACAAATATCACCTATAATACCGATGGACAAGGACTGATAGCGGCCGTGCAAAACGGAAATGTTGCCTATTTCGGAGGAACTTTTACGGCAGGACCAAACAACTTAGGGATAAATATAGTGAATGTAACCGCTACTGACAATGGTACTCCTGCAGGTGTAACAACCCTGACTTACATATTTTTAGTACAAGATATTACGTTACCGGAAATAGGTATTACAGGGAATACTGCCTTTTGTGCAGGAGGTGAAACGGATATTTGTGCAACCGAAGGTTTTGAAAGTTATCAGTGGGAGCCACAAGGATGTGATGAAATTTGTTGCCACATTACCAATGGCGGAACGCATGCTGTAACAGGTTTCTTATCGGGCTGCAGCACTACTTATGAGTTTTTCCTCGACGAACAACCATACTTTATTCCTTCTCTTACCATTGCAAACAATCCCATATGCCCCGGCGAGACTACTACTATTTGCATTAACGATGAATATGCAGAATACGCATGGGAAGTATACCCTGGATTCGATGGTGAAATTATTGGGGATACCACAGGACAGTGCGTAACTGTTACAGCCCTTTATGAGGGTCACTACAGGGTTCTTGTTACAGACGATACTGGCTGTCAGGGGCAAAACATTCCTGTAGTTTTAGTTACATTAAACTACATCGATGAAATCAACCTAGAGAACGAAGGAGCATATTGTGGTGGCGACTTCTCGCCAGTTGAATTTACTGGAGGATACAGTGCACCGGGTGAAGGAGTTCTCAAGGTTTATTGCGTTTTCCCTGATCCGCAAGCCGTGCAGCAAGGAGGTTGGCAGGGTTGCAATCTCGTTGTTACCATAACCAATGAAGATTTGGGAACTTCTATAGAATACATCTGTACGACATTTGATAATCTAGACATTTACAATCTTCCTATCATATTTGGTGATTATATCACTATTGAATTGGTTTGTCCGGATAATGTTGATATAACTGACTATTATGCTCAAATATTTAACTGTGACAACAATGGCGACGCAATCATTTTTGGATTGGAAGGTCTGGATACCTCTCTTCCTTTTGAAGAAGGTATTATTTGGGAAGGGTATGCTGCTTGTGAGGCGCAGCCATTGATGGGTTCTTGGAACGTTGAAACAGCGAATGGCACGGATTGTTGGACATTGAGCAGTTCCACAAGCTATGATACATTTTTTACACCGTGTGGATATGACGTGTACACACTTTGCTTCACCGATCCTGCTTGCAACAATGATGAATGCTACGAACTCATCTACACAGAAACTCCAATTGTGGAATTGAGTAACTTGAGTATAGATCAAGCTCTATTCTGTCCAGGTGAAACCGAAACAGTTTGCGTGGACCCTGATGATACCGAAGATGCGGCCGGAACCGGGACGTATGATTGGTCAGGCCCGGGAGTGGATGAGGATGGCGGTTGTGCTGAGCTCGGACCTTACACCGGAAACAACACAGCTACTATTACTGTTACTTTAGAAAATGAATGTGGAGAAGATTCAGACAGCGTTGAAATTGAATATTACGCAGACTTTACTGTTGTGCTTGAAGATGGAGTGATCTGTGCTGAAGGCAATGGTACAGAACTCGACCCTGTGAGTAACAATAACGAATACCTTAGTTACGACTGGAATGGGCCATCACCGAGTATTACTAGCAACAATGATAATGATGCTGAAGTGACAGTGAATCAATCAGGCACATACAGTGTAATTGTAGAGAACGAATGTTTCACTCACGAAGCCGAAGCCGACATCACCATCTCGCTGCCTATCCAACCAAACATCAATTTTGGTGCGGACCATGTGGAGTGTGATGCAAATGATCTCGATCTATGTATTCAAGATATTCCTAATGGCTACACCATAACATGGAGTTCTGGCGGTAGTTCGGAATGTACCAATGTGAATGCATCCGGTTCTTACACAGTATCTGTAACCGATCCATTGGCTTGCGAAACTTTAACAGACGTAACCAACATTCAGTTTGCTGATTTTGTGACATTAAATCCAACCACTGCTGAACTGCAGGTTGTATGTCCGGGACAAGAGATTCCATTGACACTAGGTGCTGCGAATGCAAACAGTTACAATTGGACATCGGACTGTGTTGGATTAGAACTTGGTGGCAACAACAATCTAAACTTTGGCAGCGCATCTATTCCTGCTGACTGTTTAGGATCAATTATTACTGTAACAGGTTCAGCAAGTGGATTGTGCAATAGCGAGGAGGCTTCATTCCAATTCATACCAGACCCTTGCTTCATTTTTATCCCGAACATATTTACTCCGGGTAATGATTCCTTGAACAGCTCGTTTGAAGTGCAGGGTCTCGAAAATTATCTTGGGGCCAAGCTATTCGTGTACAACCGTTGGGGTGCTGAAGTATACTCGAGCGATGATTACCAAAATGACTGGCGTCCAAGTGATATTGAAGAGGGTACATATTATTATGTGCTGCTTCTTCCTTATGGTACTGACCCAGAAAGAAATGGATATATAACGATTATTAGAGACTAATACCGTTTGGATTTATGCAAGATCCTGAAGCACATTACCTAATGCATACTTCCAATGCACAATGCAGGATGGTCCATTTATTAAGTGACATTGGTATAACATTGGTATAAAATATTCTCAGAAATAAAAATTAAAACCCTGGATGATCCGGGGTTTTTTTTTCTCCAATCCATCAGTACTTTATAAATTTTCATTTCTTCTTGCGGCCCTTTGCAAATTCAAAAGCTTTCAACACTTGACATTCAAACGTGAATCACTGAACTACTTTAGTGACCTGAAATTAGAAAATGTCAAAAACAAAAACAGCTTTTTTCTGTCAGGAATGCGGTCACGAAAGTCCGAAATGGGTGGGGAAGTGCCCTAATTGCGGGGCTTGGAACACTTATGTAGAAGAATTGGTGGTTAAGACCGATGCACAGAGCAAGAGACTTTCGATCAATACGAAAAGCAACAAACCTCGAACAGTAGATCAGCTCGAAACGGAGATGCGGCCGCGAATGAATGTAGTGGATTCTGAGTTTCACCGCGTGCTTGGCGGCGGACTTGTATATGGCAGTGTGATCTTGTTTGGGGGAGAACCTGGAATTGGAAAAAGCACATTGATGCTTCAGTTTGCTTTGCAGCAACAAGATTTAAAAACCCTGTATGTAAGTGGCGAAGAGAGTGAAGAACAAATCAAACTCCGCGTTGATCGACTTGGGATGAAAAATCCCAAATGTTTTGTCCTCATGGAAACAAGGGTCGAACAGATTATCAATGAAGCCCTAGAAATGCAGCCCGACGTTCTTGTGGTAGATAGCATTCAGACATTATACAACAGCGACATTGAATCTTCTCCCGGAAGCGTTTCGCAGGTTCGAGAATCAGCTGGCAGGCTTTTAAGGTTTGCCAAAGAAACAGGAACAGTTGTATTTATCGTAGGTCACATTACCAAAGAAGGCACACTAGCGGGACCAAAATTATTGGAGCACATGGTGGACACAGTTCTTCAATTTGAAGGCGATCGCCATCACGTATATCGTTTGCTGCGCACGCCCAAAAATCGTTTTGGTTCAACCAATGAGTTGGGTATTTATGAAATGGAAGGCAGCGGGTTGAAGCCGGTTGACAATCCTTCTCAGATCTTACTTGAAAACAGAGGAGAACATTTGAGTGGTATTGCTATTGCGGCCACGCTCGAAGGTATGCGCCCTATGTTATTAGAAATTCAGGCACTAGTAAGCACTGCAGTATATGGAACACCACAGCGGAGCACAACTGGATTCGATATTCGCAGATTAAATATGTTGTTGGCTGTCCTTGAAAAGCGATGTGGATTCAAATTGGCGATGAAGGATGTATTCCTAAATGTAGCAGGAGGCATTAAAGTTGAAGACCCTGCAATGGACTTAGCAGTGATTACAGCTATATTATCATCTGGCGAAGACATTGCCATACCCGCTCGCACATGCTTCACGGGCGAGGTGGGTCTGAGCGGCGAAATACGTCCTGTGGCGCGAATAGATCAACGTATTGCCGAAGCTGCCAAACTAGGATTCGAAGAAATTTATGTCTCTTCATACAACAAAGGTCTTACAACAGTTTCTAAAGAAATTAGAGTTGTTCAAGTCGGAAGGGTAGATGAGTTGTTTGGTAAGGTGTTTGGGTAAAGATTCGAAGGAAAAATTAGTCTTAATTCTGCACGAGTTCAGAAAAAATGACCCTCCATTTCCCAGGTGCCATGCCGCTGCTAAAACAAATATGGTACTCGACTTAAGGGAAAGAACATAAACCGAAGTGCTTAGGGCAATTTGAATTATCCCGTTTATGTATCTATCATAGGCCAAAGGAGTGAAACGGAATTGGACTATTACAGATACATAAACCCAAATCAAGCCATAGAAAAATTGCGCCCTAATTTTGCCGATGAATGCAATATTCTATCGCTTAGATTTGAGAATCCCGCATACATTCTACAAAAATTGTCCTAATGCGTAATGCGGGATAAACGCTCTTAGCACCTCATAGCGAATCCCAATGGGATTCTGGGTTCAATGCAGGATGGAATCTTTTACAAGGAGAATTGGTATTATCTTCGCCTTCCTAACCAAAACTTTATGAAAGCACTTTTAATTTCGCTTCTCATCTGCTTTGCATTGCAAGGAATCGAAGCACAAGTTCCCCAAGCCATCAAGTATCAAGGAGTTATTCGCACCAACAATGGCGATCTCTTGTCGGACAGCACATTCTCAGTGAAAATCACGATCCGCGAAGCCAGTTTCGACGGCAGTATTCTCTATGAAGAAACCCATAACGCAACAACCAATCCCTTCGGATCATTTGGTCTCAATGTAGGACTTGGCACCGTGTTAAGTGGCGAATTCTTTGCTATATCATGGGCTTCGGGAGACAAATATCTGGAGCAGAGCGTAGACTTTGGCGAGGGGTACATCAGCACTGGTGTCATGCAGTTTTTGTCTGTTCCCTATGCTTTACATGCCGGCAATGGACTGCCTTCAGGAGCTTTACCAGGCCAGGTTTTGAGTGTAGATAGCAATGGCAATTTTATATGGGTCAATCCAGAGAACATTGGCACAATAGGAAGTGGGTCTGATGCTAAAACACTAATTTTCACCTCAGACGGATTCTAAATAATTCAATTACACATGAAATTAATCTTCACACTTTTGGCTGTGACTCTTACAGCGGTACCTTGTTTTGCACAAGGAGCTAACCTGGGATTTGTAGAAACCAAATACATAAAACTCGAAGCGCCAGTAGTCCTCGATGGATCCATCATTGCACAGACATTGGTTGTACCCGAAGGTCAGACATGGAAAGTTGAGTCGGCCACCGCGAACTACCGATTCAGCAGCGGACCCTCCACCAGTTATGGCTACAGCAACTACATATTTTTAGTGTTGGACCATATAGTAATTTGGAAATACGACGATCATAATCACTACACATTTCCTATTTGGCTTCCTGCAGGAACATATAATCTAAATCTATGGTCAGATACCACTTGGACTCCCAATCAATACACGGCATACGGCAGTGTTTCGATATTAGTATTTAACATCATTCCATAAGACCATTTAAGAACCTTTCAAAACAACTTACAAAATGAAAAAAATTAAACTCACAGCAATACTGATTCTGTTTGTTTCTATAGCAAGCACACAAACGAACCTTGAATATGCTGAAACCATAACGATCGAACTCTCCGGCACTACAAGTACAAACTTCAGCATCGCCACAATGAATTTTGATGTGCCCGCGAGCCAGACATGGAAAGTAGAATCAGTTATGCTTTCGCGCAAAAGTGTGAGTGGCCCGACCCGTGATTATGCCACCACTGAATATTTAAAGCTGCTGTTAGACGATAATTTATTCTACATTAATACTTCGAATTACAATTTTCATTTTCCATACTGGTTAAAAAGTGGTATTCATTCGTTGGAAATTCTCTACACAAATACTTGGACTGCTGCGTATACCGGGAAGGCTGTCTTATCTATTCTGGTTTTTGATATTGTAGAGCAATGAAAAATTTGATCTTCCTAATATTGATATCGGCTGCGCTTCCTGCGTCAGCTCAAGTGATCTCACGCGAGTCGATTTGTTCCGGTAGTGGATATTTCGAGCAAGCCACATTCACCTTGAGCGCTAGCTTAGGTGAGTTTTCTGGATTTGGATATTACGAAAATGAATGTCTCAGTATTGAAACAGGCACCGAACATGCCGACGAGTTTATCCCTTGCTTTGGCGACTTCGATTACAATCAGGAAGTGAATGTGGCAGACCTATTATTATTAAATGCCAATTACGGTCTTACGGGATTGTGTATCGACGGAGATCTCGATCAGAATCAACAGGTAAAAGTATCAGATGTTCTGATCTTTTTTGGAGCCTATGGGCAGGTGTGTGAGTAGGAAGCGTGAGTATTACGCCGTATTGGTATCTTTAACCCATATTTTGCAATTGAAATCTTTTACAACACTGAAAGCCTGCGATGACGGGCGCTATCTCGATTCTTATTTTTACTTTATGTATAACACGCTTTCAAATGCACCCAAATCACAAGATGTGTTTTCGGCGTTCCTTTGGTGAATATGCTTGCTGCTCCATTTTGTAGATTTGAGAATCCCGTTCCTCATTATAATTTGTATTGTCCAATAAGCTAAAACGGGATAGCAATCTTGCGGGAGCTCACGACCTTTTGGCCTTTCAGCGTTCACGACCATTCCCAGAGCAAAATTTGAGATTAAACGTAGGAATCGATTCATGAAAACGTTCGGAGATACAGCAAAATTTCATTCAAAAGCCTTAAAATGTTAGTTCCATTATCATTTAAAAACACCGGAATCACTTAATTCTTAGTGCTTTCAAACAAAACATCAAATATTTTTCCAAAGTTGATGCGTGAATTGGGCTACAATTCTTAATATTGCACCCCTTTTCAGAAATCCTATGGAAACATTGGTTCTCTAGTCTCGCAAGCGCGGGATGGCTGCAGCGATAGTGGGTTTTCGATCGGTTCTTCGCAATGAAACCTGATCAAAAATTCCTCAGTAGCTCAGCTGGTTAGAGCACATGACTGTTAATCATGGGGTCCCTGGTTCGAGTCCAGGCTGGGGAGCAAGGCCGCCTTTGGGTGGCCTTTTTTTATAAAAACTATTTATATGTACTATCTATATGT
>JAWXBG010000174.1:0-3803 GCA_034439875.1 Flavobacteriales bacterium
CTGCCTATTATGGAATCCAGTCAATTGAATCCTCAACCCTTTGCAAAGACACTGCCACTCTGATACTGACATGCGCCAACCTAAACATCTATTAGGAAGACCTAAGTTTATTCTCTGAAAGCCTGAAGTATGCCGATATGGGAATCCAGCTATGCGAACAGACCCACTTTTTCGATGGATATGGAAGCGGCTGTCTAACGGCTGCTGTTGTTGAGCGTATGATTGGAAACCTGGGCCTTTTTCGAGCATACCTTGAACAAGGGATAAACTACATAGACGTTGTCCAACAAACCTATTACAAAGCTTCCCTTTACCAGAACATTAGCGGACTGCACTTCGATGTATATGAATATGACCAGGCCAATCGTTTTGCCGACTCCGCACTCCTTTACATCAAGGGCAATGAAGGCACTAATATTTCCGCCTCGATTTTTATGTCAAAAGGATTGGCTCTTCAAAAATAGGCAGACCAACATAAGCGATTCCTTATTTGGAAACAGCACTTGACCATGCGATGCAAAAACAAGATTGGTTCATAGCACGCGATGCACATCTCGGGCTTTCAGAAACAAACTACACCTTAGGGAATATTCGAAAAGCCTATGAGCACCATGTGTCCCACGCGGCATTCAGTGACAGCACATATCGAATGGAAGCAGAAAAACTGTAGTTGAAATGAGCGCCAAATAACTTACCGAAAAACAACAGCTAGAATTATTCAGATTAAACGATCGGGCAAAGACAGACCAATTAGAAAAAGAACAGAAAAGTAAAAAGTTCATTCTTTTGCTCATCATAGCTATTCTCTTTGTTTTGGCTTTAACGGCTCTCTCTTTTTTGCAGCGAAGAAAAAACCTAATTCTGCGTCAAAAAGAAGCCATAACCCTTGAACAACTCAACAGGTTTGAATCCGAAAAACAAGTAGTTGTTCTCAACTCTATGCTAAAAGGCGCAGAATCTGAGCGAAGTCGATTAGCCAAGGATCTTCACGACGGAGTAGGCAGTTTGCTCCGCGGTGTAAAACTCTTACTATCTTCTTTGGAAGGAAATATGTTTATACGCGAAGACCATGCAAGGCTCTTCGATAGATCTCTTCATCAATTGGATGATGCAATCACAGAAATGCGTCGAGTAGCACAAAACATGATGCCCTAAATCCCCATGAAATTATGACTTATTCAAGCTGCTAACCAACTCGCTACTGGCATTTCTCAATCAAGCTCAATCTCGATCCATCTTGAACATCCCAATTTCGATGGAAGGCTTCCAGGTGATAAGGAAATAATTGTATACAGACTCTTTCAGGAACTTTTGCAAAACGTGGTGAAGCACAGCTCTGCCAGCGAAGTAATAATTCAACTCAGCGAACTCGACAATGTCATCAATATAGCAATTGAAGACAACGGTAATGGTTCTAATTCAGATTTGTGGGAAAACAGCACAGGCGTGGGCTTTGCCAATTTGCGAAACCGCGTCAACTATCTGAAAGGAACAATTCATGTGAACACTAAACCCGGAGAGGGCCGTTCATTTCTCATAGAATTTAATAGACCCTCATGACATTAAGGCTCCCTAAAATTTTAATCGTACATGACCATCCCGTTGTGCAGGAAGGCGTGACAAACCTACTCCTGCGCTCTGGTTTCTTCGCTGTTTTACCTCCGTGCAATGACGCCAAAGAGGCGGTCGAATATCTTCGAATCATCAAAGTCGATCCGGTAATCACAGACCTCAATTTACCGGACATCAATGGTATAGAACTTTTCAAACGGATACGTGCAGAGTTTCCAGATACACGGGTACTTGGCATGAGCACTTTTCACGGACCTTTTTATGTTTCAGAAATATGGGGTGCTGGGGCCTCCGGTTTTTCAATTAAAAACACCTCTGCTCAAGACTTCGAAAAGGCAGTGACAGGAGCCCTCCGCGGAGAAATAATTGTGAGTCCCTTGATACATCAACAAACTTCGCTCACTTTTGCTCACCGCAACAGACCTGTGCTCACCCGTCGCGAAAAAAAAGTATTAAAACTAATTTCCAAAGGAAGCACCAACAAAGAAATCTCCGGAAAACTTTTTGTAAGTCTCAACACTGTTGATAGTCACCTCAAAAACCTAATGACAAAATTTGAAGTGGCCAACGTGGCATCACTAGTTGCGAAAGTCCGCAAACTAGGGTTAATCTGATCTATCAATTGTTCGAGTTCTATTCTCTGTACTAGCCTTGTTTAGTGACGTATAACTTAGTCAAGTCATAACCTTTGTCCCGCAATCGGGCAAGAATTTCGCGATAAACAGACTCTTCCATTTTTGGTGTTCTCGATAAAATCCACAGACTCTTCTTGTTTGGGTGGCTTACAACTGCGTAGCTATAATCATCGGCCAGATCAACGATCCAATACTTACCACTAAAAGGCCAAAAAAAGCGCACCTTCAGCTTTGCATTTCCTGAATTTTCCATTACGATCGCCTTTCCCTTTATGGAGGATTGCTTTCCGCCAACACTGTCTCTATTACAAGTATTTTCAACGATTAAATGCCCCTTTTCGTTAGCGGTATAATCTGCCGTGGTGCAGTGACAGCCTTTCTGGAATCGTTGTGGATACGCAGCGATTTCATACCATCTGCCCGTATACTTATCAATATCCACATGGGCCACTGTCTCCACTACTTGAGCTGTGGTGGGCATGATTGCCACAAAAAACAGGATGGTAACACAGGCCGATATTTTCATAACATTCTTCATTCGCAAAATATAATGTGATTTTTCTCGGTTCCTGAAGTGTTCCAAAAACTTACTCCAATACTGCTTATAAAATAGTTTGAACCATTTTATAAGTGTGAAGTGGTACATGCTGTTAGACTAGCTGTTATAGGCCAACGGATTGAAACTTTTTTGGACTATTACATATACACAAACAGCATTATTCTACCTCTAGGGCTTCGCGCATGGCGTTCACATGGTCGTAATCTGCTTTGAGCCAAGTGTGCTGAGAGTTAATCATGGCACGATGTTCGGCGCTAAGCTCATAACCGCTTTCTTTCAAGACATCCACATAGGTCATCAGTGCTGATTCCTCACCATAACTGCATGAGTCTAATATGCCCAAACGATCCTTACCTGTAATGGCCGATTTTAAATCCATCCAAACCCTAAACACTTTGCCGGTGAGTTTTGTGCTTTCACTGGGCTCTCCCCCAAGTTTCAACACCTCAGCATTCAGTTCGGCAAGACACTTCTCACTGGTATCCGAAAATCGAGAGAATAGTATTTTCAGATCGCCTTCGTCCGTTTCTTCAGTTGCTGTTTTGTATCCTTCTACTCGATCATTGTTAATGACGATTAGCTTGTTCAGCGCATCGATCGTTTCGTTGTTTTCCATAAATAGTTTAATAAAATATTTCAAATTGTTCTAAAACTTTCCCTGTTCTATCATCATTCCGGACTTTTTGCATTTCTACAGAATGTCTTTAGTGCAAAATTCAATTGTGCGGTGCGACAAACAAAAACAACAAATACGGCTGATCCCTTTTGATCTACTCGTGTTGTTGTAATTACAGTTGTGAGCCATGGCAAATTTGAGAGAAATGAATCGGTCTTTTGTTACACAATAAACAAAAAGAATATCAAAATTTCTAACTCGGGAACCTGTGAAAAACCTTTTTTCCTTCCTATTTCAAACCGTCTCTGCGTTCTCTGCGTGAAAATCCCTCCGCGTTCTTTGCGTGAAAATTCCCGAAGTTTGTTTTCCACGCAAAGACCGCAAAGACCAAACGCAAAGTGCGCCAAGATTTCATTGTGTA
>JAWXBG010000175.1:0-12784 GCA_034439875.1 Flavobacteriales bacterium
GCATTCATCGGCAAAATGAGGGTGCAATTTTTCTATCGCTTGATTTGGGTTTGTGTATCTGTAATAGTCCTATTCCGATTCACTCCATTGGCCTATAACAGCTACTGTGAAGGCATTTACCATTTCGTGCATGCAAAATTCTGCAGCGCATTGCCCAAAAAAAACTTCCAATGCGCAATGCAGCATGGACTCTTTAATAAGCAGAATTGGTATTGTCCCGAATCACGCGATGGAGATATCGGAATTCAGAGGTGGAACTATTACTTTGCTCCATCGTGCAGATTCCAGAATCCCATAGCGCATTTACCTCAAGACACTTCCAATGCGCAATGCGGGATTATTTGATGGTGCATGTTCATACATCAAGAATAAAAACCGAGAAAGTGCGTGATATAAAAGGTGGTGAGTGCTGCAATAGATTTCCAATGCAGGTTCTGGGTTCAAGCGCCACAGCAAAAGCCTCGTTCAATTGTTCGACTAGAGAACCTGGGTGTTTCCGTTTTGGATCTCCTCTTTGCGTAAATTTGTGAAGTAATCAAATAGTTGTTCCAATGAAATTTGTGCTATTTATTCTAAGTCTTTTTGTAATCTCAAATGCGTTTGCTCAAGTTGAGACTTGTTCGGAATTGTTTTTTTCGGAATATCTCGAAGGAAACGACTTAAATAAAGCGCTCGAGATTTATAATCCATCCTTGTCTACAATCGATTTAACGGCATATACTATTGAAGTTTATTCAAACGGAGCCAGCACTCCTACTTTTGCATACCTCTTGGGAGGGTCTCTTCAATCTCATGATGTATTTGTACTTTGTAATCCGGCTGCAGCAGCAGAAATTCTAGCCCTTGCCGATGCAACAAATACGGTATGCCAGTTTAATGGCAATGATGCTGTTGTTCTTTTGAAGAACGGTGAAGCTATCGATATCATTGGCGAAATTGGTGTTGATCCGGGAGATTCTTGGTCCGTTGGTGAAGGATTTACGGAGGATCTTACTCTCGTGAGAATATTTGGCGCGGAGGGCCCGGAAACAAATTGGGCGCTTAGCCAATCTCAATGGACTTTTTTGCCGGAAGACTATAGTGCTGGTTTAGGAGGACATTCTTCCTCGTGCGCAACTTTGAACACAGTTGAAAATTTGAGTGAAATACTTTCGGTTGAAATATTCCCTTTGCCTTGTTCCTCAGTCTTAAATATCGTTATAAAACAATCAACACGGGAGGGTCAAGTGGAGGTGAGTATCTACGATTCTAACGGACGATTAGTAGAGAGAAAATTGTCCAGTATTTCTAACGGAAAACTGCTTCTTGATGTCGCACATTATGAGGAGGGGAGTTACTTCATAGAAGTGAAAGACTTTTTCATTGAGTCTTTTTTAATAGTTCGATAAGGACACTTCGAGGTAATACCGTTTATCCCGCAATACGCATTAGGGCAATTTTTGTAGAATGCGTGCGGCATTCTCAAATCTAAGCGATAGAATACTGCATTCATGGGCAAAACTAGGGTGCAATTTTTCTATCGCTTGATTTGGGCATATGTATCTGTAATATTCCAATTCGGTTTCACTCCATTGGCCTATAACAGCTACTTTGACGGCATTTGCCATTTCGTGCATGCAAGAAGCTGCAGCGCATTACCCAGAAAAAACTTCCAATGCGCAATGCAGCATGGACTATTTAATAAGCAGAATTGGTATTATCCCGAATCACGCGATGGAGATATCGGAATTCAGAGGTGGAACTATTACTTTGCTCCATCGTGCAGGTTCGAGAATCCCGCGGCGCATTAACCTCAAGACACTTCCAATGCGCAATGCGGGATTATTTGATGGTGTATGTTCATACATCCAGAATAAAAACCGAGAAAGTGTTTGATATCATAGGGGCTTAGTGCTGCAATAGATTTCCGAGGCGGATTCTGGGTTTAATAAGCAACATTGGTATAATTCTGTGTCTATTGATTCAATGCACTTTTTGTCGGAAAGGCTTTGAGTACTATTTTAGCCGGATAGCACTTTCTTATGAATAAAGGTTTTACCCTCCTGTCATTTCTCTTTATTGCGACACTTAGATTGTCGGCGCAGACGTTTTCTTATACAGTTGAACAGCTCGTGCCCGATGATGGCACCTACCTGTATTTGCCCATTGAAGTTGCCGGATTGCCCGAACAACTCAATAGTGATCTAGGGCTTGTGCAGGTGTGTATAGATATGGACCATACATATACCAGCGACATGGATGTGCGGTTGGTTTCTCCCGATGGCACCTCCTTTTTATTATTTGCCGGTATTGGCGGCGGTGGAGATAATTTCACAGATTGCTGTCTCCGTTTTGATGCCACAAATTTTGTTTCCGCGCAAGAACCACCTTATACAGGAACATTTCTGCCGATGGCTAATATGGCAATTGTCAACAACGGACAAAACCCTAATGGTGTCTGGAACTTGGTTTTATATGATACATACGCATTTGCCGATCAGGGATACCTGTATGATTGGAGCATAACCTTTGATGCAAACGCACCGGAATACGAGTACCCGCTCGAATCAACCTTTTTGCCTATTATCAAGATCAATACGGGCGGACAGGCTATTCCGAATGAGCCTAAGATTTTGGCCAATATGCAAATCATCAACAATGGGGAGGGTGTCCTGAACTTTGTGAGTGATACCGGCTATGAATATGAGGGTGATATTATGGTGGAATTGCAGGGGTACACAGGCCCATACTACCCAAAGAAAAACTACGATTTTGATTTGTTAGATGAAAATGGTTTGAAGCTTGACACAAACCTTTTAGGTATGCCAGATGAGAACGATTTTATTCTGAAAGCAGAATACCTCGACCCTACTTTGATGTTCAACAATATTGCTTATGAGTTCGGTAGAAAAATGGATAGATATGCTCCTAGATTGAAATACTGCGAATTAATAATTGATGGAGATTATTTGGGAATATTTTCTCTAACCGAAAAAATTAAGCGTGATAATAGCCGAGTGGATATTGCTAAACTGGATGCAGACGATCTAGCCGGAGATTCTCTTACTGGGGGATATATGATTGAAATGAATCTCAATGGCGCTCCTGGCGCATGGTATTCGAATTATGAGCCAATCAATTATGAGACCTGTCAAACTGCAGTTGAGTTTAAATACGTCTATCCCAAAGCGAATGAGATCATGCCGGAGCAAGCAGAATATATAGAGGCCTATGTGGATCAATTCGAATACATCCTGCATACAAACGAATTTTCCGATACTGAGACAGGCTACAGATCAATGATTGATGTTCCTTCTTTCATCGATTTTATGTTGGTGAATGAAATGAGCACTAACTACGACTCTTATGGAAGAAGCACATACTTGTACAAAGAGAAAATCAATAGTGGAGGTTTATTGAACATCGGCCCACCGTGGGACTATGATCGTGGTTTTTGGAATACAGAGGGCTGGGTTTGGGAACTCACTCATCCCTTCTGGCCTTTTCCCGATTGGTGGAGTATATTGGATAGCGACACAACTTATACCAATCAAGTTTGGTGCAGGTGGAATGAATTGAGAGAGAATTTATGGAGCGATGATGCCTTTATGGCACACATTGATTCTGTGCAAGATTATCTTTCGGAGGCGACTGCGCGAAATTTTGAAAGATGGCCGGAACTAGGAGTTACAAATTGGGAACAACAAGTGGATGACTTGAGAATTCGACTTCTCGCAAGACTTGCGTGGATGGATGCCAATATTCTTGGAAGCGGCCCATGTCTTGAAAGCCTAGTAAACAATTCTCCAAATCTTGAAGACTTTGAAGGAGAAATATTTCCACCAAACTGCTGGACACGATTGGATATAGACGACAATGGTGTTTTGTGGAATGGAGCACAACCGGTAACAGGATACAACAGCGACCACAGCGCATTTTCTTATGCTTTCGACCCCACCGGAGAGAACAATTATTTAATAGCCCCTCCACTGAGCCCTATCGATGGAGAGCATGTTACATGGTATGTAGCCACAAGTTCTGAGACTGATTCGGAGTACTATGAAGTGCTTCTCTCTACAACAGGAAGTGATCCAAGTAATTTTGATGTTGTGCTTTTTTCAGAAACACTTCAGGGTCCCGATTGGCGTTATCGCGGGGCCGATCTAAGCGCTTGGTGGGGACAAGATGTTTATATTGCTTTTAGACATTATACTCCCGGTGGAGAGATCATGCTGAAGCTCGATGATGTATTGTATCCTACCTGGACCAATCAAGATCAAGATTGTACCATTAGTGTGAATGAATTTATAGTTTCGGACATTAAGCTCTATCCAAACCCCGCAAATGATTTGGTTGTGGTGGGTTGCAAGGGTTCAGGAAGATTCGATGTGTTGGATGCATCTGGGAGAATTGTTATAAGCTCATCATATAAATCCGCCCAGTCTATTGATGTTTCTGTTTTGACAAATGGTATTTATGCTTTTAGGTTTTTTGACTTGGATGGTACTGTGTATACCCAACTTTTGCATGTGATTCGATAGTGGGTTTATAAAACGAAACAATTTTTCGAGTTTGTCCTCGTTTGATAATTGTAATCTTGTTTAACCATGAAAACGATCATCATTAGCTTAGCTGTATTTCTGTTTAGTGTTACAGTTCCGCAAAGTTCTTTCGCAGAGGATCTAGGACGCAAACCTTCCGGATACAACTACGCGAAACACGCAAAGAAAAATCAGAAGGCTGCTAAATGGTCCAAGAAGAGAATGCGAGCCGCAAAGGGTAATATGATAAACGTAAAGTGCAACGCGCATCAATCGGCGCGTTACGCTCGGGGAAATAGGTAGAATTCACCCTTGAAAGTAAGAGGGCAACTCCTAATATTTGATACCGTTTGGATTTAAGTAATAGTCCAATTTCGTTTCATTACGATGAACTATGCTTATATCACAACGGCATTTACCACTTCATGCACAATAAATAGTTTGGACTATTTATTGTGCAGAATTGGTATTATCTCGAATCACGCGATGGAGATATCGGAATTCATCGGTCGAACTATTACTTTGCTCCATTGTGTAGATGCGAGAATCCCGCAGCGTTTTAATCTCAATACACTTCCAATGCGCAATGCGGGATCATTTCATGGTGTATATTCATACATCAAGAATAAGCATCTTGCGAGAGCACATGCTATCTTTGCGGGGCTTAGCACTTCATAGCGAATCTCTATACGGATTCTGGGTTTATCTCGATGCTGAAGCCTCTACTCCAAAAATGAAAATGGAGGAAATTGTTATTACTGAGGATGCTTTTGTGATTTCGAATACAAGGAAGTTTGTGTTCGCCGAATTTTAGAAGGAACTGGATCTTGTGTTGAATAAACCTGAAGAGCCTGTGGATATTTTGTGAGATTCGAGACCAATGCCGAAGCCTGATTCCTCTGTTCTAGATGCAAAATCTGGGTTTATAGCACAAAAGTGATATCGGGAGTTCCCGTAGGGTTCCTTAGATTTGATGAGTCGTAAGGGCGTACTCATTAAATAGTATAATCATGAAGAGGTTAGCAGGCATTGTTCTAATAGTCACTTGGTTTTCTCATTCTTCTTTTTCTCAAACCGAGGAAGAAACCCTTGCTTCTGCCCATGCACTTGTAGAACAAAAGAAATATGAGAGCGCGTTTCAAATGCTTGAGACTTTTGATGCCGAGGCAAAGTCAATCAATGTTCTTCTCTTGAAAGAAGAGATTGCCTTGAAGTATTTTGTGACCAGCATAATGCACACCATGTTTTCTTTTAAGGACCTAGAACCCGACGAGGACATAATGGATTATAGAGGTCTGGAAGGGACTTCCAATCTGCATGTATTCGATATTGCCGAGGAGTTGAACAAATTTTTGGAGAGCAACCCAAATCATTGTTTGCTTAATAAAGGATTGGCCGACTATTATTTTGATGTTCACATGCGTTACGGAGCGAGTGCAATGGAAGAGGAATATGCTATGCTCGAAACCATTAAAAGTGCATATACGGTTGCTGTCAAAGGGGGCTGCGCAGATTATATGTCGCACTATTCCTTGGCGTATCTTTTTTTAATAGATGACCAACTCGAAGAAGCGAAACCGGGATTGCTTGAGTCCATTAGGTTGAATCCTGAATACGCAAGTGCACACTACAATCTGGCATATTGCTATTACCTTCTCGAAGACTTTGCCTCTGCCCTTACTTATTGCAAGAAAGCATTAGATCTTTATACAGAAGCTGTCTATAAATCGGACGCGGCGAGACTTACAGGAGATATTCTTTGGGCAATGGAGGATAACGATGGGGCCATGCGCCACTTCAGAATGGCTGATGAGATTGAACCGGGCAATCATTTTAACCGAATGAGAATTTTGCATTTATCGGTAGAAACTCAAAGCGAAGAAGTGGAGTCTGCCCTCCAATGGTTTTGGGAACTTGCCCCCGAAGAGCCAAGCACTTATTTCGATTTAATTGAGATTTATTCGCAGTACCAACTGGAAGCAGAACTCGAAACATTTTTGTTGACCAAGGTGTTAGCCAATGAAGATAATGATGAGATTTCTGGAGCGCTTCAATTTTTTTTAGGACGACTCTCTTCTGAAAAGAATAAGTCGGAAGCGGAAAAGCATTTCAACCAAGCGAAGGTTCACTTCAATAAATTTCTTTCCTCAGATGACCCTGTTTTTTCGGTGATTCAAGAAGAGATCGATGCGCTTAAAAAGTAGTGTCGAGTTTATCTTGCACAACGCTCAAGGCATGATTTCATTGAACCCTTAGTTCGCCTCAGAAATCCTCATCCTCAGCCCTACATAGAGCTCTCTTCCCCTCGTTGGTCCCCATGCAAATGAAGTGTCAAACTGCTGGCTGAAGGGTGTTTGCCAGCCAACAATTGGACGAAGTTGACGAAAATCAAATACGTTTTCGCAACCACCAAAAAATTCGATGCGATTGAAGCTGTGAGTGTATTGAATGCTCACAAGCGTAAAGGGCTTCGATTGAGTAGGCTGACGATATTCTTCAATAAGCATGTCAGTGTTAGGCAGTCTTTGCGGGCCGTACCAATGTAGATTTATATCAAATTGCCATCTAGGCTGTGGCGAATGTATGCTCATCACCCCAAGCAAACGGTGGCGGGCATTGAAGGGGAGTAATGTCTTTTGTGAATTGATCAGGCGATAGACATCCAAAAAGTTGTATGCTATACGCAGGTCCATCATACTGCTTATATCTGCCATGAGTTCAGCCTGAAATCCATTTGAAATAGATGTTCCCGTGAAGTTAGAAATAACCGCAATGTTTGGTAGGCTGTCATAATCGGGAAAAACTTGATTTTGAAAACTCGTGTGGTATAGGTCTGCCGTTGCCGTAAAAGCGGTTTCTCCAATATTAAATCGTTGGGTAATGTTAAATCCAATGTTGAGCGCTTCTTCTGGAAGAAGACTCTCAGAGAAGATAATGTCGCGTCCACTGGTGAGCAGGTTGATATTCTCCGCAAATAGGCTAACCGTGCGCCAGCCGGTTCCAACCGAGAATCGAACGTCGGTGTCGGCAAAGGGCAAAAACCGCAGCATCAGACGCGGGGTAATTCGCGTGCCAAATGAATTGTGATCATCAGCACGGACACCGGCGATCAATGTAAGGGTGTCTTTTTTGAGCGAGAATACAGTCTCTGCAAAAACACCGGGAATGTTTTCCAAACGCGAATATTGCCCGGCAAAACTTCTTGGTATAGTGTCGGAAGTAAATGAAATATCTTCATTGATTTCAAGGTGACGAAAACTTACTCCTGTTTTGAGGTCATGTTGTTTTGATGAACCAAAAAAGAGTTCGTATTGAAGATTAGCGTAACCGTACCACTGAGTGGCATTGTAATTCAAAACCCCGAACCACGATTTTTGATCGTGTTGCTGTGTGCTCGCCAGCATGCTTATTTTGGTATTCGCATTGAATCGATATCCTGTTTTTGTAAAAATTTCAGGTTGTACAAATCGAACGACCTGTCCGTATATGTCTGTACCTCCAACTTGTGTTTCGGCATCAAAGCCGGATTGTCCGCCTATGCGTGCTTCATCAGTAAATCGGGCACCGATAAATGTGCTCCATCCATTTTCGTTTTCATTGCGATAGCGCCACTTATTGTAGAATGAATAACGCGTAAGCAAGGGCAGATCCATAAATCCATCTTCATCGCGATCAAATCTACCGCTTGGCAATGAAGCGTGAACAGCCAAATAATTGTTCCATAAACTATCTTTCCACGCTACGCCGGCATTCAAATGTTTTTCGTTAAACGAGTTAATCAGAAGATCTGCTGTTAAGGGCTCGGCCTTTTGTCCTTCTCTTGGAAAAACCGTTATCTGCCCAACCATGCTTTCATAGCCCTGCACAACACTGTTTGCTCCTTTCACAACCCAAATGTTTTCGACCATACTCCCCGGCAAGGTGCTTATTCCATAAGTATAAGAGAGACCATGTACCAAAGGTAGGCCATCAATCAAAACCTGATTGTATACACCACTCAAACCCAATATTCGGAGCTCTTTGGCATTCGTAAGAATGTTGGTGGTTTGAGGCTGAACTGTGCTTTGTGTTTCGAAGCAACCAGCCAAATCGCAACATGCGGCCTTGCGAAGTTCATTGCGATTGATCACTTCTGTTTTTACCGCATGCAGTCTGGAAATGTAGGAGCCACTTGCATCGTCAAACACCGTTACTTGCTCCAGTTCTACCCTAATATCCATTGTAAAAACCCATGTGCTGAAAAGATCATCAATCTCAAAGTATTCCGAAGTGCCGGAAAAAGCGATGTTTATCCCATAAAATGTTTTAGTCGTATCCGGAGGCATAGGGAGCTCAAAGTGTCCGGAGTCATTGGCAAACGAACTAAGTTCCAAACTGTCCCAAGCTATGTAGGCAAGCGGAATAGGTCGACCATTAATATCTACAACCGAAGCACGAAAGGATTGGGCAGTTGAGTATGTTGACCAACTGAGCAGGAGAATCAGCAAGGCACTGCGTAACATAGGGCAAAGGTATTGTTACTTGTGGCATGTGTATGCTGTCTATTTGAAGGATTTGGTATGACATCACTCAGCCTTGCGCAGAAAGCAGAACGGAAGGACATTTTACGGGCAATTTTTTTTGGTATTTTGCAAGAATGAAAGGATGTTTTGCACCTGCGAAATTTTTTCATTATACAAGTTTTACCGGATATATTGTTTATGCATCTGTAATGGTCCAACTCCGTTTCACTTCATTGGGCTTTAACAATTACTCTCAAGGCATTTAATACTTGATACATGCAAGATCCTGCAGCGGATTACCCAAAACAGACTTCAAATGCTCAATGCAGCATGGACTATTTAATAAGCAGAATTGGTATTATTCCGAGTCACGCGATGGAGATATCGGAATTCATCGGTCGAACTATTACTTTGCTCCATCGTGTAGATTCGAGAATCCCGCAGCGCATTATCCTCAAGACACTTCCAATGCGCAATGCGGGATTATTTGAGGGTGTATATTCAAACATCCAGAATTGAAACCGAGAAAGTGCTTGATATCAAAGGAGGTTAGCGCTGCAACAGATTTCCGATGCGGATTCTGAGTTTAATAGGCAGAATTAGTAATATTTGCAAAAAAAATAAAAAAGGAAAGTGAAGAGATCGGCGAGGTACAAAACAGCCATCATGATTTGGTTGGCCATTTATCCATCAGTTACCGTTTTGTTTTATTTGTTGGGAGAGCAGATTAGCGCTCTTCCCGTATTTATGCGGACGCTCGTGTTGACGTTAATTTTAGTTCCACTGATGGTGTTTGTTCTCTTGCCGATCCTGAGCAAAATTTTGCATAACTGGCTCACCAAAGAGTGACCTCGTATTGCGCTTTTAAAGGGCCCTTAGATTATACGTCCATGAAAGATGTTAATGGGTATTATTCAAATATTCTGAGATGAAAACTCTATATCGAACCAAATATGGCAAGCCTGATGTATTATCCATAATTGAAACTCCTGTGCCTCTATTAAAGAGCAATGAAGTGAGGATTAGGGTTCATGCGTGCGCTTTGAATTCTTGGGACTGGGATCAACTTGTTGGAAGACCGTTGTTGTTCAGACTCTTATTTGGTTTGTTCAAGCCAAAACAGAAAGTTTTAGGTGCTGACGTTGCCGGCGTTGTGGAAGAGGTGGGCCGAGGCGTAACTTCTTTGAAAGTGGGCGATGAGGTTGTTGGAGATATTTCGCATGTGTGGGGTGGTTTTGCGGAATTTGTTTGTGCAGATGAAAAGTCGTTTTATTTGAAACCCAAGTTATTGAGTTGGGCAGAAGCCGCGTCGGTGCCTCAGGCTGCAGTTCTTGCTTATCAGTCGTTGTATGATATGGGTTTTAGTTGGAAAGGAAAACAGCTATTGATTAATGGCGCCGGGGGTGGTGTTGGAACCTTTGCACTTCAGTACGCAAAACGGGAGGGTTTGGAAGTGACTTGTGTAGATAGCGAGGAGAAATTAGATGCCCTCAAAAAGATGGGTGCCGATCATGTCATAGATTTTCGGAAGTGCAATTACACCCAAACCGAGGCGAAGTATGATTGGATTATTGATGTAGTGGCAAATCAATCAGTCTTTGCATACAGCAGAGCGCTGAATCCGGGTGGTTGTTTTGTGATGAATGGAGGAAAGGTGAGTTCCATTTTGCAGGTGGCTTTTTTGGGCCCATTGGTTTCTATGATCACGGGCCGTAAAATGAAGATGTTGATACATCAACGAAATAAACATTTGGAAGATATTCTTAACGACTTGAGTGCTGGGAAAGTCAGGGCCACCCTAGACAGTGTCTACAGTCTCTCCGAAGCGTCTGCGGCGTTTCGGAAGTTGGGTGAAGGCAAGGCCTTTGGAAAAGTTGTAGTCAAAATTGTGGAATAGTTATTCAGGGCGAATTAGTCGGAACACCGTGCTTGGGCAAAAGTCAGCTCTAGTTTTAGGTTTGGACTCCTGAAAGTCCTTCTGGATCTCAGTTTCGACGAATTATTCCAAATCTTGTAGTTTGGATACGCACTCTCAAGTCAACCGATAGTTTAGCGATCCTAATTGAAAGAATATTTCAATAGAAGCGCACATCAAAACTATAATCTCCTATACACATGAGCTTAATTAAATTTGAAGGTATTTCCGCCGATCCACATCCTTATGTGAGTGAACAAGATCTTGATGACAGCCTTTTTGGACAAGAATTTTTGTCGCAGTTTCCGGTTACACATATCAAAATGCTAGGGGAAGATCCGTTTCTTCCGCGACGGATTGACTTTTATTTTCTGACCAATTCCCTTATTAAGGCCATTGCTTTGGTAAAAGAGTTGAACCGAAGGGGGTATTCTGCGGATACATTTGAGATGAAGACTGAACCTAACATTACGGGTATTCAAGGAAGCACAACAGAAATGAGTGTGGCCCAAGTGGATGTGCTGGGATGGGCTAGAGAGATGTGTGAGCTCGGGTATATCTATGACTGTGCCCTAGATGGTTGGGGAATGGGAATCAGAATAGACAGAGAGGACTTTAGCGACGAACAGTAGTTTTTCGGCAGGTCTTTGCTGTCGTTTGTTAGAGCGAAGAATTTCAGGTAGTAATCTGTGCGGTTCATTCATAGAAAACTACAGTTGAACCCAGATGCGTTTTCTATTTCCAAAAGGTTTGATTTTTTTGCAGCGCCTGAACCTCAAGCAATCTTGCGATCATGTTAGAATTTGTCTTGCAACTCAAAACTCGGAATGAAGCGCTGTTTTATTTTGGTTTATTATGCCTTGTAACGGCTTTAGTTTTCTTGGTTTTGGCAAGAACGACTTCTGTTCAGGTGAGCAATGTGAATGCATGGTATAAGCCATTCAAGTTTGCCCTTTCCACTTTTTTGTTTGTAGGGGCAATGGCTTGGTACTGCAGTTATTTGCCTTCGTTCA
Organism: Flavobacteriales bacterium; assembly: GCA_034439875.1. Lineage (GTDB taxonomy): Bacteria > Bacteroidota > Bacteroidia > Flavobacteriales_D > Sanyastnellaceae > JAWXBG01. The sequence continues at coordinate 11,951 of JAWXBG010000175.1, forward strand.
GTGTGAGGTTGTATAATTGGACAACTATAGTATTGCTTGGCTTTGAGATTGTGTATATTACCGTGCAGGCTTCAAGAGGACAGTTGTCGCACTTCAACACAAGTACACCTTTTCACGGCTTCATGTTTTCGGTGATGGCATTGGCCATTACTCTGGTGACGATCTATACCACATACATCGGCTTCTTATTCTTCAAGCATGATTTCCCAGATTTGCCACAATATTACATTTGGGCCATACGCTTTGGAATTCTCTTGTTTGTGGCGTTTGCATTTGAGGGATTTTTGATGGGCTCACGAATGTCGCATACCGTAGGAGGTCCTGATGGGAGTAAGGGTTTACCTATAGTTAACTGGAGCACAAAATTTGGAGATGCACGAGTAGCCCATTTCGTTGGAATGCACGCCCTGCAGGTTTTACCTCTTCTATCGTGCTACCTTTTGTAGAATACAAAAGCCACCATAGCTGCAGTTTTACTCTACAGCGCCTTGGCGGTTTTTACACTGGTAAACGCCTTGAATGGAAGACCCATCTTCACCTCTAAAGAACCCGTAGAAATAAAGGGCCCCCTATAGTGCCATTTAGGGATTTGTAATAGGCCAATGAAGTGAAACAAGATTGGACTATAATATCTACTCTAACTGTACTTACTACCTCATGAGTATAAGCAAGGTTTGGACTATGTTATCCCAGAATCCGTACTTGGATTCGCTATGAATTGCTAAACAGGAAAGATAGCAGGTGCTCTTGCCAGATTTTTATACCGTTTATCCCGCACTACGCATTAGGGCAATTTTTGTAGAATGCGTGCGGGATTCTCAAATCTAAGCGATA
>JAWXBG010000176.1:0-9532 GCA_034439875.1 Flavobacteriales bacterium
ACCTATGAATTCCGATATCTCCATCGCGTGATTCGGGATAATACCTATTCTGCACAATAAATAGTCCATGCTGCATTGCGCATTGGAAGTTTTTTTTGGGCAATGCGCTGCAGCATATTGGGTGCATGAAGTGGTAAATGGCGTTGTAGTAGCTGTTGTCTCGGCTGAGCCGAGATTACAGATATATAAACGCAAATCAAGCGATAGAAAAATTGCACCCTAATTTTGCCGATGAATGCAGCGATTCTATCGCTTAGTTTTGAGAATGCCGCGCGCATTCTACAAAAATTGCCCTAATGCGTAATGCGGGATAAACGGTACAAAAATCTGGCGAGAGCACTTGCTATCTCTGGGGCCTAGCACTTCATAGCGAATCCCAATGCAGATTCTGGGTTAAACGAAGCAGCATTTGTTGAAATAGAATAAAGGGGATCTCCAAAGAAAATTTCTCACATGGAACGTTATACCAATGCTACTTGATCCTGCATTGCGCATTGGAAGTCTGTTTTGGGTAATGCGCTGCAAGATTTTGCATGTGCGAATTGGTAAATGCCGTTGAAGCAGCTGTTAGAGGCCAATGGAGTGAAACGGTATTGGACCATTGCAGACACATAATCGGTATTAAATGACTAGATAAAATTTACAAAAAATACAAGTTTTACTCCAAAAAGAGGTTCGCCAACTATTGGTTTGTGTCAGTTCAATTTAACCCGCCAACAATTTGAAACCTCTTCCGTGTACATTAATGATTTCAACACTAGGATCCCTTTTCAGATGCTTACGAAGTTTGGCTATGTATACATCCATACTCCGTCCATTGAAATAATTGTCATCGCCCCATATTGCTTTAAGTGCAAAAGTGCGTTCCATGATTCCGTTTTTGTTTTTGCACAGAAGGAATAATAGCTCATTTTCCTTGGTGGTAAGTTTTATACTCTTGCCTTCCATCTCCAATTGCTGTTTGTTGTAATCGAACTGATAATGTCCAATGGTATGCTGTTGCACATCCGTTCCCTCTGCAGGCAATGCAGATGCCCGGCGCAAAATCGCATTAATTCGCACCAACAGTTCTTCCATACTGAATGGCTTGGTGAGATAATCGTCGCCACCCACGCGAAATCCCTCGAGGGTATCTTCTTTCATGCTTTTTGCAGTCAGAAAAATAATTGGTGTACGTTTATCTTCTTGCCTAATTTCTTCAGCAAGGGTAAAACCATCCTTTACAGGCATCATCACATCGAGCACCAGAAAATCGTAGGTGTTTCGCTTATACATTTTTGATCCTTCCATGCCATCAACGGCCAGATCGGTTTCAAAACCCTTAGAATTGAGGTATTCGCGCAGTAATGTTCCCAAATTGGGATCATCTTCACAGAGCAGAATTCTAGTTGACTTTTTCGTGTTCATGTTGTAAGTGTATGGTAAATGTACTTCCTTTTTTTAGTTCGCTTTCTACTTCTACTCGGCCTCCGTGTTTCTCTATTACACCCTTTACGTAGCTCAAGCCGAGACCAAAGCCTTTTACGTTGTGCACATTACCGGTGGGTATCCTATAAAGTTTTTCGAAGATGCGAGCCTGGTTTTCGCGGCTAATGCCTATTCCATTATCGCGAAATGCAACAGCTATGCCATTTGTTTCATCGCGGGTTGTAATTTCTACTATGGGACTGTCCTGACAATATTTGATGGCATTGTCGATGAGATTGTAAACCACATTCGACAAATGCAAATGATCTCCGTATATAACAGGATCCTTCGCTTCCAATCGAGTTACAATGCGACCTTTCTTTCCTGTAACTTGAATAGAAATATTGCGAATCACATTCTGAATCACTTCATGAAGATTAATGCGATTGACTTGCAATTGCATTTCTCCTTGTTCGAATATAGCTGTGCGCAAAACTTTTTCTACCAACAAACCGAGACGTTTGTTCTCCTCTCCAATCATGTTCACATAAGTAGACATTCCCTTTTCATTGCGCATCATATCGGGGTCGTTCAGAGCTTCACAAGCCAACGAAATGGTGGCAATTGGAGTCTTCAACTCATGGGTCATATTATTTATAAAATCATTCTTAATATCGCTAAGCTTCTTCTGTTTATATATAGTCCCAATTGAATAAGAAAATAAAAACATTATTACAAGGAGCAACAGCCCACTTACGGCGAGCATTGCCCACATCTGGCTAATGAGATAATTTTTTTGGTGGGGAAAATAGACGCGCAGATAGTTGGTGTCTTGCAAAGGATCGTTAGGGAACAACAATACCTTGTAACTTTCCTTTAAAGAATTTTCATACATCTTCGCCTCTCCATAAAGCACTTCGGTTTTTCCGAACTTATTGAATACTCCAGCCACCAAATTGGCCCGAATACCGCGTTTTTCGAGCTCCTCTTGAATAAGGCTGTCGACGAAAGATGTGTCAATCCGATCTGCAATGTTTCGATAAATTTCGAGATCCATCAAACCACCCATGATGTCGTCGAGCAAACCGGATTGCTCCAGAATCTGACTGTGGTCTACACCTGGTTCCTGCAGTTGGGCCTGAAAGGAGGAATCTTTCAAGGCACTTTCACCGGATATAGAGCCGATACTTACTTCTTGCGAACCATGATTTATAACGATGGCATTTTCGCTATCCGAAGAAATAGCCATACCTGAATTCATGTTGATGTCCATCATCTCCTTTTCTTCCATCAAGCGCACCACCTCTGTAAGGGCCCTATTCACATTGATGGAGAATTGTTGTTCTCTTAACGCAAAAGAATTTCTTACCCAGTATACCTGAATAACAATTAAGCCCAGCACTGCAATGCTGGAAATCGCTATAAGCAAACGTATATACTTCTCATTCATGAACCACGTCAAAGGTAATTGCGGCGCTACAATCGACTAACATGCCCTTAACGACTTTTAACAGGGCTTCACACCCGTTTAACACTGCGTAGTGCAAGTTGGTCATAGTTTTGGCTCCGGTTAATCCTTCAACAACAGCGCTAACGAGTGCTGCTTCTCATGATTATTTAGGTTTAAAAGGTCTTACGAGATATACAGGTTTTAGAAAGGATTAATCGGTTCGAAACAACTCAAATTAGGTCTCTGCCAAAGAGGCCTTTTTTGTTTTACAACAGGACAACCTAGGGGCAACTTCCTCCGAACGATGTAATAAAGATGAGCAAGTCCGTGATATTGATCAAGCCGTCGCCATTAAGATCTGAGGGACATACACCACAAATACCTGCCAACTGTTCACCATCATTGCATCCATTGCCATCGCTATCGGCATTGTCAGGTTGAGTAATGGAAATGCTTACTTCGAAACCATCTGTAAGCCCATCTCCATCGCTGTCTTGTACTTCTGGAGAGGAATTATAGAAAAACTCCAAATCATCGGTCAATCCGTCTAAATCGCTGTCCTCACAAATGTCACCTATTCCATTTTCATTCCAATCTGCTTGAGTTGAATTGGAAATCATAGGACAATTGTCTAGGTTGTCCGCAATTCCATCTTCATCGGAATCAGTAATTACTAGCATCGACAAAATATAATCTGCAGTAATTGGAAGATGGTCACTTGCGCCATTGCAATCATTCGCATTTAAGCCAAAGAGCGCGAGGTTAGTCATTGTCATTTCTTCTGTTTCCAACACAAAGGACTTTGCGACATCCATAACAGCATCTGTATAGATGAAATAGTCCAGATATCCCGGAGGATAGGAATCATTGTCATCTCTCCAAGTATATGCCATTCGGATTGAATTATTTCGGCTTATCAAATTGGTCATTTGGCTATTATCCCAGTCTGGTGCTCCATCGGGGCCATATGCTGCATTGTCCTGAATATTGCCTGTAAGCAACGTACTTAGTTGCTGAGCATATCCCACAAGATTGAGATCCCCGCAATAGACTATGGGCGTACTATTTGGAATACTAATAGCTCCTCCTGGATTTTTTGCATCAAGAATAAATTGAATGGCCTCATCACATTGGTCTTGTCGGGTAGCATCAGCAGCACAACACTGAAGGTGCGCATTGACTAGCAATAAATCGTGGCTATACTCTTCCGGAAGATCTATAAGTGTTGGAAATTGCCTATCAGGTGTTATCCAATTTCCGGTAAATGGAAATCTACTGCATGTGATCATATCGTAATCATCCTTCAAAACATGCCAACCCACTCCCCCTATTGGAAGCCAATTGTCGAGCAATCCCTTGACATAAACAGCAGAATTTGCAGAGCACTCCGAAAACGCGATGACGTCGGGATTTAGAGCACTTAGTATTCGATCGAAATTATCTTGAGCACTCAATAAACCTAACTGACCTAATGTGTTATAGGCTGTAATACGAATATGACTAGTACTAATCTTCTGCAATTCAATAAACGGAATCGGAGGCATTGGAGCATTGTTGAAAGTATAGCTGAATGTAGCACCATTGTTCGGTAGATAGTCTCCGTTTTGAGTGTTTCTAAAAAGAAGTTTTATCGAGTTGGAGGGAAAAATGGGGTTGATACCATCCGGAATCACGTCCCTTCGAATTGCCATTTCAAATGTATTTGACGTAACAGTTGGAAGCGGCCTTAGCAATATGTCACCAAATCCCAATATTGAAGAGGGCGAAACATCATAGTAGACATTGTGTGTCCTAAAGTTGATTCCTATTTCAGAGCCAAAATTGGTAGCAGCCGCAAAACCAGTGGATGCACTATTATCAGCATCAATATACAAGTAAACGGTATGATTAACGAGGTTGTCCGTTAGGTCAAATTCAATGTTTGTTCGAAGTTTTACATACAACCAATCTTCATCGTTGGTCACCTGAAAGTCTAGTAAGTTTACTCCGCCTAAAGCTTCTGGTCCATCTACCGATCCCGGCAATGCGATGGGCCAGTCGGCGAACTGACCATCTATTGTAATCTCAGTTGGCTGCGAAATTCCAACAACGGCACAACAAGTTAGAGACAAAAACAATGTGAAAAACTTCATAGATTAAGGCTTGATGGTGCTAAAGTAACAATTCGATAAATAGCGATAATTTAAGGAAACCTCTAAACAGTTGATCTATCCTTCAATAACAGTTCACTCCCAATTTGCGGCAATTCACACCCAAGTGCCCCGCAAACCTTACGTATCAGTTTCACATTTGCACCGTCAAACAACTTACCCATCATGAAAACCATTTTCACATTCGCATTTTTTACTTTGATTTCTCTGATATCACAAGCTCAGGAGTCTCCCACCTCAGCCATTCGAGGAAGAGTTTTAGATGGTCAAAGTGAATATCCCTTGCCTGGAGCCACGATATTGATTACCTCACTCGATCCTGTAAAAGGAACAGCCACAGACTTAGATGGACAATTTATTATTGAAGGAATTCCCGTAGGAAGACATTCCGTGCAGATTAGCTTTATTGGATACGAACCTCAGACACTAAACAACTTGCTACTGAACTCTGGAAAAGATTTGGAAGTAAATGTAAAGTTGCTCGAAAGTGTAACGGTGCTCAAGGAAATCGAAATAGTAGCACGAGACAATAAATCTGAAGCTCAAAATGAAATGTCATCTGTAAGTACCCGCTCATTTAGTATTGATGAAGCGATGCGCTACAGCGGAACGTTGCAAGATCCATCGCGTATGGCGCAGAACTATGCTGGTGTGAGCAATGCAAGCGACGATCGCAACGACATTATAATACGTGGAAACTCCCCCACCGGTGTGTTGTGGCGTATGGAAGGTATTGACATTCCCTCGCCCAATCACTTTGCCACATTGGGAACAACAGGAGGACCGATTTCTCTTTTGAATATCAACAACCTCGGCAATTCTGATTTCTCCACGAGTGCCTTTGCCGCAGAATATGGAAACGCCTTAAGCGGAGTATTCGACCTAAAACTCCGCAGTGGAAATAAAAACAAACGCGAGTACATGGCACAAATGGGCTTCAACGGTCTTGAATTTGGTGCTGAAGGACCTTTCAAACAAGGTGGTCAGGCCACATTCATAGTGAACGGCCGATACTCCTATCTCGGCCTTTTGACAGGGCTCGGCGTGGATTTTGGAACCGGAGCGGCGGTACCTGAATATCAAGACATCACATTCAAAGTAGACCTTCCTACTGCAAAAGCCGGTAGATTCAGTCTCTTTGGAATTGGCGGCAATAGTTTTATAGATTTTAAAGCCGAAGATGCGGGCGAAAACAACCTTTATTCCAGTGATAGAGAAAACTCAGTATTTAAATCACAAACCGGAATAATCGGCCTATCACACACCTACTTTTTCTCGCCCAAAACAATGGGAAAGCTAGTTCTGGCTGCCACTACAGGAGGCACCCAAGGTTATGTAGATACCCTGAGTCTTTCAAGTATAGCCACGAAAACGTTTGGAATCTACCAGCGCCAGAGCAATATGACAGCTCACTATAGCCTCAACACTAAATTGAATGCAAAACACACATTGAAATTTGGTATTATGACCGACAACTATGGATTCGATATTACGGACAGTGTTTTGGTCGATGGAGACTATTACTTCACTCGCAACAACTTTGATGGCAATGCATCCTTGGCCCGCGCTTATGGAATGTGGAATTATCGTCCTACTGACAATTGGACCATCAATACAGGAGTATACGGCCAGCACTTCTTTTACAATGAAACAAGTATTATAGAACCTCGTGTTGGAGCTCGCTATGCGATAAACAATCGTCAAAGTTTAAGTTTTGGATTAGGTGCACACAGCCAACTGCAGCCCATCACTGTATATTTCAACAGAGAAGAAACGGATGAAGGTGTAGTGTCAAACAACAAAAATCTAGACTTCAACAAAGCGCTTCATGCTGTAATCGGGTATGACTTTCAATTTTCAGAAACACTCAGACTAAAGTCAGAGATCTATTATCAGCATCTATATGACATTGCTGTGGATCGCTTTTCAAGTAGTTTTTCTATGCTCAACACAGGAGCTGATTTCACACTGCCGGAAAACGCTGATCTTGTGAACGAAGGAACAGGAACCAATATGGGAATAGAACTAACCCTTGAAAAATTTCTCTCGAAAGGCTACTACTTTCTATTCACCACGTCACTCTTCGATTCTCAATATGATGGCAGCGACGGTGTAAGCAGAAATACAGCCTTCAATGGAAATTACGTATTCAATCTACTCGCAGGTAAAGAATGGAAAGTTGGAAAATCAAATACAATCACACTCGATTTCAAAACCACTTATGCGGGTGGACGCTGGTATGCACCAATCGATCTAGAAGCCTCAAGACTTGAAGGTGGCGAAGTGCGTCTGACATCGAACAACAACAGTGCGCAATATGATGCGTACTTTAGAACTGATTTCAAGATAGGATTCAGAAAAAACGGAGCAAAAGTTTCTCAAGCATTTTCACTCGACATTCGCAATGTAACAAATCAGCAGAATGTATTCTTGCAGAACTATGATTCCTCCAGTGGAGAGGTAGAGACCGTTTATCAAACCGGGTTCTTTCCCATCTTCTTATACAACATCTATTTCTAAAAAGACTTCGTTTATTTGAACAATGAAGAAACACTGGAAAGATAACAGGCAATATATTGGTTTCAATGACTGGCCATTGATATTGGTCGGCATACCCATGGTGTCCGTTATCTTTCCGATGCTTTTCTTTGGAGTAGGAATAAAAGATAGTTTTGGTTGCTTTTCCCAAAATGTATTTCCATCTATACTTTTTACTTCCATTTTCTGGTATGGCGACCGCACGATTACAATTTACTTCCGGAAAAAGTTTCATAAATATGAGCAATACGCCAAACGGCTTTACGTCTCAGGCTCGGTTATATTGATATACACAATTCTCATGTCGCTTCTGCTGCATAAGAATCAACATTTCTTTGAGCACATCGAACCGTTGGCAAGTCTCAAACCTAGTTTTGGTAAATCACTCGCAGCCTCATTGTTGCCGACAGCATTGGTAACCTTGATCTATGAGGCTGCATTCTTTTTCTCAAGGTGGAAAGAAAGCATTGCTGAAACAGAAAGGCTCAAAAAAGAGAATACCCTTTCTCAGTTGGAGGCGCTTCGCAATCAAGTGAATCCACATTTTCTGTTCAACAGTTTGAATACTTTAGTGTCTATTATACCTGAGGACCCAAAAAAAAGCGTAGAGTTTGTGCAGAAACTTTCGCATGTGTATCGATGTATCCTTGATTTGCAGGGCAAGACTATAATATCCTTGGAAGAAGAAATGGAATGTTTGGAGAATTATCGCTTCTTGCTCGAAACACGATTTGGTGAAAGTATACATTTCGATGTAAGAATAAATGAAGATGAACGCAAAAAGTACATTGTACCGATGGCAGTTCAGATGCTGGTTGAAAATGCGGTGAAACACAATGTTGTGTCTATTAAAAAACCTTTATCTATTGGGATAATTGCAGAAGATGAATTCATTGTTGTATCAAACAATTTGCAAAAGAAAATGAGCGGTGTTGAAACCAATGGTATGGGGTTGAAAAATATCAATCAACGATTCATATTAACCTTTCATAGGGAAATTGATGTTTCGGAAAATGAACTTTCATTTGAAGTGCGTTTACCATTGATGAACATAGAACAATATCACGGCAAGCCATGAATGAACGCAATAACTTTTCCGAAGCACTGCGAATAATCATCATAGAAGATGAACAGCCAGCAGCGCGACAATTGAAGCGGCTGATATCAGAGTTGCTTCTTAATTCCATTGTGATTTACGAAATGGATAGTGTAGAAGAATCCGTTCAGTACTTTGCAAGCAATCCGGAAGTCGATCTTATATTCATGGACATTCACTTGGCTGACGGCCTTAGTTTCGACATCTTTTCGCAGTCCTCCGCTCCGGCTCCTGTGATTTTTACTACTGCTTATGATCAATATGCCATCAAGGCTTTTAAAGTAAATAGCATCGACTATCTCCTAAAGCCCATTGAAAAAGAAGACTTAAAGACTGCCATAGAAAAGTACTTTACATTGCGTCAAGAGGTATCAAAGGGTGCTGTAGACTACACAAGACTTGTTTATGCGATGCGCGAAGCGGGTAGTCCCTTCAAAAAAAGATTTTTAGTAAAACCCGGCGGTCGACTTGCCTTCGTAAACATTGAAGACGTTGCGTACTTCTTTAGCGATGATGGCTTTACTTTTTTAGTGGTAAAAGACGGGGAGAGATTTATTGTCGAATCGACATTAGAAGAAATAGAATCACAGCTCAATCCAGATGCCTTTTTCCGAATCAATCGTCAGATGATTATTTCGTTACAAAGTATAGATCGGATAGACCCCCACTTTAATCATCGCTACAACATCACCCTCAAACCATCCTTCCAAACGGAAGTTCTTGTAAGCCGGCAACGTGGAACGGATTTCAAGAAGTGGTTGGATCAGTAAAACTGAATATTTCTATTCTGTCCTGTGAATGTGCACATTTGTCAATGGGCCAATGGGGGTTCCGGTTTGACCAGAAGCAGCGCGTTCAATCAAACAATACGATTGGTCCGTTTATATGGAA
>JAWXBG010000177.1:0-29384 GCA_034439875.1 Flavobacteriales bacterium
ACATAACCCGGTCGATCATTTTCGTAGAGATTTTTCAACTCCAGGACCTGCATTTCGGTACGCGAATAAACCGAATACCCCACTATAATTTGGATCAAGCCAATAGCCACTATTCCTGTAGAAAGTCCATAGTGAAATGAAGTCTTCTGCTTCAATAAAAAGTATGCAGCAGCAGCAATAGCGGAAGCACCAACAGCCATAAATATGAGACTTTCATATCTTTCAGCTTTAAAATATTGGATGATTTGAGATTCCAAAATAAGGAATGAATTATAAGGTGAATATGGGGATCCGTATGATCTATGATGATCTTGATAGCAGCAAAGGTAGTGTGCAATTGAATATCCCAAATTAGCCGGAAACGTTACGATCAGGGGCAGAAAACAGCTCGAAGATCAAATTTAAGTTGATCTCCATATCCTGTAGTATTTTTCCTAACATTGCAGTCTAAATTGGAACGACCATGAATCTCACCGAGAAAATCAACAACGACATTAAAGAAGCCATGAAGAGCGGAGATAAAGACCGTTTGATGGCATTGAGAGATATAAAATCTAAGCTTCTTATAGAGATGACTAAAGAAGGTGGTGATGGTAAGGTGGATGATAGCGTGGGTTTAGGCATCTTGAACAAACTACTGAAACAGCGCAACGAGTCGGCCGACATATACCGCACTCAAGGCCGGGAAGATTTGCTAAACGATGAATTGAAACAGGCTACGGTAATTCAATCTTACCTTCCGGAGCCACTTTCGGAAGAAAAAATCGCTGAGGTCATCCGAGCAGTTGTAGCCGAAACCGGAGCATCCTCGATTGCTGACATGGGTAAGGTAATGGGCCTTGCGACAAAGAAACTCGCTGGTCAGGCAGATGGAAAAATAGTATCTGAGTGGGTAAAAAAAATCCTTTCCGGCAGCTAAGCAGATGGCTCGAAAAAAGAAAAAAAAACACCCCAAATTTCAGATCATTGGTAGGCTCGAAATGATTCTACTCCCGGAACTGTGCCCCGGCAATGTAGAAGCCAAAGTTGATACTGGTGCTTATCGAACTGCCATACACTGTCTTTCATGCAGGGAAATAGATGAAGGCGACCGAAGAATTCTTGAAGCAGTGTTTGATCTTGATGGCAGCGGAGCCCGAACCTTGTATTTCGACACTTTCATGCAGAAGCAGGTTAAGAGTTCCTTTGGGAATTCGGAATTGAGGTATTGTGTGAGAATATCTATTCGAATCAACAACCGAAAAGTAGTAAGTGAGGTCTCGCTTACCGACAGGGGTGATATGCGTTATCAGGTGTTGATAGGACGTAAGACATTAAACCAGCGCTTTTTGGTAGATACGTCATCCAGATTTTTGCTCGGAAGCCCGCGTTAGAGATATTGCGTCAAATGTGCTTTTCGATGTATTTCACAATTTGGCCTGCTATATCTTTTCCTGTAGCTTTCTCAATACCCTCTAATCCGGGCGATGAATTTACCTCAATAATGAGAGGTCCACGTTCGCTTTGAAGCATATCGACACCGGCAACACCCAGTTTTAGGGCATTTGCCGCTTTGACGGCGGCTATTTCCTCTTCGCGGGTAAGCTCTATTACTTCGGCACTTCCACCTCTGTGCAAATTCGATCTGAATTCACCTTCTTTGGCTTGGCGTTTCATGGCACCTACAACATGACCATCTACAACAAGAACTCTAATATCGGCGCCCTTTGCCTCTTTTATAAACTCTTGAACAATCACACGAGCCTTTAGACCGTTGAAGGCCTCAATAACTGATGTAGCCGCCTTTTTGTTTTCAGCCAGCACTACACCCAAACCTTGAGTTCCTTCAAGCAGTTTGATCACCACAGGCGCCCCTCCCACCTCTTTCAGGATTTTTTCGACGTCTCTCGAATAATTCGTGAAAACGGTCTTTGGCAATCCCAAACCAGCCTTAGAAAGTATCTGCATACTTCTGAGTTTATCTCGCGAGCGCACCAAGGCTTGAGACTCCACCGCAGTAAACACGTTCATCATTTCAAACTGCCTCACCACAGCCGTTCCATAAAATGTAACAGAAGCGCCTATTCGCGGGATAATGGCATTTACACCGGTCAATTCCTCTCCGTTATAGAAAACTTTTGGGTACTGCTTTTCAATTACAAGATTGCACTTCAGGTGATCCACCACGCGCACATCATGACCTCTTAATTGTCCGGCCTCCACCAATCTTCTGGTGCTGTACAACTTCGGGTCGCGGGAAAGAATGACTAGATTCATTAGTAGAAAAATGGAGCGTGAAGGTAAGGTGTCAGTTCAATACCATTTAGCATTTTTATGTAAAAAAAAGAATAATTTTTCTGCTTGGCCAGAAGACCTCATTTGTTGGTCTAAGAAAGAATAAAGACTTTGTTGGAACTTGCTTTAATCTATGCCAAACATTTTTTTCGTTCCCACAATTCCGTTGTCATTGTCTACCTGCCTGAGCACAAAACTTCGGGAGAACGTAGACCATTTACTATACTCCACCTGACCCATTTCCACCATTTCTAGCAAAGCCTCTAAAAAAGAAATGTCATCTAAAGGCAGGTCATAGCCGGCCCTTTCATTTCGAAGATTTCTCCAAGGGGTACGATCTGATATTATAACGGGTTTTCCCATTGACAAGGCTTCGGCAATTGCATGTCCGTAATTTTCTCCGCGAGTTGCCAAATAGAAGCAGTGTGCCTCTCGAATCATATCCGGTACTTGCCTCGGATTACATTCACCTTTAAAATCAAAGTGCACGTGATCCATTCTCTTCAGCCGACCTAGACATTCGTCAAAATAATCAGTATCACCTACAGGTCCAATCCAAGTCCAATGGATACGCATATTTTCCAATGCCGGTTGATCCAAAAAACGAACCGCTTCGCTCATTCCCTTTTCCGGTGAAATACGTGCAACGGTCACGAGTCTTAATTCACCGCTTTCCTTTTTTACAGGTTCGAAAGCCTCTGACTGCATGCGTGCAATATTTGGTACAACATACACATTGCTCAAATCGCCGAAGTGCCACCGCACTTCCTCTGCCTCTATTTCAGATGAAGCGTGCCAACCGATTCTATTGAATATCTTCAGCATTGAAACCAATTTCAAGAACAGCTTCTTCTTTCCTGATTTTACGGAAAGTGCACCCGGCTTGAGCATACCACGTGGAGCCAAGATCACTCTTTCTTTATGCCCTTTGCGCGAGCAATACCACAGAGGAACAAGAGTGAAGTAAGGTGAAAAAAGTGAATTCAAATAACAAATATCAAAAGGGATTTGGCTCAAAATCCCGGTAATAGATTGATTGTTTATGGAAGCATCATCCAAGTACATCACTTTCGTATGATCATTGTATTCGATCCACTTACCTGTGGGAATATCTTCGTATGGACTTTTGCTATTCAGATCGCGATTTCCTGTGACAATAAAAAAATTAGCCTCGGAAATTGAGTCCACCATATTCACAATAGACGAAATAGGTCCACCTGCTCTAAATCCCGGGTAGAACCATTCGGTAAAAATCAAAATATTATTTCGTTGATATATCAATTATTCCTAAGTCTTACTAAAGTAATTAACGCTACAGAGGCCCATACAGCCTCAAGCACAACAAATGGCCAAGCCGGAATCAACCAAGAACCCCAACATGCCAAACCTGCACCCATGATATTGAGCCACAGATAAATCTTATCCTCTGCGTCAAACCATTTTATGCTCAGGCCAAAAAAAGCTATGAGTATAAATAATACTCCGATAGTACTGATTACATCCGCAGTGCTCATCCTTTAATACCGTTTTTTTTCATCCAATGACCCAGAACTACGAGATGCCATAATCGCGACCAAGTAACCGATGGATCGTCAGCCAAAAACCGATTCCATAAAGTTTTTATAGATTCCGGTTTGAACAATCCTGACTCATTCAAATATTGTAGATTAGTTTCACACAAAACACGTAGTTCATTTTTCATCCATAATTTCCATGGAAATGTGAAGCCCATTTTTTTTCGGCTGGTAATGTTCTTTGGTAACAAACCTTTCAGCGAGTCGACCAGTAATTGTTTTGGAGTATTGGGAAACTTGATGTTGTCTGGGACGGACAATACATACTCAACCAATCGATGGTCCAAAAATGGCACACGGACTTCGAGAGCATGAGCCATACTCATTTGATCTGCATCACGTAGGAGTACATTCTGCATATATGTGCGCATTTCCGCCACAGAAACTTTTGATAAAAGTGGTAAAGTTGAGTTGCCAACCTCTTTGCATATGGCATCAACAGTTTTGGACGGGTTACCCACTTGATATATCAACGAATCCAAATCTGCATTCGCCAGCACTCTCCGAGAATGTGGATAAGCATTTGCAAAGTCAACTTCGGCAAGGGACAAAATTTCACGGATCTTCTTGGTAGCCACAGACGGGGCCATTTTAGCCAAAAAAGTACCCCCTAAAGATCGCATTGCATGAGGAGCCACGTTCAACCATTTATTGGCCTCGAGTGTTTTCATTCGGCGAAAGACGTCGTAACCGGCAAACAACTCGTCGCCACCCAAGCCGCTTAATGCCATTTTAATGCCAGCTTCGCGGGTAAGTTTAGACACAACGTAGGTATTTGGCCCATCTCCACCCGGATGATCCATTGCATCGAGCGCCTCAGGGATGAGCTCCAAAAACTGATTGGCACTTACGCGAATCTCATGATGTTTCGTACCGAATAGAGCAGCCACTTCAGAAGACCATCGGCTTTCATCGAACTCCTTTTCGTAAAAAGCAACCGAAAAACTTTCAACCCGACCAGGGGCTATTTTGCTCATCAAACCCACTACAGCACTTGAGTCTATACCACCCGATAAAAATGCACCGAAAGGCACATCCGACCTCATGCGCATTTCAACAGAAGATTGGAGTAGATCAAAAATTTTCCCTTGAGCCGAAGTATCGCTGTCTATAGACGTTTTCGAGTTTTTCGCGGGATTCCAATACTCTGTAAAAGCAAGACCATTTTTGGTGACAACTGCAAAATGAGCTGCCGGCACCAAGTGTACATCCTCCAGAATACTTGCAGGCGAATGCACTGTTTGATAGGCTAGGTATTCTCCAAGATGATCGGAGGCTAGCTTTGCCTTTGCGAAGGAACCAGCAAGCAATGCCCTTTGCTCCGATGCAAATGCGAAGCTCTTATTTTGGTAAGTATAATACAATGGCTTTTCACCCATTCTGTCACGTGCAATAAAAAGCTGACCCTCTATTTTGTCCCAAATTACAAAAGCGAACATCCCATTAAACCTTTGTAGACATTCTTTCCCCCAAATGGAATAAGCTGCGAGCAGAACTTCGGAATCGCTGTTGGTTCGAAATTCATATTCGCTCTTGAGTTGTTCCTTCAACTCGAGATAATTGTATATCTCACCATTGAACACCAAAATAAGAGATTTATCCGAATTGTAGAAAGGCTGATTTCCATCCGCAGAAGTATCGATAATGGATAGACGTCTGTGACCGAGAGCCACCATCTCATCGATGTACACTCCTGATGCATCCGGGCCTCTATGTGCAATCGAATCATTCATTCGCTTCAAGAGTGCACCTGCAGACTCCTTGTCAGCAAATCCGTATATTCCACTAATCCCGCACATATTTTACTTTGTAAAAACTTTAATCACTTTACTCAATCCATCGCTCAGAGAAATCAAATCTCTACCGAGAGCAGTTTTCATTTTTGAATTATCGGGCTTTCTTCTGGTCATATCACCCTCTTCAAGTGCCGGCATATGAATTATTTTAGAGGATGAATTTGTTATTTCAATTATCAATTTTGCCAAATCGAGAATGGTCGTCTCGACTTCAGAACCGACATTAACGACATCATTCACAAATAAATTAGAGCGCAAAGAACGTTCACATAAATCAACATTATCATCAATATAGCAGAATGTCCGGGTCTGGCTGCCGTCGCCATAAACTGCAATATCCTTGTTGATGAGAGCCGCTCTGATAAATCTCGATATTACGAAATCGTCGCTTTGCTGTGGACCATAAGTATTAAAAAACCGAAAGATTGTATAATCAAGTCCATACTCTTTGTGGTAGGATCTCAAAAATGCCTCGCCCGCATTTTTTACAATGGCGTATGGCAATCTGGAGTTTAGTGGAGTCGTGTGTTCGTTTTGTGGAATATGAACCGGTTCACCATACACTTCACTAGAACTTGAATAGAAAATACGTTTGACCCCAAAAATTCGGGAGAGTTCTAGTACATTTTTTATGCCCTCAATATCGCGCAACACACTTACCGGATTCTCGAGTGTACGTTTTACTCCTACCAAAGCAGCAAAATGAAAAACGTAGTGAACATTATACTCCTTAAAGACCCCTTCGATATCGTTCCACACATTCACATCACCTTCTATAAAATGAGTATTCGGATAATTGGATTTGGGGATTTTTGCGCGATCACCCGTAACAAAATTATCGAATGCAAAAATCTGATCTTGCGAATTGAAAGCCAGTTTTGTACCTAGAGAACCAGGAATAAAACCAGCACCACCTGTAATCAGAATATTAGCCATGCTTCGAAAGTATTGATTCTGCGCATATATCTAGTATAGTTTGTGTCCATTTAGACATATCCACAGATTGCGATAATTCGTGACTTCTCCTTTTCATGTGCACAAATTCCTCGTCTGTGATCATAATAGCCTTTTGCATTGCAGCCTTCAGAGCATTTCTGTCGGCAGGTTTAATCACAAACCCGTTCTCCCCATTTCGAACAAAAGCAGATGCAGATCCAACCTCGGAGGTTACAATAGCAGGCATGCCGGCAGCTACCATTTCGTGTAGCACAACTCCCCAAGGTTCAATTACACTTGGCATTACAAAAAATGAAGCATCATTAATATATGTTTCTAAAACTTCGGGTTGTACGAATCCCAAATGCTTGATCTGTGCATGTATAATCCTTCTTTCCCACTCCTCCCCTGTACCCATGCAGACCAATTGCCACTCGGGATTTTGCGCCGCGAGTTCTACAAATACCCTCCAGAGTCCAAATATTCCTTTAAAATCGAGATAGCGACCGATGAATAGAAACTTCTTTGGCTTAACCAATTCAGATCTGCTCATGAAATTATTGTACACCACATTGAAGTATGTCGTGTCGGCACAATAAAAACCAGTTCTGATATTCTTTTCTTTGAAACCAAACTTGAGTGCATACTTCTTTTGAGGTTGACCTGGAACCCAGACGTGCGAAAAACGTTTCTTCAGTTTAAAAGGATCTATATATCCCGCTAGTCTTTGTTTCACAGAACCTTTCCATTGATTGTCCATCAATAGCACCGTTGGGATTCTAGCAAAATACTTGTCACATACTTCCAAATAACCTTTATCAATCCAACCCGAAACTAAGATGACATCAGGACAAATCCTATCAATTGTATCTGATAAAGCCTCATTGGTAAAGGATGCTCTATCATAAAAATAAATTCCTTCATCCGAGTCAAACTGAAAAGGTGCTTCTGCATTTACCGGATAGCGGATTATATGGACAGAAACATCATAGTGTTTCACCAAACTGCGGATACATGCCATAAAATACCCAGCCAGTTCGGTGTAAAGAAAAACTATGTTTTGTCTTTCCTTCACTGAGAGATCAGTTCCGTTTGATTATTATTTTCATCCGCAGAATCCAACTCATTGCGTTCAATTCGCTCGCGTTTGTTTTCCTTCCAGATGTAATAAAACAACCAGAGAAAAAATGGAAATCCATTGAGGAAGTAGTGACCTTGTCTAAAGAGATAAAGTAAGATAATAAGCACTACGGCGTTTGACATTACCCACATTTCATCGGATGATGAACGAGGTTTGAAGACCCAGCATCTAACCAAAAAAACCAACATAAAGATCAGTCCATATAGTCCCGTTTCGGACATTAACCTTAGAGCCATAGAATTCGCATCCTGCTTATTGAAGTCGATATCTACAACACCTTGCAAGTTGGTAAGTGAGTACCTTTCAAATGCCGTGGGGTGAGAGCCCAAACCAGTTCCAAATATGGGGTTTCTCTTAAAGTTTTCCAATGCAACGTGATAGTTGTTATACAAAACGAAACTCGACCCATGGATTTCATTATTTCTGAAATCTTCTGTTGTAAAGATGTCAAACGTCCCATCAAACCTTGCTCTAAATTCAGGTACACTTTCATAAGCATAGGTGAAAGTAAAGTAAAAGATAGGTGCGAAAATAAAGGCATATCGAATGAATCCGAAGTTCAGAAGCAACAGTAATATAGCCAAATAAATACCGAAAATCCCCAGACTGGAAAAAGTAAGTAGGTAGGCAATACCAATGATTATGCTTCTCCTTCTGGTCATGAATAGTTTTTTTCCAGTAGACAAATTGTAAATCGCTACAAAAAAAGCAGGAGCAATTACCGCGGCGAAATAGGAAGGTTCGGAGAAAATAGAATTCATACGAATACCAAAACCACCTTGGGTTACGCTCCACTTGTTGAGTATGAAACCATAGTCATATCCCGGTTTAAAACCTATTTGATATGAAAGGATTTGAATAATACCAATAATTGAAACTATATAAGCACCCGTTATGTAATATTTAAATAGTTGTCGGACATCCGATTGGAATAAATCAATTACATAGTGGTAAAAGACCACGGACAAAAAGAAACCAGTGAAAATTTTGATAAACTGACCAGTCTCATTTGAGCCAATCTGTATATAAGTAATTCCTGCTATGAGGAGCGGAAGGAAAATGATAAAAGGCAACTTAGGAAAGCCGTATCTCATGATGAAGATGGGGAAAAACAAAAGATAAACTATATAGCTCAAGTAACCCTCGAAAGGCTCCTTAAAGAATACAATTGAACTGACGAAGATGGTCAGGTAAATCGCAAATATGACATACTTGTTATTCAATGTTGTCTAAATCCCTATTTCTGAATTTTTTATTACGCTATCGCTCCCACTTACTACCTTAGTGAACCTACCTTTCATAGCTATCCATTTCTTTTCAAAGAATTCATAGGAAAGATATGAAATGGCCACAGTAATCAAAGTAGCACTGAAGTACAAAGCTAGATTTATAAATGGGCTCATTGTACGACCTTCAACGCCGCAATAGCGTATAATCGAAAGCAGTAAAACAATCACCATCAGATGATACATATAAATTCCATAAGATATTTTGCCAAGGAAAGTCCATATCCGACCCTTGCATTTTATGAGCGACGATGGTCCAAATGAGACATTCAAAATGACAACAAGAAAACAAAATCCATACACTAGATGAATTCCATTTTGCAAAAACGGTGGAGTGAAATAGACAAGTAGTGGTATAGCAATGATGGCTACTATTTGGGTAATGGGAGAAAAGAAAATATTTAACCAAGCCTGTTTTTTGTAAAACACCAACCACGCCCCTAGTCCACCTAGACTCATACATTCCAATTTACTCATTGCAAGAAACTTTCGGAGGGCTGTAAACTCCTCACCGCTTGCTAGAAGTAGGACGACCACCTTTATTGCAACCAAAAGAACACCGAAGATTAGGATGACTCTCAAGCTATTTTTGAAGTATTTTAACAGCACGGGCCATATAAGATAAAACTGTTCTTCTACACCAATACTCCAACTCTGACCGATGTTTGGTACAGCCATAAACATGGAGTAAGCCAAATTAGGGACGAAGAAAAGATAACACCAGAAGTTTCCCCAAAAATTTTGGTTGAATGCCTCCGATTGGCCTTTTACATAAAACCAAGGCAATTGTGGGAGCAAGAAAAAACCAATGATAAAGATGAGAAAATACAAGGGCCATATTCGAAGGATGCGCCTCATGTAGAAACTCCCAATATCTATATTGCCCTCTTGTTCTTTTTCTCTGAAAAGCAGGTAGGTTATCAAAAACCCACTCAGCACAAAGAAAAATACAACTCCGAGAGGTCCTGATTCTGCAACAAGAGGACTCAAAAAATGTTTTTCGTTATTGAGCACATGATTGATGGGTGCAGAAGTAAATACGGATCCAGAGTCGACCCACAAATTATCGAATCCGAAATACTTCTTCATCAGCTCAATGTGTGTAACAATTACTGCAAAAGCCGCAAAAAAACGGAGTCCATTGAGACCGGAGAAATAGATGGCTTTGTTTGTCACTTTGCGAAAATAGCTTGACAAATCAGAAAAAACTCAGGAAACCTGATCCTGCGCTTCGGTATATCGGAAAATGGCTGTCTCAAGTCTTTTAACTACCGATGGCCAAAGGAACAATTCCTTCACTTTTCTTCGAGCTGCCGACTGTTTGAGCAGCAAATCCCTGGGGCTGCATTGGGCGGCAATGAGAATGGCTTTCCTTAGGGCATTTTCATCGCCTGGTTGGATCAACCAACCTGTATTTTCATCTACCTCTATGTTTACGGCGCCCACATCTGAAGCAATAACGGCCATGCCCCTTGCCATGCCTTCAAGAATTACATTTGGCATACCCTCAGAAAAGGATGGAACCACGAGGACATCACATTTATCCATGATTTCTCGAATTTTAGCCGAATCGGAAATGGAGCCATGATAATTAACATAAGACTTTTTCAGACGAACACTTTGAGAAATGGGACCGATAAAATGAAATTCAATCGGATCTGTGTCTTCCCATTTAGATAATACGCTGTGCAATTCTTCAATACCCTTTCGGCGTTCATTTCGACCAATGAAAAGGAATTTTCGAATACCCTGAGTTGCCTTTCGATCGTTTAGAGAAATCCATTCCGGATCAATACCGCCGGATACTTCAGCAATATGACCTTCAGTAACACCCAAACCTTTGATGATCTCGGTAATATGCCCCCCATAAGAAAAAACCACATCTGCCTGAGTATTGTTCCATCTCACTGGACCTCTCAGCATTAAAGATTGAAGTTTTGCTTTCAAATTAGCATCCTTCTGAAACATCTCATAACCATGGAATTTGACACCTACCGGAGGCATTTGCGCACCGCGAGACTTTTCATGCAAAATATGCCAAGCACAAAATCCCTTCGCATAAATGAAATCAAATCCTGAGATTTGACTTTTTAGGACATCGTAAATTTTTCTAGCGTATTGATACGACTCCTTTAGATAATGTCCTGGAAGTATTCCCGGTTTTGGAAAGCGAAGTACAATGGCCTCAAAATGTGCGCCATTCGAAAGACCAATTTTCTCCATTACGGTGTTTCTATCAGGCATCTCTTTTGCATTCCATGGAACGCAATGCACAAGAGTAACTTCATGTCCACGTTCCAACATTTGCTTTAGCACGTTGCCCGAATGTCGCTGCATGCCCCCTAAAACAAAGGGGTAGATGCCATCTGTAAGCAATGCTATTTTCATAGAAGTCATGTAAAGCCTAGTTGTATCCTTCTTTCTTTGAAGTATGAATAGTCTTTTTCTGTATGAGCATTTCAGCATTTGAAATGATGTCCGAAGCCACTTTATCCCAAGTATAGGTTGCAACTACTTTGCGGTGAAATGCCTCTGCCAGATTTTTTCTCAGTTCATTATCTGAGACCAATTTTCTCAAAGCATCATAAACATCAGACGCCCCTTCGCCCACGAGAATACCCTCTGAGCCTTGATTCATAACATCTCGAAGGGGAACATTGTCTGGTGCAACAATTGCCTTGGACATAGCGCCATACTCAAAAACTTTTACTGGAGAACCATACCAATTACTACCGGCCATTACAGCAATATCCATCATTTCGATATAGCTATACACATCTTTGTGAGGCACATTACCAAAAAATATAACCTTTGCAGAAATACCCAATTCGGATGCCTGTTTTTTCAATTCGGGGAGCACCATTCCATCTCCTACTATCATCAATCGAAATTGCGTTTCCGGCAAATCCGATGTAAGTTTCGCATACGCTTCAAGAAGTCGATCAACCCCATGATACTTGAATATTGAGCCCACAAAACCAATCACAAATTCGGAGCTTCTAATCCTGTATTGAGACCTTATGGCAGCCAAAAGTGCGGAATTTGAATAAGATTTAAACGGATTAATCGCATTGGGAATTACAACTATTTTTTCCACGACGTCAGGATACCGTTTTTGGAAGTAACCCAAAAGCGCGGAGGAAACGACATAAATCTTGTCGGCACTTTGCACTTGCAGTTTTTCTATCGCATGAGATTGTTGAATGAAAAAGGACTTTCCCTCCAGATAAATCTTTTCTTCGGTGTACGGAGCATTCATCTCCATAATCAAAGGTATACCGAACTTTTTTGCAGTAATCACTCCGGAGGCCATCAGGTAATATGCCCTTTCATAAATGACATCAGGCCTTTCGCTTTCAATCAATCTTTCAAGTTTGCGCGCATACCTTTTATCACACCGCTTTAGATCCCAATCCTTCAAACTCTGCCATATCCAATCGGGAGTCAACCACTTGAACAAAGCCTTAAATCCGGTCCGTTCAATATTTGTGTTTGGTCTGTTAAGTCCTTCGTCGTCACCTGCAATAAATTTAATTACCGTATGCCCCTTTCTCTCCAATGCTTCAATTACCTCGCGCATGTGAGTTCCTGGTCCGCTCGGCGAAAACAAAGAAAGATTTGGATGAGGATTATAATAGAGGATTTTCATCGGATCATTTTTAACAGTCGTTCGGTAGCAGCTACAAGCGTATAATTTGAAATATCAAATTGACCATTAAAATCCAAATGGTCGGAATCATATTGCTCGATCAATTTTGGAATATCCTTGTGAAAATCTGAAATTCTTAAGCCCAATTTATTTGATTCGATAAACTGCGAAAGTTCTCCTTCCGGACCTAAATAAAGAAAGGGCTTGCGCAGAGGTAGATACTCAAAAAATTTGGTGGTAAATTGATTCTTGTTGTAGTCGGCAGAAATGACCAAACAAAAAGTTGCCTTAGCCATTTCTGCAAATATTCCACTGCCAATGGTTGGGGAAATAGTAACACAGGAATGATTGGCAAATGCCTCGGATTCGATCAGATTGTCTGTGAAAATTTTGAAATGCACACGACTATAAAGTTCGGGTTGATTTTCTCGACAAGAATCCAGATAGCTCACCCAATCGGCAATAAGTTCTTTGGTGCCCGTGTACAAAGCGCCGCCATAGACGAAGCTAAGGACTTGGTCTTTCACCGACATTACTTGCGCATTTTTCGTATCATCTTCATCATAGAAATGTGGAAGTACCTGAAAACTTATATTTGGTAAAGTGAGGTGAGATGATTCCTCAACCAGTTTATCTGTTAGTTCGCGGTATGGAGAAATGACAATATCTGCTTCTCCAAAAACAAAATCCTGTTTTCTATTCTCTTCGGCTTTTGCTTGGTCCGATAAGAATGGCATTCCATAATTTTTGGCCGTGAGCCATGGGTCTCTATAATCAGCAACAAATTTCAAATTCGGATTTTTCTTTGCAAATAGTGCACAGTAATACAAAGCATTGAAAGGTGCACCGGTTGCAATTAAAACATTCGTTTTATGAGTGGACACAATTTCATTTAGTTTGGATTGCAGCAGCTCAGACCAACCAATGGCGACGTCGTATAAGGTACCCTTTTCTTTCTTTCGCAAATTTCTCATTGCACTTACATATCGAATTTTGTTCAGCACAGTGCGCTTTGGGTGCGAAATACTCTGAGGATACATTCGGGGAATAGAATGAATCTCTATATTGGAAGAGCTCACATCTTTCTGCCAAGAAGAAGTTTTGTTCCCTTTGATCGGATCTGCCTTTATTACAAAAACCTTTACACCACGCATAGCAAGTCCTTTGGCGAGTTTTGCCCAACGTCTTCCACCTATTCCTTGGTTTGGCGGAAAATCAAAGTTTACAATAATAATGGCCTCAGGGTTCGAATTCATTGTGAGAGTTGATGGCCTCAAAGATAGAGATAGCTCAACTTTTGTGACACCACGATGGATAAGAGTTCCAAAGGTAATCCACTAGATTCGTTTGTTCAAAAAACTCCAATTCGTTTACCAAAGAAAAGCGCACGATCAGTTCACTCATCCTTTCATAACTACCGAAGCAAATGTGATTTAGATCGCTTCCATTGATCGGAAAAGAAGGGATTCCATAATTGCCGATCATGGTTTTGTAGCCACAAAAAAGTCGTTCGAAGAGTATTGTACTGAAAGCAGACAAAGCTATTTCTGCCTCCTCGAATGAAGCGGTAGTTGGCACCTCAAAATTTGCAAAATGAAAACGCCCTTTTCCCAACATCTGCCCATAATAAGTTACGGCTTGATTAAGAACATCCTTCGCCTTCTCCCTTGGATGCAGAAAAACGCGAATCGAGTAATTGGGGTTCTCAGTTACAAAACGCGACAAATCTTTCAAGAGGAGTTCTTCCGCTTCAGGGATATTCATTCCTACATCGGAGTGATCTTGTGACAAACGAACCCATGATGCATGCGAATAAAAACCGAGAACCTTTGGATGAGAAATTGGCTTTTCGCGTTGGTATCTATTGATATATTGAAAAGCTCGTTCAGGGCCCCACTTCAGAATTTTCTTGTATCTGATAGAGTGATTGAATACCTTCAATTCCTCGAAGTGATAAGGCGAACTGAAAACAATTTTGTCGGAGATTAAGATGGAGTTATGAGTCGCCAATGGTCCGCTGCTCGGGATTTTCACTACTTCAATACCCCTTTGGAAACAAAGCCATGATATCCAATTTGACTCCAGTTCATAGGGCAAAAAATCGTATAGACGTTTAATTTGATAGAACTTGAGCCAATACATGAAAACAGCGGTGTCGTTCAGTTCGCGAATGAGGAGAGCCCAATTTGCACGATACTTTGAAAACAAACATTTCAAAACAAAAGGCATGCAAGCATGAGACCAAAGAATCCAGTAGAGCAACTTATTGACTTTTGGCATTTGCGGCCATTCAGCTTTTCCAAAATACAAATTTAGCTTTTCACCAGATTCAAATTCGATGTATTTCACAATGGCTTCTGACTGGGCGGTATATCCTCCGATCACTGCTACATTTCCTTTGGCATCGAGTTCTTTAATGGCAGTTTGCGAGGAGAATATTTTTCGAGAATTTCTAATCCACTCTCTCAATCCAATCCACGGATCGTCTGCAGCAGTAGCAGGCAATTGGAAAGAAATATTTTCGAGTAAGCAGGTTCTAACCAGAAATTCATTGGAAATAGTTTCATTTTCCCTTTTGTAGGAAGACAAAATCTTTTTGAGAGACTTTCTGACCTCTTTAAACTCCTTTATCAGCATGCTGCGATGATCAATCCATCCCCAGTGTTTTGCGAATTCTTTCAAATTCGAAAGCTGTCTGTTTAATCTCTGTCAGATCATTCATATCCATTGAACCCAAGTGGGCCTTCTCCGTTTCGAATTGGAAAGACTTCCTTAAAGTGAAGTGTTTTTCAAGATACTTCGCACCATGAGCAGAGGCAAATAATGCACCTGCGTTGCCGAGGGTATGGTCGCTGATTCCTTTAAACGGAGAGTTTTTAAAATCAGGCATTTCGAACTCATCCACACGGGTTGGATATTTCACAACGCAGAAGAGATATGTAGCATTTGGATGAATTTCGATTTCGTTGATAGGCGTATCGCTGGGCACAGACACAAATGTTGGCAGATTGCTTGCCATAATGCGGGCAACAAGGGCAGGCATTTCTTTGTGCATTCTGGCTGCAACTTTCAGGTAGGGCAACTCAAATTCCAAGCACCACTCGAGGCGTTCCTCGGTGAATGGAGTTCCGAATAGAGGAATATTCAGATTTTTTGCAAAATCACTAAGCCTCTTCAAACCTCTTTTATCAAGTTCGAGATAGGCCCTTTCAGCACCGAATTGAGTTGCGGTGTACAGTTGAACCTTCACAGCATCGGCTCCTGCCATTTTGCTTTGAAGAATCATTTGCTCGGCAACATCTAGGCTGCCACCGTGTTGAGGGAAAATTTCTGAGATGATGAACATATTTAAAACAATTAGAGGGCACGAATTTACGTGCCCTCTATCCTCAAATCCAATGCAATACGTTTCGGTAGCACCGCATTACGCTAACACTATGAAAATCAATAGGTCGGAATAGAATTATCTATTTCCTTGGCAAAGGCAAGGATTCCCCCTTTGAGATTTATCAGGTTGTTGTATCCATACAGCGATTGCAATTCTCGGATTGCCTTTGCACTTCTGACACCGCTTCTGCAATGAATTACAACTTTTCGATCTCGGGAAATAGCTTCCACTTGAGAAGAAATTTGAGCAAGAGGGATCAACTCGCCGTTGATGTTTGCTATTTCATATTCGTATGGTTCGCGCACATCAATCAATTGAAAATCTTGGTTCGACTCGATCCACTTGTTCAGTTCAAATACATCAATTTCTTGCACTTCATCTTTGTTCTCCTCCACATCGGGGCCTATTCCACAGAACTGAACATAATCAATCAAACCTTTCTGAGTAGGATTGTCTCCATTGAGCGGATTGGCCGGATTGCGTTTAATTTTCAGAATGCGCGTTTCAAATGCAGAAGCATCAAAAATGAAAAAGCGACCGCTCATCGGCTCTCCGACTTTAGAAACCACCTTGATCACTTCATTGGCCTGCAACGAACCTAGGATTCCAGGAAGCACTCCGATAACACCACCTTCGGCACAACTCGGAACTAATCCTGGAGGCGGAGGCAGAGGGAACATATCTCGATAATTTGGACCGATATTTCCATTTTCGTCTATGTAATTAAAAACAGATAGCTGTCCTTCGAATCTGAAAATCGAGGCGTAAACATTCACTTTATTGAGGAGAACACATGCATCATTTACGAGATATCGCGTAGGGAAATTATCGGTTCCGTCGGCTACAACATCATAGTCCTTAATTATGTCGAGTGCATTTTCCGAAGTGATTCTCGTTTTGTGGGCCACAAAATTCACGTTAGGATTCAGACCTTTCAAACGTTGAATAGCAGCGTCGACCTTGTGTTTACCAACATCATCTACCGTAAACAAAACTTGCCGTTGCAGATTACTTTGATCGACAACATCGAAATCTACGAGGCCAATAGTGCCTATGCCGGCCGCTGTCAAGTACAGTAGCACAGGACTTCCCAATCCGCCGGTTCCTATGACCAACACTTTTGCGTTCTTCAGTTTTCTTTGGCCTTCTATATTGAATTCAGGAATAATGAGGTGTCTACTATAACGCTCAAGTTCCTCTTTGCTGAATTTTACTTCGCTCATTGTCTTTAAATTTTCAATTGTTAGAGTTATTCACACTACCCCCTGCAATTGCGGGTACGATACTGATTACAGTGGTTTCGGTTATAGGTGTAGTGTCCATCTCATCGTTGCTGACATCTTCATCTCCCACAAAAATCCGAATGAACGGTTGAACCTTTTCATTTTCGTCGAGAAGATGTTTTTTGATGTTTGGTTGTTGATTCACTAGTTCGAGAATCGCGCTTGTAACGGTATTACCCGAGACTTCAACCGACGACTTGTCGGATGTGAATTTGCGAAGCGGAGTAGGTACAATGATTTTTGCCATGATTAATTTATTATTCGTTGTTTAGTTTTCTTTGGATATAACTTCTAGGATTTGTTCCTCTTCAAAAAGTTTATTGTCATTTAATCTCCATGATCGGATGATCGTTTTTTCTTCTGGAAAAACCGAGAGAATCGTGTAGGAGAAAAAAGGTTGTGCGGCCACTCTATCATGTTCACTAGGAATAGCCGGGTGCAATGGATGGGAATGATAGATACCCAATAAATCTAAACCACTTTCATCCGCATATCTTTCGGCGAGCATGTAATCGAGAGGCAGTATTTCAAACCTTCTTCTCTTATCGCCTTCTTTTTGATTTGTTACTGATCTCACTTCGGATATAAGTCGAACTCCCTTCTCTTCACGACCAAACATAAAGCCACAGCATTCATCTGGAAATATTTCCGTTGCATCATTGATCATAATCATTGTGGTTTCGGCAGAAAATGCCAGGAGAAGTTTATTTATTTTTTGTTCCATAGTATCTAGACGGCACTTTTAGAGATTGACTTATTCTCATCGGGAAGAACAGTTACGACAACGCCTTTTTCTATTGACTCGGCCACTTTAATAGCAGCATATAAATTGGCTGCAGAGGAAGGTGAAAGTAGAAGTCCCTCATGTTTGGCCGCAAGAGGAATAAGTTCGAAAGCGGCAGTAGTTGAGATACTCATTTCTTCATCCGCCAAAGTTGATTTATAGATACCGGGTACTTTCGCTGTTTCAAGATGCTTCCATCCTTCTAGCCCGTGCATGGGAGCATCAGGTTGACAAGAAATCAATTTGATATCGGAATTTATCTGTTTCAATCCAGTACCGGTTCCTGAAAAAGTTCCAGTGGTTCCGAGGCCGCAAACAAAGTGAGTAATTCGTCCGTCTGTCTGTTCCCAAATCTCAGGGGCTGTAGATTGCACGTGAGCTTTCCAGTTATTATCATTGTTGTATTGATCGGCATAAAAATATTTGCCGGGAAATTTATCGTTGAGTTCTGCCGCGGCATATTGAGCGCCATCAGTTCCTTCAAGTCTACTTGTGAAAACCAAATCCACACCTAATTGATTTAGGTAATGACGTTTGTAGTCCGATATGTTTTCAGGCACACACAAGGTGAGAGGAATTCCTGCAACCGCGGAAAAGACTGCATAAGCGATCGCGGTGTTGCCGCTACTTGCATCCAAGAGACGTTTGCCATCTGAAAGTTCACCTTTTTCTATTGCTCGTCTGATGATGTTATATGCTGCTCGAGCTTTTACACTTCCGCCAAATTGTTGCCATTCCAATTTCACCAGCACCTCGACTCCCTGCTTAACAAATAATCTTTGTATTGGGAATAGAGGGGTTCTTCCAACAAGATGTTCAAGTTCCAAAATTCTTTGATAGGCGTCCCATCTAGTATTTCCTCCAACAAATGCCTGTGCGCTCATATCTTAAATAATTAGTTTTATGTAATTCTGCAATTTTTCTGTCTTCTGTTCTTTTTCCACTTCACATGTTACAGTCAAAAAAAAGTCCCTCCTGTTTTGAGCTAGGAGGGACTTTAATTCTGTTGGTGGAACACAAATGACTCAACCAAACCCTCCTGAAAGAAAGAGCTCACAACAGCAGCAACAGCAGGTGAAGTGATGAATGGAATTTGTCATTTTTCTACTTTTACTAAAAACACTACTTTAAATAAACTACTAACCAAAACAAAAAACCCCCCGGTGATCCGGAGGGCTTTCTAGAAAATATTTATGTTTTAAAATACTTCCATGAATTGCTTTACCGGATGGTCTGCATCTCGCTACAACAACAACATGAAAAAGTACTTTGAATCATTTCACTTTAATTTCGAGCAGCAAAGATAATTGTTCATCTGATAAAAACAAGCATTCATCGAAAAAAAACTTACCTTTTCTTTGATGCAATTAAGAAACCATGAATCCATATCCATTTATTCCCTATCGGCCTGCTCGTTTAAGCGCTGAAATCATGCGAGGTAAGTTGGAAGAATTAAAAAAAACGATGCTTCTTCGGCGGTCGGTGCGTCAATTTTCACCCGATCCAATTCCAATTGACGTTTTGCAGTTGCTCATTGGCATCGCTGGCACTGCGCCAAGTGGGGCAAATAAGCAGCCGTGGACCTTTTGCCTGGTCACGAATCGGGAATTGAAAAAACAGATCAGAGAGGCAGCAGAAGAAGAGGAGAGAAAAAATTATACGGGTCGCATGAGTGAAGAGTGGCTTCGGGATCTTGCACCTTTGGGCACCGACGAGAACAAATCCTTTTTGGAAATCGCCCCGGCCTTGATCGTTGTGTTCAAAAGATCTTATGAATTCGATCAGGATGGAAAAAAGCATCAGAACTATTATGTAACAGAAAGTGTAGGACTGGCCTCTGGTTTTCTCATACAGGCCATTCAAGAGGCGGGTCTGGTATGCCTCACACATACTCCCAGTCCTATGAATTTTTTGGAGAAAATTTTAGGGCGCCCCTCAAACGAAAAGTCCTTTTTGCTTATTCCTATCGGATATCCCGCCGAGGATTGTTTTGTACCCGACATCAAGAAAAAGGAAATGGCTGAAATTCTGGTTCATTTTGATTGAAATAACGCCGAAAAAAGCTGGTTTAGTAGCCATTTATTGACCGATGACTCTGCAATTCAAGGGCAAAAATCTCTTTATCGCATTCATTTTAAGGATATTAAAAAAAAGATTTTGACTTGAATAATTGACCTATTTTTGGCGCGCATTTTTCAATCATAAAACCTCATAGAAATGTCTGACATAGCAAAGAAAGTAACGGCCATTATTGTTGATAAACTTGGCGTTGATGAAAACGAAGTCACACGCGAAGCGAGCTTCACCAATGACCTTGGCGCCGACTCTCTTGACACCGTGGAACTCATCATGGAATTTGAAAAGGAGTTCAACATCGCCATCCCTGACGATCAGGCTGAAAAGATCAGCACTGTAGGTCAGGCCGTGGATTATATTGAGGCTAACGCTAAGTAAGTGTTGGCTGTATCAAAGAATTTACTTTCTTTGACCATACTTTATTCCTGATTCACAACTTATGGAGCTTAAAAGGGTTGTAGTAACTGGGCTTGGTGCGCTCACTCCTCTGGGAAATAATCTCCCGGACTATTGGGACGGTCTTAAGAAAGGTGCCAGTGGTGCCAATCTGATCACCCGATTTGATGCATCCAAGTTCAAAACACGCTTTGCATGTGAGCTGAAAGGCTTTAACATCGAAGACCATCTGGACCGCAAGGAAGCCAGAAAAATGGATCCATATACCCACTACGCTCTTGTGGTGGTGCGGGAGGCTCTTGCCGATTCTGGACTTGACTTGGACAAGGTTGACAAAGACCGCGTAGGTGTGATCTGGGGTTCTGGAATTGGAGGTCTCTTGACGTTTCAAGAAGAAGTAATGAATTTCACTCGTGGAGATGGGACGCCTCGTTTCAATCCTTTCTTTATTCCCAAAATGATTGCCGATATTGCCTCCGGTCATATCTCAATTAATTTCGGTTTCAGAGGACCGAACTATACAACAGTTTCGGCATGTGCATCTTCCACCAATGCACTTATTGATGCGTTTACATATATCCGTCTTGGCAAGGCCAATATGATGGTGAGTGGCGGATCAGAAGCGGCGATTACCGAAGCGGGCGTTGGCGGCTTTAATGCCTGCAAAGCCCTTTCGGAGAATAACGAAAACTATATGACAGCATCTCGACCATTCGACCTTACCCGCGATGGGTTTGTGTTGGGTGAAGGAGCGGGCTGCATACTCCTCGAAGAATACGAGCACGCCAAAGCGCGAGGCGCCAAGATTTACTGCGAAATAGTGGGTGGCGGAATGAGTGCTGATGCCTATCATATTACGGCGCCTCACCCTGAAGGCTTAGGAGCCAAAAATGTGATGTTCAATGCACTTGACGATGCCGGTCTAAAACCTGAAGACATCGAATACATCAATGTTCACGGTACTTCAACACCACTAGGAGATGTTCAAGAAGCCAAAGCAATTCAAAGTGTATTTGGAGAACATGCGTATAAGCTGAACATTTCTTCAACCAAATCGATGACCGGTCACTTGCTTGGTGCTGCGGGTGCCATTGAGGCAATAGCTGCTATAATGGCGTTGGTTCATGATATTATTCCGCCTACCATCAACTTCACTACTACCGACCCTGATTTGGATCCAAAGCTGAATTTCACATTCAATAAAGCCCAGGAAAGAGTAGTGCGTTACGCAATGTCAAATACATTTGGATTCGGCGGACACAATACATCTGCCATTTTCAAAAAGATCTGATGTCCTGGACCAATTGGTTCTCTCCCAAATCAAAAGTTGATAAGCACGCACAGGCTTTCATCAAAAAGGCTTTTGGCTACACACCTAAAGACACCACTCTTTACCTGCAAGCGCTGCGTCATAGTAGTGCTGCCACAAAAATCAATTCTCAACTTAAAAACAGCAATGAACGGTTGGAGTTTTTGGGTGATGCAGTGCTCGATTCGATCATAGCCCATTACCTGTACAACAAGTTTCTAAGTTTACCGGAAGGAGAACTCACTAAAATGAAATCGAAAGTGGTGAGGAGAGACAATCTGAATATGATTGGTTACTCTTTGGGAATAGTAGAGGAACTTGACCTGAAATTAGGGAACCAAGAAATGCACGACAGTATTGTTGGAAATGCTATGGAAGCCTTAATTGGCGCGCTATACCTCGATCGAGGATTCGATGACACTCGTGAAATTGTGATTCGCATTCTCAAAAAACAAGGTCTGGACAACATCGTGCATGACGACGTAGATTACAAAAGCAAATTGCACGAATGGTCGCAAAAATACAAGCGCACATTACAGTACAAAGTTGTAGAACACCGGAACGAAAATGGAAGTAGCTTTTACAAGGTCTCATTGATGGTGGATGATCACGAACATGGACTTGGAAGCGGCAATAGCAAAAAATCTGCAGAACAGAATGCAGCAAAGATGGCAAGTGAAAATTTGCATATCAGACCACAAAAATAATTCCTTTTCATAGAAGGTGGATCTTTACAACAAAAAAGCAAAAGACTATGTACGGAAAACTTCAAGAATTTTTGCAGCAAGAAATAAACCAGATTAAAGAAGCAGGTTTATTCAAATCGGAGCGCATCATCACAACGCCGCAGGGTGCTGTGATCCGAACCACTGAGGGAAAAGAGGTACTGAACTTCTGTGCAAACAATTATTTGGGTTTAAGTAGTCATCCGAAAGTAATTGAAGCTGCGAAAAACGCTATTGACACTCATGGCTATGGTCTTTCGTCGGTGCGATTTATCTGTGGCACACAAGACATTCATAAAACACTTGAACGAAAACTTTCTGAATTTCTACATACGGAGGACACTATCTTATATGCAGCCGCATTTGATGCAAACGGAGGTGTATTCGAACCTTTGTTTGGAGAACAAGATGCAATTATATCGGACGAACTCAATCATGCATCGATTATTGATGGTGTTCGCCTGAGCAAAGCGAAACGCTTTCGCTATAAAAACAACGACATGAGTGATTTGGAGTTGCAATTGAAGGCCGCTTCGGAAGCGAGATTCAAAATTATTGTTACCGACGGAGTTTTTTCAATGGATGGATACGTTGCACAGCTAGACAAGATTTGTGATCTAGCAGATCAATATAATGCGCTAGTGATGGTAGATGAATGTCATGCTACCGGATTCATAGGCAAAACCGGTCGAGGTACAATTGAACTAAAAAATGTACTCGGAAGAGTTGACATCATTACGGGCACACTTGGAAAAGCACTTGGAGGAGCAATGGGTGGTTTTACATCTGGAAGAAAAGAAATAATAGAACTCCTTCGCCAGCGCTCTAGACCCTATCTCTTCTCCAATTCACTTGCCCCATCCATAGTGGGAGCCAGTATTGCCGTATTGGATTTGTTGAGTGAAAGCACTGAGCTTCGCGATAAACTTGAAGTGAACATCAAATATTTCAAAGAGAAGATAAAAGCATGTGGTTTTGAAATAAAGGATGGAGATTCAGCTATCGTTCCTGTGATGCTTTACGATGCTAAACTCTCGCAAACCATGGCTCAAAGGCTTTTACAGGAAGGAGTTTATGTAATTGGCTTTTTCTATCCTGTCGTTCCAAAAGATGCCGCTCGCATAAGAGTGCAAATTTCTGCTGCTCACGAATTCAGTCACATAGACGCTGCGGTGCATGCATTTGAAAAAGTAGGCCGCGAATTAGGAGTCATTAAATAAGCATTCTGAATCACAAGGAGGACAACGCAAAAAAAAGGATGCACGATCAATACGACTGCATTATAGTTGGACATGGAATTTCAGGAGCCGTTTTAGCACAAACACTTCTTAGCGTTGGCAAAAGGATCCTCGTTTTTGACTCTCATTACCCTTTCTCTGCTTCGCGTGCTGCAGCGGGGATGTGGAATCCTATCTCATTCAAAAACTTGAAGCTCATTTGGAGAGCCAATGAATTTTTAAGTACCGCTTATCAATTTTATACCGATATAGAAATCACATCAGGAGAGCATTTTTTCCATCCAATGGAATTAACGAGAATCTTCAATTCTGTTGCCGATTCGAATGAATGGGATACCCGAAGCACGTCCGATGCATTGAAAGATCATATCACATCAGAGCAAGACACTTCTGTTGAAAAGCATTTTTTTCAACCATATGGATATGGCCTCGTGCGACAATGTGGCTGGCTAGACGTCCCATTATTTGTGGAAGTTTCTAAACAAAGGCTCGGGGATCGTTTTATAAGTGATTCCTTCGATTATAGTGCGCTTCTTATTCAAGAAAATGGCATTTCGTACTCAGGATTTCAAGCCAAAAAGATTGTATTTTGTGAAGGATCGGAAGTGCTCAAAAATCCTTGGTTCAATTGGTTGCCCGTAGAACCCAATAAGGGACAAGTACTCACATTGCACAACAAAAATCTAAATGCCGAGCGCATTATTCACTTCGGCAAATTTCTGTTGCCCTTAGGCGAAGGTCAATACCGATTGGGTGCGACATACGAATTCAATGACCCGTATCCTGAACCCACCCTTGCCTCCGAAAACGAACTACTTCAAACACTTGCTGAACTAAGCAATGAGACTTTCGCTGTGATAGAAAATAAAACAGGATACCGCCCAACGACCAACGATCGAAAACCAATACTGGGCTTCCATCCTACAAATAAGAGCATAGCAATTTTCAATGGTATGGGATCGCGAGGGGTGATGATGGCTCCACTCTGTGCCAGGATCTTTGATGAGATGATTAGTGAGCACATTGAGCCAGAGCGTGAGATTAACATAAGTCGCTACAGCCATTTGTTTCCCGGATGATTATATGACTCAAGTACAAATGTCTTCTCGAAGAAAGTCGAAAAGAAAAATAGCCTTGCTGCTAAAGACCTGGCTTTAATCCAGAATCCGCATTGGAAATCTATTGCAGCGCTAACCCCCTTTGATATCAAGCACTTTCTCGATTTTTATTCTCGATGTATGAATATACACCCTCAAAAATATCTGGCGAGAGCACTTGCTCTCTACGGGGTTTATACCAATTCATAGCGAATCCCAATGCGGATTCTGGGTTAAACCTTAAATTTGCCGTAAAATTTTGATTCAAAATGCTAAATAAAAAAATAGAAAAAGCCCTGAATGATCAGGTAAAAATTGAAGCATCCTCTAGTCAGGACTATTTGGGAATGGCCTCATGGGCGGAGAACCACGGCTATACTGGAACGGCAACATTTCTTTATCAACACAGCGACGAAGAACGTCAGCACATGTTGAAGCTCATTCGTTTTATCAACGATCGTGGTGGTCAGGCTGTAATACCGCGACTTGAGCAGCCAGGCAAAGATTTTAAAAACCTTCAAGGTATTTTCAAATCACTTTTGGATCATGAAGAAAAAGTGACTCAAGAGATCAACAACGTAGTAGACATCTGTTTGAAAGAAAAGGACTATACCACACACAATTTCATGCAGTGGTACGTAGCTGAGCAAATTGAGGAAGAAACCCTTGCCAGAACGCTAATGGACAAGTTGAAGTTGGCTGGCAATGACAACGGCGCCCTCTATCTTTTTGATCGCGATTTGGGGACTTTAACACCTCAAGAGTCTAAATAACAGCTTTTTAAAGAATAAATGAGCCATTAAAACCCATCTATGGATGGGTTTTTCATTTAACAGTGAAGGGTGGACAAAGCATTGATTTCCTTGCATTTCCGAAACCTAAGCGGTCTAGTTTTGGTACAAGTATTCTGAACTCGGTTAGCCCTTATGTACAAGCTTGTTCTCTTACTGATGATAATATTCGTCGGGGGTGTTTCCTTCACCCCTTTTGATGATGCCGAAAAAATCGATGATAGCAATACTGTAATAATCATCAAGGCCAACTATTTGTATCAGTTTGCTAGCAATAACAACTGGCCTGACAATTATAAAAAGGGCAAGTTCTTTGTGGGTGTTTTAGGAAATACTCCACTATTTGATGAGATGGTAACAAAGTATGGGGCAAAACCTGTAGGTAATCAAATAATTGAAGTTGTAAATCTCCGCGACTTCAGTTCAGCGCGTTTCATGCACATCTTGTACGTGGACAAGACCAAGAAGCTCGACATGCCGCGTATTACAAAAGAATTGAAAGGAGAAAGTACACTAATAGTCTCAAGTTTTGAAGGTGGGCTCACCATGGGTGCAGACATCAATTTCAAGACTGTAGACTCAAATGTGAAATACGAATTGAATAAAGCATCTTTGGATGTAAAAAAAATCACCGCTGGAATTAAAATTCTGCAATGGGCCATAAAATGAAAAATTATTTGACACCTCTATTGGTTGCGCTCTTAGTGCTTCTGTCGGTGTTTGGCTATACTCAAACCGACTTGCCTATTACACAGCAAGCCATACAGCAGTGTCTCAATAAAGACTTAAGTTCTGCATTGGCCACTGTAGACCGCGCAGTTGGTTCTCCCGAAGAAAAGGACTCACCGCGATCTTGGTATGTCAAATCGTTTATACACAAAGAAATTTTCAAGACATCCACTATTCCTACGATCATTGAAGAGCACAGAACGAAAAGTGTAGAAGCGCTGGAAAAATGTATTGAGATTGACATCAACAATACTGAATGGGAACAATGCCGGGTTTTACTCGATTATATAGCAGCACACTACTACAATGAAGCAAATTCATTGGCTACATCGAGAAGCAACCAAGACAATGAGAAACCTCTTGCCTTATTCAAGGAATTCAAACGATTAAAGAGTTTGTCATCTCCGGGAAGTAACCTTGCGAAGGATGAAAAACAGTTTAAAGTTGCCATGGGTCAGCGATATTATTCACTTTGGGAATCCGCTCCGAAAAGAGATACCGATCTTATTGAAAAAAGTGAATCCTACTTTCTCGAAGCGATGGCCATTGACACATCAGACTGCGAAATAAGCTACAATATTGTTGTTGGTTTGTACAATAGGGGCGTTTATAAAATTCGTCAACTCGGCGCGTCCACGGACATCAGCGAATTGATCATGATTCAAGAAGAAAGTGTAAACCTGTTTAAGAAAGCCATTCCCTACATCAAACATGCTTATGCGAATTGTCCGAACAAACCGGATGTAGTGAGGGCTATGTATTTTATCCATCGCTCTCTGGATCGCGAGGAAGCGGCCGAAAAATACAAGCAAGAATTAGAGACATTACTTCGGAATAAATAGTTGGAACAGATCAAATGAAAATGCGCTTTTCCATATCTAGAAAAATTGGTATCGGTTTCGGAGTATTCATACTTGCCGTAGGAATATTCATTTTCCTCACAAATGGAACCTTAACTGAGAGTAAAGAAATAAATCAAAAAATCAATAAAGTCTATTCTCCTTCACTGAACTCACTTCAGGTGTTGCGCAATCAGTTGCTGCGCGGACAAGGACTGATCCAGCAGTGGGCAACCATACAAAGTTTGGATAGTAGTGCTGAGCGCCTTGAACTGAAGGCATTGATGGAAGTGCATGTTCCACGGCAGTTGGCCGAAATTGAGGCATACAGTACCAAATGGCGCACCTCTGAAGAACTAGAAAGAAAAAAACTCTTTCAACTTGTGGATAGTCTGTTCGGGTATTATAAGCAAGTGATCAGCTATTTGCCCAATTTTGAGAGCTACAACGATCACAACAATCAGATGATGGCCGAATTTCTGTTTATAGATGAGCAGGCCATTCCGGGAACTTTTAGGGCTACCAATGAGACATTGGATGCGTTGTATCATGCTCACCGCAATGACATGGCGAATCAAATTATTCAAATGTCCGACTCGTTCAGCAGACTTCGAATGTTATTGGTAAATCTTTCTCTTTTAGTAATTGTGATTGGTATTCTCATAGCCATTTTTACCACGAGATCAATAGTACGTCCTCTCAACCTTCTCAAGAACAAACTACTCAATCTGAGTTTGGGAATCTATTCTGTGCATCCTGCGAAAGCCGGTAACGATGAAATTGGAGATATGGCTGCTGCAGTGAACAAACTCGAATCAAGTTTTGAACGAACCAAAGAATTTTCAACCAGCATTGGTGGTGGAAACTTCAGCATGCAATTTGAGCCACTATCCGAGCACGACGAAATGGGTAAAGCATTGCTTCGAATGCGCGATGACTTATTCTCCTATCGCAATGAAATGGAGGAAAAAGTGGTGGCACAGACCATTGAAATTCGCAAACAGCGCGATGAAGTAGAGTTGCAGAGGGAGCGAGTTACAGAGCTCTATCAAGATTTAAAATCGAGTATTGATTACGCCCAACGTTTGCAAGAAACTATACTACCTGATGATGATTTGATCAGAAGTATGTTTCCGGATTCATTTGTTTTCTTTCGACCAAAAGCTACCGTTAGCGGCGATTTCTATTGGTTCAAGCAACAGGGCAACAGGAAGATTTTTGCGGCGGCCGATTGCACAGGGCATGGTGTTCCAGGTGCTTTCATGAGCCTTGTTGGTCACAATGTGCTCAATCAGGTAACCAAAGTTTTTACTCGCCCCAATCAGATATTGAACAACCTGAACAAACTTGCTGCTGAAGTAATGCGCGCAGATCGAAGCGGAGAAGGATATATGCGCGATGGTATGGACATCGCTCTATGCTCGCTCGACGAAAAAAATATGACGCTAGAATTCTCCGGAGCCCACAATCCAGTATACATCGTAAGAGGTGGTCAAATATTGGAAACCGAATGTGATCCGTTTTCGATAGGGTCCTTTGTAAACGGAGAAAAGGAATTTACAAACCACACCATTCAACTCGAAAAAGGAGATTGTCTGTATTTATTTTCTGATGGATACGTCGATCAATTTGGTGGACCCAAGGGGAAGAAATTTCTCCGCAAACAATTCAGAATACTTTTGCTGCAAATAAACCATTTGCCAATGGCAGAACAAAAATGGCGATTGGCCGAAACATTGGATCGCTGGCAATCACATCATGATCAAGTAGACGATATCCTTGTAATGGGTATCCGCATTTGATCTCGAAAGTAAGAACATGAGTGTTTGCAATTACGATTTTACCTTTGACCCCAGATTTTGCAGATGGAATCTAGTACATCCCTGCAAGTCTGCCGTGACAGGCTGCTTTCTCAATTTTTTTTTATGTAGGAATATACACCATCAAATAATCCCGCGCTGCGCATTGGAAGTTTCTTGAGGTTAATGCGCTGCGGGATTCTCGAATCTACACGATGGAGCAAAGTAATAGTTCGACCTATGAATTCCGATATCTCCATCGCGTGATTCGGGA
>JAWXBG010000178.1:0-18208 GCA_034439875.1 Flavobacteriales bacterium
AAATGGTGTATAAAAATCTTCAAGAATGGCATGCGCGATCTCTCCTAATGTGCTGGAAGTAATGGTTTCCTCCATAGCGTCTCTCTCTCCAAGACGAAGTACATATTTATAATAGAAGTCCAACGGACAATTGAGATAACTAGCCAAAGCGGAAGCAGACAAACCTCGTTGCAAATAGGCTAAAATGGTTTCGACAGATTTTTCATTCTGGTCGAATTCTTTGCTAATGAGTTGCGACTGAATTTCAAATCGATCATTCACATTTACAAGTGAAACAAGAGGGGCATTTTCCTTTAATTCAAATTGCAATTGTGTAATGAATCTACTCTGCTCATTGTTTCCAAAATCTTTGGAAATAGTGCTGTGAAAAACGTGGATTTCTTCAGGACGTTGCAGCATGCGATAGAAGAGATAGGCTTGATGTTGTTCGGTCTCTTCTGTTGCAGATAGTCCGAATATTAACCGGATATCTCTGGGGATAAACGAATGGTTTGTTCCCGCTCCCGGCAAGTCGCCTTCATTAGCTCCCACAACAATAAGACGATCAAAATCGTGACCAAGGGATTCTCTCAACGGTAGAATTGTGATTGTTGAATCAGCGCTTTGTGTGAAAGCAAGGAAGTGTTCGTTGATGATTCGTGACCAAACTAATTTAAGACTCCCAATTCCAATTGTATAACTCCGAAGTGAGCAAAATTCCATACACTTATCTAAAACTACAGCGGCTTCAGTAATACTACTTTTTTTGAACGGATCTGTTTCATTTTTATCGAGGAGTAGCAACAATTGATTGATTAACTCACTCATTTGGGTAGCCGTTTCTAGACGTCTATACAAGAATGGATATATACAATTGAACTCTCCGAATTTTTCGCAAATTTCTTTTAGCTCTTCTTCGCCCAAGTAGACCATGTGGTGTTGGATCATGTACTTCTCTATTTGATCCGCTTTTTTACCAAGAAGAATACTTATGGCGCGAGAATGAATGAGTTGAGAGATTTCTTTGTGAGTCCAACGAATGTGTGTTTGACCCAACTCGAGATTTCGCAGGTGCATATCTAGGCAGGTTCCGATAAGTTGGAAAAGTGGAGTAAGGTGTATGGGATACCCCCCAGAAATGGAAACGTTATCTATATGCTCTTCTGGCAAGTATTCTAGAAGAGGTACAAGTTGATCTTTATGCGTGAAAACAATGCCGGTTTTCTGTGTGCTGTCGATCAAAAGCAGGGCAGTCTTAGCACTTTCACCAATAAAAGTATTGCTCTGATGAATGGCAATGCTTTTAGGCTTTTCGGTCCAGTAATTTCGTTTGCCTTCACGGACTTTTATTTCATACAAATTTCTTTTTAGAAAAATGGAAGCTTCATGAATTGTATTTTTCTTGTAAAAATCATCTTCATCCGAAAAAACGTGCAGTTTATCTTCGCCCTGAAGAAATTTGAGCAAATTGCGCTCAGCTTTTTTTAAGGGTTGACCAGCAATATAAACTAGCTTTTCTATTGGCTTAATGGAGGCCGTATCAGAAGAGAGATTGGAGATGAGCAGACTATATGAAAAGAGTCCTGTTTCATTTTGCCTACGCACAAATGCATCGAATACTTGTCCCATAGTCCTCCACAAATGCAAAAAGTTCTCCTGCGAATTGGATAGTTCATCAAGTGCAAAACTCCAGTCTTCAATATCTCTGATATTCCTCAAGTCATCAAATAGAACATTCGCTCGTGCTTGCGACAACAGTACATCATCAAAATCGTGGAGTAATGTTTCTCCCATTGAAGAAAACTCTTCGAAAGTCATTTCGGTTTGTGTAACCTCACCATACGATTCAAAGAGCAGGGCAAGCAACTGCAACCTGGAGGCAATGGGTCGATCCGTTTGTTTCTGAACGAATTCGGGGAGAGTTAATATTTGGGGTGACCAAAAGACTTTAGACACAATGGCACTAAGCGACTTTTGTAGAGCTTTTCCGGTTTGTCGGGAAGGAACAATTACTATGAGATCCTCTGGAGAAGGACCAATGAGTTCAATTATTTCAGGTGCTATTTCGTCTAAGAATG
This sequence comes from Flavobacteriales bacterium, assembly GCA_034439875.1. Classification (GTDB taxonomy): domain Bacteria; phylum Bacteroidota; class Bacteroidia; order Flavobacteriales_D; family Sanyastnellaceae; genus JAWXBG01. Next base: position 2,058 of record JAWXBG010000178.1, read on the forward strand.
CGCGCATGTATTCGGTCTCTTTATAGTGGAAGGCGGCTGAAAAGTACAAAAAATAGCGAATCTTCGCAGCTCACATCCCATTCTTTCCGAGTGTTTTCCCATCTTTGGCAGATGAATATGGAAGTAACTTTTCCGATCTATCGCAAATCCGCTGGGGGCAACTCTTTCTACGAAATATTGAATGAAATTAGTCTGCGTGAGATACAAGTCATAGGCAGTAAATACGTTTGGCACAACCTCGAGGCCAAAATTTACCCGGAGAAACTGTTCATCAAAGATTTAATCGAATTATCGGGAGATAGCTTTGTAGGAATAAGTCGCGACGAGTTTCTAAAATTTGTAGCGCTTTGTTCCTCAACCAAAATGGAATGGATATCATAGTTTGCCCGGTTGATCTTCTCATAGGTTGGTTTCAATTTTTCAGGACAAAAATTTCTGTTTAAAAGAACTGAATTTCGACGAGGGAACGAGTACTTACATTTGCCGACATATGTCGATTCAGATTTCTGAAAATATTTCGTTGCGTCACCTAAATACATTTGGGATAGAGGCAATGGCAGAGAAATATCTAAAGTTTAACTCACTCGATGATCTGCAAGAATGGCGTGAGATTCCGGGAATGCTAAAGAGTAATGTTTTAGTGCTTGGTGGCGGGAGTAATATTCTTTTCACTAAGGATTTTAAAGGAGTGATATTGCACAATCAGTTGCATGGGATAGAGCTCATTGAAGAAGATGAAAATCACTTTTATGTTCGTTCGGCTGCAGGTGAACCATGGGATTCTTTTGTACAACTTTGCGTGAAGAATAATTGGGCTGGAGTTGAAAATCTTTCATTGATTCCAGGTAGTGTGGGAGCGGCTCCTATGCAGAATATCGGCGCATACGGCGTAGAGATCAAAGATGTTTTTCATTCCCTTGAGGCTTTTCATATCCAGGAGGGGTATTTGAAAACATTCGATCTACAAGAGTGCAAATTTGGTTATCGGGAAAGTGTTTTCAAAGGTTCTGAAAAAGGAAAGTGGATTATTAGTTCTGTCACGTTTAGACTTCTGAAACGTCCGGTTTTTAAGACGAATTACGGAGCAATTCAAGAGGAGCTGGAAAAGCTTCGTCCCGACCGACTCAGTATTAGTGATATTAGCAGAGCAGTTGTCAATATTAGAACATCGAAATTGCCAAATCCAGCTATTTTAGGTAACGCTGGCAGCTTTTTTGAAAACCCGGTTGTGAGCATGGAACTGGCAAACACTATCAAGCAAAAGCATGCTGACGCGCCTATTTATCCAGTAAATGTCGAGGTGGCGAAAGTAGCCGCGGGTTGGCTCATCGAGAAGTGTGGCTGGAAAGGAAAGGTAGTTGGAAACTGCGGCATGCATGCAAAACAAGCACTTGTTTTGGTCAATTACGGAGGTGCCACGGGCGCTGAGGTACTGGCGTTTTCGGAGCAAGTAATGTCTAGTGTCTTCGAAACATTCGGTGTTCAATTAAAACGAGAAGTGAATATTGTGTGATCAAAATTTTAACTCAGCTCCATCCTCTTGCGGAAAATTTTAAAATTTCGCACAAGGCATAATTCGGCGTCTTTCGGTTCTTTGATTGTGTTTGTTCGCCCATTGATATACCAATGAAATTTCATGTGATCCGGCCGAACTTCCTATGCCGAGAGTCGAGATAGTTACATCGTAGCTATATCCAATTTTGTAGTTCGAGGCTTGTATCCCAAGTAATACGGCAACGGCATCTTGATTGGGAAATCCATATCGGTTCGCTTTTGCAGGAAGACCACGGTACCACAGACCAAGCACAATAGGACTGAATTCATAGTAAAAACCAAAATCCATTTGATCAAACTCTTGCATCATCTGAAAATGTGAGGCGAGTACAATGTGATGGTCAAGTTTGGCGAGTGAGTTTCCTTTGATTCTTATCCGAAGTCCACCATGTACTGAAATGTGTCTTGGTAAAATGGACTCATCGTTTGCATACAAAGATTCATTGGCTGAATTGAGGTGTGATGCGGACATACCAAGCCAGAAATTCGGTCCGTAGGTGAGCAGTCCAGCTCCAAAGTCAAAGTAGTTTACAGGTTTGAAAATGGGTTCTTCTAGTGTAGGCACATTACCATCTCGAATCATTTGATCGTAGAAGGTAAGTTTGGTGAAGTCTATATTTTTTGTAACATATCCAAATTGAAGTGCGGGCCTAAAGAACCATTTGCGTGTAATCTTGGCTTCGTATGCATATTGAAAATTAAAAGAAGTATTTCTAAGTGCTCCTGAGCCAGCGCGATCATGTTCCACTAAAAATCCAATACCGCTCTTGAGATTTGGCATGTATTGATCGTAGGTGAGGTTCACAGCTTTGAAACCACCGGGAATTGCCCCCCATTGATTTCTAAATTGTAAGCCTAGTCTACTCTGAACAGAAGCACCGGCAAATGCGGGATTCATGTGAGTTGGTGAAGCATAGAACTGTGTAAACTGCTGATCCTGCGACCAGCCTGCAACACATCCTATGAGAAGAAGTAAAGTTAGGTAAATACGTATCATCAGGGTGTTAGTTAGGTTATTTCACGAGTAGTGTTACATCACCGGATTTTATTATTTCTTGTCCATCTACAAATCGTGCTTGGGCTTTCCAGACATATACATCTTGTCTGCACAATTGGTCGCGGTAATATCCGTTCCAACCAATATTTACGTTTTTGCTTTCAAAAAGAAGTTCTCCCCACTTATTGAATATTTGCAATCTATATTCTAGCACACCTCGGTGCATCGGGAAAAAGGCGTCGTTGTCATAGCCAAACGCGTCGTAGCTTCCATTGCCAGGACTTGTTGTATTGGGGGTAAATGCATTCGGATAATCTAAAAGCCCAACGGCAGTTGCATATACAGCATCAACAACGGTCATGGTATCTGGACAATTGTATTCATTGTTGGCAATGAGCGTTACACTATAAATCCCTTCATCACCAAAGTAGTGAATTGGATTTGTTTCATTACTTGTGTTTCCATCGCCAAAATTCCATTCATATTGATTTGCATTCTGAGATAGATTCAAGCAGTACACAGGTTGTCCGGGTACATTCACTTCGTTCGGTGTTACTGTGAATATGGCTAGGGCCGAAGGGTACACTTCAATGATGTATTCCTGTATCATTACATCTACAGAGCCATCGTATCCCGATACTTCAAGTGTTACAGTATATGTTCCAGGTTGCCAATAAGTATAGATTGGGTTTGTAGCATTGGCCTGACCACCATCTCCAAAAGACCAAAAGGAGGACAGTGCATTTTGCGAGAGGTTGTCGAATTGAACAGTCAATGGCACACAACCCGAAGCGGGTCCCGTGAAATCGGCGATAGGTGGAGGAGGTAAAATATCAATTGTCTGATATGCGGTGTCGCTGCAATATCCATTTGTGCCAATGAGTTGAATTGTATATTCTCCCCAAGTGGAATAGGTGTATGTGCCGGGTTCTGCTGCATATAATTCAGTGCCGTCGTTCATATTCCATTCGTAGTTCAAGCTTCCACCGATAGTTGTATTATCTAAAGTGATAGTAGCAGCAGGCCACATCTGAAGATCGGGATTCGCATCGAAGGAGACGATAGGAGTTAAGAATACTGTAATCGTAAAATCCTCGTTATCCGTGCAACCTGCGCCATTTTGAATGGTAAGGGTAACGGTGTATGTGGTGTCATTTGTACCCCAATTGAAGTAGGTATGTGTGGGTTCAAATTGGTTGGAGTAATCACCATCTCCAAAGTCCCAGGAATAACTAAGGGCACTTGAGCTATTGTTGTCGAATGTTAATGTGAGCGGCGTACAACCTTCATTAATCACTTGAAAATCGGCCTCAATTACTGGCGATACATTCACACTGAGAGGAACTGATGAAGTGCAGCCATTGTTAGTATAAGCGTTGAGTGTAATTTGATATGTTACAATTTGATTTCCAGGATTGAAAAAAGTGAACATATGAAATTCTTCTGATGTGGTAGAAGTTTGTCCTGTTCCGTATACCCACAGATATGAATCCGCACCGATAGAGGCGTTCTGGAATGTTACCTCGAGGGGGTAACAACCGGCTAGGGAGTCTATAAATGCTGATGCTACAGGTGTATGATATACTTCTATGGGAGCGTATACTGTATCTGTGCAGCCATAGGCGTTCGTAGAAATGAGACTCGCAATAAATGATGTATCATTTTCAAAGTCTGTTGTGTAAGTGACGGTGGGATTGATAGCCGATGAGAATTGTCCGTTTCCAAAGTCCCATTGATATCCGATTGCATCAATACTTTGGTTGACAAAGCTTGCCTGCATGGGCGAACATCCTACCGCGTTTACCTCGAAGTCTGCTACTACTTCAGGAAACAGAGTGAATTGCGTGGACTGTTGGTCAGTGCACCCCTCTGCGCTTGTTGCAGTGAGTAATATGGTAAATGCTTCTTCGTTGTTTCCGGGAGCTTGGAATATGTGTATATGAGTTTGATCCGCAATGTTCGAACTTGTGCCATCTCCATAGCTCCAAGAATAGGATGATGCACCAATACTATTGTTTGTAAGAAAAAGTGGGGCCGGTTCGCAAGCTGAATTTTGATTGCTGGTAAAAATGGCTTCCGGCGATGGATTGATTGTGATTGTATCGGAGAAATAATCAACGCAACCGTTATTCGAAAGCACATTCAATTGAATCACAAAACTTTGTGGTTCGCTGCTGTTGTTAATATAACTAGTAGTTGGATTAAAGTCTTGACTCTGTAGACCATTTCCAAAATCCCAATCGAAATAAGTTCCATTTGAACTGTTGTTATTCAAACTTATAATTGCTGGAGAGCAGCTTTCACCGGGAATCTGGAATGAAGCAATAACCTGGGGATACACGCTGATATTCGCAACAAAAGAATCTGAGCATCCATCTAAAGTTTCAGTAATGAGTTCAACGTCGAAAGCCTGAATACTGCCTGTGAGATTCACAAAAGTATGCGAATGAAATTCATCTGTATTTTGGGATGCTGAATTGTCACCGTAGTCCCAAGAGAATATGTCTCCCTCAAGTGAAAGATTTTGGAAATTCACTGTAAGTGGAGAACAACCCTGAAAAATGTCTGGAAGGAATTGAGCAACAGGCGAAGGATTTACAATAACAAAACTCACAGCAGTATCAGTGCAGCCAAAAGGTGATGTGGCTACAAGTGTTACGGTATAAGTTATAGGTTCGTTTGTGTCATTGCTAAATTGGTGGGTTGGATTAGGCAAGGTGGAGAAGCTTCCGTCACCAAAATTCCAGTTGAAAGATTGCGCACCCGAAATGAATGGCATATTTACTAAAAGAGGAGCGCAACCGCTATCCGGACTAATATCAAATCCGAAATCGGCCAATGGGTAGATCACTAAAATTTGAGTCGTCGTGTCGTTACATCCATTGGGATTATAGGCGTATAGCGATACCAAGTAGTTGGCTACAAATCCGGTTGTGTTATTGTAAAGATGGCTCGGAGATACTTGAGTACTTGTCGTGTTATCTCCAAAATTCCATAGATAACTCGTAGCCCCGGTAGATAAGTTGGTGAAGTATGCGGCAATAGGGCTGCAACCAGGAGCTGCATTGTTGTCATCGAATGCCGCATTGGCCGAAGCAAAAACTGTAACATAGAGAGTATCGGACGCGCTGCAGCCGAATGCATTTGTCGCCGTCATTATTACCACGTAAGTTGTATCGTAAAGCGTATTGTTTGTAAACACATGCGATGGTTCAAGAAGGCTGCTGCTGTTGCCATCTCCGAATGTCCATACGAATCCTGCGGCAAATTCTGTTTCATTTGTAAAGTGGACACTTAGTGGGGAGCAACCACTTGATATATCAAGATTAATATCTGGAATCGGTGCAGGCTCTACCATTACATCGCCTGTTATCGTATCCGCGCAATGTAAAGTTGATACAGCGAGTTCTATAGTGTAGATTCCTGTGCCGTTGTATGAATGGGTTGGGTTTGAATTGTTGCTTCCTAGTCCATCTCCAAAATCCCAGTCATAGTATATGATCGGGTCGGATGCCAAGAATGTGCTCTCGTCTATAAATTGAGCAATTTCGCCCTCGCATAAATTTTCAACACTGAAGTTGGCTATTGGCGATTGATATACGAGCACCACTTCGGTGTCAGATCCAGGACATCCATTTGCAGCAACAACATTTAATGTCACGTTGTGAGCGCCAATTCCGTTATAAAAGATCGGTGGGGGATTTGGGCCATTGAAAGTGAAAGGTGATGCATCAAATATCCAATTCCAGGAAATGGCATTGATGGAATTCTGAGTGTAGTTTACTGCTAGTTCGTCGCAACCTTCAGTAATATCCGGAATGATTTGGACGAGGGGATTGGGCAATACCACAATCGTGACAGATGCTGTATCGCTACATGAGGAAGAGGACCCGGCAATGGCCACTGCATTTTGTACAGTGAATGTTCCTGGTGTATTGTATACAAAAGTGATGTTGCCACTTCCGGTGGGTATCCAACCAAATCCATTACCAAAATTCCATGTATAAGAGTTTGGACTTCCCGTGCCCTGCTGATAGAACGTTATTGATTGACCTACACAGATGGTATCGTTGCTTGCTCCGATACCTGCAATTGGAGGTGGTACAATTTGAATGGTGATGCTTGTGGTATCTATTCCACAGAAATTACTATCCAGCAATTGTACAGTATAGGAACCTATTCCTGGATAGTGAAGGGTATGTGGAAACGTGGGTGGCCAAGGCGTCCAGTCTATAATACTGTCTTGACCGGCTCCCCAATAATCCCCAAAATTCCAATACTCATATCGCTGATAGATATTTCCCTGGAATAGACAATTGCGTTCAGTTGTATTTGTAAATATTACAGTAGTATCAGGATAACATAAAAGGGTGTTACTAGCAGAAATAGCAGCGTCGTCCAAATCCCAAATTCTAATGGGATTAAAAGTGGCTTCTGAAGCGCCCCCTTGAACAATGTTGCAGTAATTTTCCGCATATAAAGTCACTTCGGTTTCGCAATCCACAGTTCCCACTTCATAAATATGTGAAATCATTTGATTCCAATTTGTATAGTCGAATGTTAACTGAGGACTACCATCTCCAAAATCCCAAGTGAATGTGGTGGTTTCAGATACGTTTGTGGAAGAGTTGATAAATTCCATCAATTGAGGAGCACATGCCTGTGTAAGACCTCCCACCGGAATTTGAATACTGGCACTTGTTGCTTCCTCCATGATTACCACACCTTGTACCACGCAGCCGGTAAGTGTTTCTGTAATAGTCACCGCAAAAGTGTCGACTACGGATGTATAAACGTGATTGATTGCCAATGGACTATTCCATGTAGCCCCTGATGTAATCGGAGTTCCATCACCCCAGTCTATTGTATATGCGCCCCAGTTATTGGGCGATTGTAGATTGAAGCTATAGTTATTTCCTGTGCAACTGTACCAGTAAGGCGTATCCGGAGTCATTCCATAGAAGTCGTACACCTGCGGACACTGAGCCAATGATACTTGTGATACAACAAGTATCGCAAAGCCCGTTAGCATTTTTCCTATCATCCGCGCACAATTCATAAAGGTTATACGTTGAGGCATATGGAGAAGGTGTCGTTTTTACACAACATTTAGACTAACAAAGAAATAGATACTTCGAAAGGTTGTTTTATTTGTCTGTAATAGGGGATGAGTTCGATCAATATTTTGAACTTTTGGATAAAAAGAGGGATGTTGAGATATGAAAGATCATGAAATGAAAGATTACATTTGAACCGAAATGGAAGAATTCGATATTAGAGATGAGGCTGAAAAGTCTTCGGATAGAGACCTAGAAAAGGTTCTTCGGCCGAGGTCATTCGACGATTTTACAGGACAGTTTCAAGTGCTTTCCAATTTGCAGGTCTTTGTAAAAGCGGCCGTACTGCGAGGTGAAGCGCTGGATCACGTGTTGCTTCATGGCCCTCCGGGTTTGGGAAAAACTACTTTGGCAAACATAATAGCTCAGGAAATGGGGGTGGGTATAAAAACCACATCAGGCCCTGTATTGGATAAACCCGCTGATTTGGCCGGGCTACTCACTAATCTGGAGCCAATGGATGTTTTGTTCATCGACGAAATTCATCGACTTAGTCCCGTGGTAGAAGAGTACTTGTATTCCGCTATGGAGGATTATTGTATCGACCTCATGATAGACACAGGGCCGAATGCGCGTTCGGTGCAGATTAAGCTCAATCCATTTACACTTGTGGGAGCAACCACAAGATCGGGATTGCTCACTTCTCCTTTACGCGCACGTTTTGGAATAAATTCAAGACTTTCCTATTACGACAGCAAAACGCTTACAGGAATTGTTGTGCGTAGTTCCGGAATATTGGGTATTCCGATTCAGCCAGAAGCGAGCGTTGAAATAGCGGGCAGAAGTCGCGGCACACCTCGTATCGCGAATGCACTTTTAAGGAGAGTCCGGGATTTTGCACAAATTCAAGGGGATGGAACGATTGATCTTGCAATAACCCGAATCGCTCTAAATGCGCTGAATGTGGATCAGCGAGGTTTGGACGAAATGGATAACAAAATATTACTCACTATACTCGACAAGTTTAACGGCGGTCCTGTCGGTCTTACAACCATCGCTACGGCCGTAAGCGAAGATTCTGGAACAATTGAAGAAGTGTATGAGCCTTTTTTAATTCAAGAGGGATTTCTGATGCGATCGCCTCGTGGAAGACAACTCACAGATTTGGCGTATACACATCTTGGAAGACTAAAGAATCCCGGTCTGGGTCAATTGTTCTGAAAACACACATTCCAGAATTTGATATTCTGAACTTGTACTCAAACAAAAATATGATTGAAGCGAAAGTACTATGAATGCCAGTGATGAAATAAAGGCGATGTCTTTGAAGCATGGATTTTCGTATTGTGGAATTGCGCGAGCCGAATTTTTGGAGGAGGAAGCAGTGCAGTTGGATCGTTGGTTAAAGAAGGGCATGCACGGAGAGATGTCTTACATGGAACGTCATTTCGATAAAAGGCTCGACCCGCGATTGCTAGTGCCGGGAGCGAAATCGGTGATCTCATTACTTTTCAATTATTACTCAGGGGAAGGACAATCTGAAAACAATGTTCCTCGAATATCAAAGTACGCTTTTGGAGAGGACTATCATTTTGTAGTAAAGGATAAACTACATCTTTTTCTGGCCGATATAAAATTTCGATTTGGCGATATCGCAGGAAGAGTCTTTGTTGATTCGGCTCCGGTGATGGATAAAGCTTGGGCTCGACGAGGTGGTCTAGGCTGGATAGGAAAGAACAGCAATATTCTGCGCAAGGGAGAAGGTTCGTTCTTTTTTATTGCTGAACTTATTCTTGATTTGGACCTCGAATTTGATGGACCGGCTACAGATCATTGTGGAACGTGCACAGCTTGTATAGATGCATGTCCGACTGAAGCTATTGTAGAACCTTACGTTGTAGATGGGTCCAAGTGTATCAGTTATTTTACAATCGAACTGAAGAATGCAATTCCCGAATCACAAAAAGGCAAGTTTGAAAACTGGGCTTTTGGTTGCGACATCTGTCAAGATGTATGTCCATGGAATCGATTTTCTCGCAAGCACACCGAACCGCGCTTTGAACCGAAGGAAGGTCTGATGTCATTGACAAAAAATCAATGGGTAGAAATGACCGAGGAATTGTTTGATGAATGGTTTGTGGATTCACCTCTACAACGCGCAGGATATGAGGGATTGAAGCGCAATGTGAAGTTTGTAACAGAGTAGTTTCATCCCAAAATGCTTGAGTAATTCCGTTTAGATTTCTGTAAGAGTCCAATTTCATTTCACTACATTGAACTAAGCATAAATCACAATGGCATCCTGCAGCGCATTACCCAAAACAGACTTCCAATGCGCAATGCAGGATGAACCATTTAGTGAGTATCAATGGAATAACATTGGTATAATTTGGGAATTCTATTTCAACCCAGAATGCGCATTGGAAATCTATTGCAGGGCTAAACCCCTTTGAGATCAGGCACTTTCTCGCTTTTTATTCTTGAGGTATGAATATACACCATCAAGTAAAAATCTGGCGAGAGCACCTGTCATCTGTGGGGTTTATACCAATTCATAGCGAATCCCAATGCGGATTCTGGGTTCAATATTCATCTATTACATTTTAGGAAAATGCGCGATAAAAAAAACCCCTCAGTTGAGGGGTTTGGTTAAACTTCTTTGTTTTTTTGTTACATCATAGCCGGTCGAAATTCGCTGAGAATAATTTCGCGGTATTGACTTCCAAAGTTCTCAAGGCACCAATTTTTCAACTGCACCAACTCCATCTGCTTCAACCAGCGAATCGCTTTCTTCAGTTCCTTTCTAAACAAGATCTGATCAAAGCTCACTTTGGTGAGCACTTCTTTGCAGAATTCAAGCATATTCTTTAGGGTTTCAAATACAATTTAAATCTACTTCACTTTTCTAAACTGGCCAAGTAAAAGAGTGTTAACTTATTCACTTTTTGGAGTTATTCACCGTGCCAAAATTTCTTGCGGAAGAGATCGTAATAATTAAACGAAGACTAAAAAGGCATATTGTATGACAACGATCATTTTTTGATCGTTTAAATTCGGGCTTTAAGCGGTATTTTTGCCGCCGAAATCTTCTGTCAGAGATTTTTTTCGTGTATAAAATGCAATTGTACCTACGATGAAACTGCACAACACCATTGACAGGAGGGTTTTGAAGGAGCGCATTGCCAGCAACCCCTCCCCACGGGTAACTGTCTCATTTTATGCGTATTACAATATTCAGAATCCATCCTTTTTCAGAGACTTCCTATATATTCACTGGGACAAATTCGGAGTCCTCGGCCGCACCTATATTGCCTCTGAGGGTATAAACGCTCAAATTTCTGTTCCCGAAGCATCCTTTGGAAGATTTAAGGAGCATTTGTACAGTATTTCCTTTCTCAATGGAATCCGGTTGAATATTGCAGTGCAAAGTGATCCAAAAGCATTTTATGCACTAAAAATTAAATTGCGAAGAAAAATCGTGGCAGACGGAATCGACGACTCAACTTTCAATCCTTCAAGCACAGGTGTGCATTTAAAAGCGAAAGAATTCAATGAATTGGTTTCAAATGAGGGAACCATACTCATCGATATGAGAAACCATTACGAAAGTGAAGTGGGACATTTTGAAGGAGCAGTGCTACCTGATGCAGATACTTTTCGCGAGGAAATTAATATGGTAGAGGGTATGCTGAAAGGCAAAGAATCCGAGAATATAGTGATGTACTGTACAGGCGGTATTCGATGTGAGAAAGCTTCTGCATATCTCAAGTGGAAGGGATTTAAGAATGTTCATCAACTCGAGGGAGGGATCATTAAATATGTAAATGATGTCAAAAAGGAAGGACTTGACAATAAGTTCAAAGGAGTAAATTTTGTTTTTGATGAACGTTTATCTGAAAGAGTTTCCGAAGATGTGATAGCCCAATGTCATCAATGTGGAGAGCCATGCGACACACACATCAATTGCGTCAATTTGTCTTGTCATATTCTATTCATTCAATGTCCAACTTGTACAGCAAAGTATGAATCCTGTTGTTCTGCAGAGTGCAAGGATGTAAAGCACTTGCCGGAGGAGGAGCAAAAGTTATTGCGAAAGGGAAGACCTGCCCAGCGAAATGTTTTTCGAAAGGGTAGAAGTGAAAAGCTATTGTTCAAAAAGACAGGTGCAAAAGTTCTTCAGAAAGAAGAGAACACGGAAGATTCATAGTTGACTTTTGCTCTTTAAAACACACACTATGAAAGGAATTTTCTTTACTGTAATTATTTGCCTGTTTAGTACTTTTCACGGACACGCACAAAGTGATGCATCCAAACAAAATGGAATTGAAATAAAATTCCCTCGATTGGAATTCGCCAATGGGGACACACTACAGCTTATAATAACAACAGACCATATGGCAGAGATTGAATTTGCTATACTCACAGATTATAAACTCCTGCATCATCAAGTGATTAGCACGTCGGGCGAAAATGTGATTATTGAGGTTCCAATTTTTGAATACCCAATTGGAAAAGTAAAAGCTCTCCTAACGTCAAAAGGGCTGCATAAGGAAGTAGATATTTTGATAAAATAGTATTACCTATTCATGATTTCTTCAATGTGATCTGCTTCAATTGGGAACGCTGCAAATAAATCGCGATGTCCTTCAGTAGTGATTAAGATATTATTCTCTAATCGTATCCCGAGGTTCTCCTCCCTGATATAAATACCGGGTTCTACTGTAAATACATTTCCTGCTTCCACCGGTTTAGTCCAATTACCCACATCGTGCACATCGAGCCCAAGAAAGTGAGATGTTCCGTGCATAAAGTACTTCTTGTATACAGGCCATGCAACATCTTGTTTTATTAAATCTTCTAAAGATATCAATTTAAGATCAATCAATTCTTTTGTCATGAGTTCTCCTACTTGCATTTGATACTCGTGCAGCAAAACTCCCGGTTTCAATAGACTCATTGCACCTTTCATTACACGGAGTACAGCGTTGTAAACATTTTTTTGGCGCGGCGTAAATTTTCCACTCACCGGCGCACAGCGAGTCATGTCTGCGGCATAGTTTCCATATTCGGCACCTACGTCCATCAGTATTACGTCACCACTATTACACTTGGCGTCATTAGAAATGTAATGCAAAACACAAGCGTTAAAACCACTTGCAATTATGGGAGTGTAAGAAAACCCACGTGAACCTTGACGAATGAAATCATGGATATATTCTGCTTCAATTTCATATTCCATTACACCAGGTTTGATAAAGCCGAGCACTCTCTCAAAACCGGATTGAGTAATGTCCATTGCTTTTTGCAATTGAACTATTTCTGCTGGTTGTTTGGCAGCTCTAAGGTTATGCATTATTGGAGCACTTCTCTCAATATTGAAATGCGGGTAATGTTCGCGAAACCATTTTGAGAATCGCATTTCGCGCGTTTCTACCTCCAATAGTGCACGGGTATGTTCGTTGTTGTTTAGATAAACTCCTGAAACTTCAGAAAGCACTCCGCGAAGAATTTTTTCAAATTCAGACAACCAGTAAACTGTTTGTATTCCTGTTTGCTCTTGTGCTAGATCCTTGTTGAGTTTTGCTCCTTCCCAAATAGCAATATGTTCATTGGTTTCACGAACAAACAAAATTTCTTTGTGATGTGGATGAAAAGAATCAGGGAATATTACGAGGATGGATTCCTCTTGATCTACGCCACTCAAATAGAAAATATCCGAAGCTTGTTTGAAAGGCATACTGCCATCAGCACTCGTTGGCATGATATCGTTGGAGCAAAAAATGGCGAGATGGCCAGACTTTAAATGTTTGGCAAAACGCTGGCGAGCGCCTGCATAAAATGTAGAAGGTATCAGATTGTAACGCATAAGGCAAATATAAAGAATACTGAACTAGATGACCTTCAAGTGTGCTCAGTTTGGTAATCCGTTGAAGCTTTTTTGAAAGTGAAAAGAGGCATGCAAACGCACACCTCTTTTCTGTTTTTATACCGATGGTGCATATAATCCCAATTCTGCTTATAAAATATTCCATCCTGCGTTGCGCATTGGAAGTCTGTTTTGGGTAATGCGCTGCAGTATCTTGCATGCAGCGGCAAAGGCCGCTGGAGCGGCTGTACTAGGCCAATGGAGTGAAACCGTTTTGGGATATTACAGATACCCATATGGTATTACTTAATGCCTACTTTTTACTGCCGGCTCATCAGGCGTTTGCCCACATGCCTCTTATTCTTTTATTCCAGCTAGATCAAGCATAAACGCATATTCCAGCGCGTATTCCTTCAGTGCGCGGAATCGACCACTTTGTCCACCGTGTCCGGAGTCCATATTGGTATGCAGAAAAAGTCTATTGCTATCGGTTTTCATTTCGCGCAGTTTGGCGACCCATTTCGCGGGTTCCCAATACTGCACCTGACTATCCCAGAAGCCTGTTGTAACCAACATATTTGGGTAGCTTTGAGCCTTTACATTATCGTAGGGCGAATAGGTCATCATATAGTCGAACTGCTCTTTGATTTTTGGATTACCCCATTCGTCAAATTCTCCTGTGGTAAGGGGTATTGTTTCATCAAGCATGGTGTTTATCACATCTACAAAGGGAACAGCAGCCACTATTCCTTTCCAAAGTTCAGGACGCATATTTACCACGGCACCCATTAAGAGTCCGCCGGCACTTCCACCCATTGCAAACAGGTTGTCTTTGCTTGCAAACTGCTCTTTTACCAAGGCATCAGCACAATCAATGAAGTCGTTGAAAGTGTTCATCTTCTTAAACATTTTACCGTCTTCATACCACTGTCTTCCCATTTCGGATCCACCTCGAATATGTGCTATCGCAAAAACAAATCCGCGGTCAATAAGCGATAGTCTTGTGGAGGAGAAGTAAGCGTCTGTTGAAGATCCGTATGAACCATAAGCATAAAGCAAACAAGGAGCTTTACCATTTTTCTCAAAGCCCTTTCTGTATACTATCGAAACAGGAACTTTTACTCCATCTCGAGCAGTAACCATAATGCGCTCGCTGCTGTAGTTGTTTACATCATAACCTCCAACGATCTCTTGCTGCTTCAATAGGGTCCGTTCCTTCGTGGACATGTTGTAGTCGTATGTGCTGTTAGGGGTTACAAGTGATGAATAACCATAACGAAGGACCTCTGTATTGAAATCTGGATTTGTGCCTGTGTATGCAGTATATGCGGCATCTTGGAACTCTATGTAGTGCTCTGCTTTTGAAGTCCAATTGATGATGCGCAATTGATTGAGTCCATTTTTTCTTTCGTCGACGACAAGGTAATCTTTGAAAATTTCTATCCCTTCAAGTAACACATCATCTCTATGTGCTATCACATCTCTCCAATTTTCTTTGGTGGTTTTATCTAATGCCGTTTCCATCAACTTGAAATTTTTCGCATTCCAATTGGTCACGATATAGAATTTGTCGTTGTAGTGATCAATGCCATATTCATGATCGCGTTCTCTAACCTGAAACATTTTCCACTCTCCATCGGGAGTATTAGCATCGAGGATACGATATTCAGATGAAACAGTCTGATTGTTTCCAATTACAAGAAACTTGTCGCTCTTCGTTTTGTATACAAATGTGTTAAACGTTTCGTCATCTTCTTGATATATCATTTGATCTGTACTCTGATCTGCTCCTAGTTTATGTTTCCATACTTGAAAAGAGCGCAGACTAGTTGGATCTTGCATTGTGTAAAACACGGTTTTATTGTCTGCAGCCCACGTAATTCCACCGGTTGTATTAATTATTTTTTCACTATATTCCTTTCCGGTTGCTAAATTTCTAAATTGAATAGTGTATTGTCTGCGACTTACTATGTCTTCACTAAAGGCAAGAATTTGATTGTCTTCGCTAATACTCATTCCACCAACTGCCCAATAGTCCTTTCCCTTAGCTCTTTCGGGTCCGTTCACCAAAACCTCTTCTGTGCCGTTTTCCATAGAGTCTTTCTTGCGACAATAGAAGGAATAATCCTGACCTTTTTCAAATCGAGTATAGTACCAATATCCGTTGTCTTTATAGGGAACGCTTTGATCATCCTCTTTAATCCTGCCTTTCATTTCTTCAAAAAGTTTTTCTTGAAAAGATGCAGTATGAGCAAGGGCAGCTTGGGTGTATTCGTTTTCAGCGTTTAGATAGTCTCTTACAGCTTTGGTTTCAGGCAAAGAGTCGCCTTTTTCTTTCTGTTCATCGCTCAGTCTCATCCAGAAGTAGGGGTCGCTGATTGAGAGACCGTGTACTTCGGTGATATGTTCTAATTTCTGAGCTATCGGAGGTTTAACCGAAAGGGTGTCTTGCATTGTTTCTTGTTTTGAATTGGCATTTCCGCCACATGAAGTCGCGAAAATAGCAAGTAGAGGAAGGAAGAATAGATATTTGTTGTACATAGTGGTTTGATGAAGCCAAAGTATTTGAAAAATCGTAAAGTAAGTGGCTGTCTTTTTCGACAGGTTGTAAATATAGTTTTTTAGATTGAAAATTGCCTTGTTGAGTTAAACGGAAGTAGGCTCTGCTGAGGAGCAA
>JAWXBG010000179.1:0-10731 GCA_034439875.1 Flavobacteriales bacterium
CTACGGAACTGGGGACGACTGCGCAATGCCAACCCTTATGATGCCGTTTCTAAGGAACTGGGGATGATTGCCAACCCTTATGATGCCGTTTCTACGGAACTGGGGACGACTGCGCAATGCCAACCCTTATGATGTCGTTTCTACGGAACTGGGGAGGATTACCAACGGGTATGATGCCGTTTCTATGGAACTGGGGAGGACTACCAACGGGTATGATGCCATTTCTATGGAACTGGAGACGATTGCCAACTATAACCCAATCAACTTTCTTGCTATTTTTCCGCCATGAAAGTTTCAAAAAAGATTCAAAATGCCTGGGCTTTTTACGATTGGTCTAATTCGACGTACAACCTGGTTATAGGCACGGCAATCTTTCCCTTGTTTTATACAGCCGTTACAAGAACCACAGATGCCAATGGAGTGAACAGCGATATGGTAAATGTATTTGGGATGCAATTGGTGAATACAGAGCTCTTGAGTTACTCATTGGCCATAGGCATGACAATTGTCTGTTTTCTCTCACCCACCCTTTCGGGAATTGCAGATTATCTGGGAAGAAAAATGACTTTTTTGAAAATCTTTTGCTACCTCGGGGCAGCAGCATGTGCCAGTTTATATTTTTTCGACATTAATCACCTCGAGTTGAGTATGCTCAGTGTGATTCTAGCTTGCATAGGCTTTTGGTGTAGCTATGCCTTCGCAAATTCCTTTTTACCGGAAATCGCAGCACCGGACGAACAAGATAGATTGAGCGCCAAAGGATTTTCCTTGGGTTATATTGGCAGTGTAATCCTCTTAGTTATTTGCTTAGTCATGATTCAAGTTTTTGATCGAGAAGCAAGAGAAAGTTTTATAGCCGTTGCCATTTGGTGGGCCGGTTTTGCACAATACACCTTTTACCATTTGAAAGAAAAGCGCAATACCAATACCTTCAAAAGTCAAGTGATCTCTCATGGATTTCAGGCCTTGAAAAATGTATGGGGAGAAATGAAACAAACCCAAAGGCTCAGATCCTATTTACTTGCCTTTTGGGTATTCAGCATGGGAGTGCAGACTATTATGCAGATGGCTTCACTTTTTGGGATGAAAGAAGTTTGGCGACCTGATGAGACCGGAAAACTTGTACAAGGTTTGTCAGATGGCGAGTTGATCACCGCTGTTCTTTTGGTTCAATTGATTGCTATTCCAGGTGCCATTCTCTTTTCAATCTGCTCGAAAAAATTTGGAAATCTCAATACGCTTAAAATTGCTCTTTTCATTTGGGCTTGCGTTTGCATATTCGCATACAGCATTGTACGCACACCTATCAGCTTTTACATAGCCGCTGGATTAATTGGTTTTGTAATGGGCGGAACTCAAGCCCTCGCCAGAAGTACCTATTCCAAATTTCTACCTGAAACGAACGACCACGCCTCTTACTTTTCATTCTATGATGTCACCGAAAAAGTAGGACTGATCATAGGACTTATTACCTTCGGTTATCTCGAACATATGGGAAGTATGCGAACAAGTATTTTGGCACTCATCATTTTCTTCATCGTGGGACTATTACTTATATACCGTGTTCCAAAAAAAGAGAAAGCACTAGAAGGAAAAGTATTTTGGAATGCTTGATCTTTCAAAATAATGATCATATTTAGCTGCATTCACCACTGAATGCTTTTACAGTAATTATGACTATTTCATAAACAGAATTGGGATTATTTGAAAGTTATTCATATTTCATGTAAACTAGCGTTCAAATTCCTGTTACATGAAGACAAGTTTACTCCTAATTTACTTTTTGATCGTTGCAAGCGGTTTTACACAAAACACTTTTCAGAAATACTATTCACCACCGGGAACAGGAGCCCATTGTTTCGGATCCTACCAACTTGATGATGGCGGATACATTTTTACTGGGATTGTGAGTGATGGAACGGATAAAATATACCTGTCGCGAACCGACTGCGAAGGAAATATTATCTGGAGCAAAACCTATAATAACAGCAGTACCATCGGAAATATATCTCAACGTGCCATACCCTTGTTAAGTGGTGGATTTTGTCTGGCAGCGAGCATTGGATCCTACAACGCCTACAATATTTTAGTAGTCAAAACCGACAACGACGGAAATACCCTATGGCAAAAGGTAATGCAGGGTAGTGGAGATGATGTTGTCAACAGCATTATAGAAGCCAAAAATGGCGACCTCATCATTGCAGGACACACCAATTCTTTTGGGCAGGAAGCAGGTTCACCATACACAGATGTCTATATAGCTCGTCTAAATTCAGAGGGTAACTACTTATGGGGACGTTCCATTGGAACAGAAGGTAATATAGACCAAGCCTTTGATGTGTATGAAACAAACGATAGCCTGATTGTTGCTGCAGGAAGGTACATTGAACAAGGAACCTTCTATTCATTTATCATGCAACTAGATGGAGAAGGAGAATTAGAGTATCTAAGAGCATACGGAGACACCAATCAGTATACATCAGCATACGGTATTATCGAATGCAGTGGTGGTGGTTATGCCATTACCGGCGCGACCACAGTGATGAAGGATTCTTATCTGGATTATCCCGACGAGTTTATCATTCGATCCAATGCACAAGGCGATACCATTTGGACCCGAACATATCATGGAACCAACAGCGATGGCAGCGAGAATGGTTCTTCCATTGTCGAATTATTCAACGGATATGCCATTGGTGTTGCCACAATGTCCTACCCTACTACCGGTTTTGTACCGAACAAACACGTCATCCTTAAAACGGACTTTGATGGAAACCTGAATAAGGTCTTTTCATACAACAATGGAGGTTCACATTATCCGTATATCACAAAGCCGAAAGACAATATTGGAGTGCTTCTATCCGGATTCACAACCAACTATTCGCCTATCAGCTTTAAACCTATTTTAATTCGCACCGATGATGCACTCGAAAGTGGATGCAACCAAACAGATCGTTTGTCACAGACAGTCATGGAATACCCCCACTTCCTTGTTCGTGAACCCGCCTATGCAATAAGTAGCGGAGGTAGCTTCATTAACTCTTCCGTTTCAGCAGAACTCCTTTGGACCGATTCTATGATATGCTCTAACATTGTTAATCCCTGCAACACTGCGAGCATCGGAGAATCCACTGTTGAAACTATGTCTCATGAGATTTATTTCGACCCCATATCTCAATGCCTTAGATTTTATGACTTTCAGGAGAAAGTCCATTTGGTTCAAGTATTCGACATCACGGGTAAACTGTTGATATATCAACGGGATAATTCCCCGATGTATCTGCCAACAACATTGAGCGGTGTCGCCATTGTACAAATTCAGTTTCACGATCGCATTCTGTCACACAAAGTTCACATTATCAAATAAATAAATCAAATTCTCACTTTTATTTGTACATACAACTATTTTACTCCTAAATTTTTCCTGTGAAATTAGAAGCCGAATTAAAACAGACGAAGCCGTTTAAGAGTGAGCAACAAAAACTTACTTTGAACATTTTGTTTACGAGTAGTTGGTTAAATTCTACTTTTTCTGAAAATCTAAAACCTTGTGGTATTACGCATCACCAATTCAACGTACTTCGTATTTTGAAGGGCAGGTATCCGAACAGCTATCGAAACACCGAAATCACAGAACGTATGATTGACAGAGCTTCGAACGCAACACGTATTGTCGATAAACTGCAAGAAAAGAAACTGGTCACGCGCACAGAAAACGAAGAAGACCGTCGTCAAGTAGATATTCGCATTACGGAAAAAGGGCTCAAACTACTTGACGAAATTGATAAGAAATTACTCAGCCGTTCCATCACATTCATGCACTTCAACGAAGAAAAAGCAAAAATCATGAACGAATGGCTCGATGAATTTCGGGGATAAAAAAAATTGACTATTTATTTGTACATACAATTATTATACATTCAATTCCTTAAACCTAGAATCCCCATGAACACCAAAATTACCTTTACCAAAGCACTTACAACCGGAGCTATCGCTGGGGCTGCATCTATGGCCATTAACGCAATACTATTCTACATCTCTTGAGGAGCCAACATCATAAACGATTCCGTGGAAGTGGAGCCAGGAAAACCCATGACCGTAATTCTTATCCTTTTCTCGTCCATGCTTCCTAGCATCATTGGAGCCATTATCTACTTCTTCTTTGACAAGTACAGTAACCATGGCTTCAGAAATTTCAGTGTACTCGCGGTTGTGCTTATGCTAGTCACATTTGCCAACCCATTTTTCATTCCCAATGTCCCGATTGCCTACGCCGTGGCATTAAACGTGATGCACGCAGTGGTAGCCGTCTCCCTCCTCTATTTTTTGAATAAAACCAGAAAATAATATCTCGTGCAATCAAACCCTCAATTCAACAAGGCGGCTCGTGAGTCTCTTTGTTCATTTATGTCAAATACACAGTCCATTATTCGAGATATTTGAAGTTATTCAATAAACTTACATGGAACAACGACCACCTCTACCACCCTTCACTGAAGAAACCGCCAAACAAAAAATTCAAATGGCGGAAGATGCTTGGAATAGTCAAGATCCTAAGCGGGTATCCAAGGGATACACAGAAAACAGCGAATGGAGAAATAGAAATCAATTTATTCAAGGGCGCGAGGAGATCAAATCTTTTTTGAAGGACAAGTGGGAAAAAGAACTCCAATACCACTTAAAAAAAGAATATTGGGCAGATACGGAAAATCGGATCGCTGTGCGATTTGAATATGAGTACCACAACGAAAATGGTCAGTGGTTTAGGGCCTACGGCAATGAGAACTGGGAATTTGACGAAAATGGCTTGATGGCGAAAAGATTTGCGAGTATCAATGACCTTCCTATCTCCGAAAGTGACCGCAAATTGAGGGATGCATGAGTTATCGACAATCCTGAAAAATAAACGATTGGGCTTTGTAACTTCGCTTTTCGATGCTGAGCCATGCCCGAGAAAACACCCGATAGAACCATCTTTTCGCTGCTCGAAGTAAGTCAGAGCATTCAAAAATCATTGGCTGAGCGATACACCAGTGCCTATTGGATCAAGGCTGAAATGAACAAACTGAATTATTACAGTCATTCAGGCCATTGCTATCCGGAGCTCTTGGACAAGGCCGACGGAAAAGTAGTGGCTCAAATAAAAAGCAATCTTTGGAAAGATGATTATCAGCGAATCAATGAGAGCTTTTTACAAATACTTAAAGAACCACTTAAGGACGGAATAAAGATTTTGTTCTTGGGCAAAATTGGATATGATCCGGTATACGGGTTATCCATTCGCATATTGGATATTGACGTTTCCTACACGCTCGGGGACATAGAAAAAGAAAAAATGGAGACCATTCATCGGTTAAAAACCGAAGACCTCTTCAATCAAAACAAGCGGACATTACTGCCTCTTTTACCCCAGCGTATTGCTATTATATCCGTGGAAAGTTCTAAAGGCTATGCCGATTTTATGGAGGTTCTTACACACAACGCTTGGAATTATCGTTTCTTTCACATGCTCTTTCCTTCGCTTCTGCAAGGCGACAAAGCAGTGGCTACCATCATAGATCAATTGAATAAAATTCGCAAAGTCATTCATCATTTCGATTTAGTGGCCATTGTGCGTGGCGGCGGAGGTGATGTTGGACTTTCCTGTTACAATCACTACGACCTTGCCAAGGCAATAGCTGAGTTTCCTATACCGGTGATCACCGGAATTGGCCATGCCACGAATGAAACAGTGTGTGAAATGATTTCATATCAGAATGCGATTACACCCACTAAAATTGCTGAGTACCTCATTCAACAATTTCATAACTACAGTCAACCAGTAGAAAAAGCTAGGGAGAAAATAATCTCTTTTAGCAGAGATTTAGTTGAAACAGAAAAGACTGCAATTGCGCACGAGGTAAAAGTGTTTCGATCGGCCACAGGACGTTTACTCCAAGGCCACCGCAGTGCCATACGCGAAGAAATAATCGGTATTCAGGGAAATGTGAAGATCTTTGTAAAGACCCAAAGAGATCAATTATTAGAATCCAAAAATATTATTCGCAAAAGTGTTCAAACTATTTTGCACGAAAACAAATCAAAAATTGAGGAAAAATCCAAATCGTTATTACCTAGGTTGCTTCGATACATCAATGACCATAACAATCTCATTGTGCAGTTCGAAAAAGATGTAAAAAATCTAAGTCCAGAAAATGTGCTGCGCCGCGGCTACAGCATCACGATGCTAAATGGAAAATCCGTAAAAAACTCTGGAGAATTGAAGGTTGGAGACAAAATAGAAACGCTCCTATTCCTCGGAGAAGTAGAAAGTGAAATTATAAAAGTAATACCACCAAAAAGAGATGAGTGATAAAGAAAAACCGAACTATACAGCAGCATTCGAAGAATTGCAGCAAATTGTATCTGAAATAGAAGAAGGAGAAATAACCGTAGACGAACTATCGAAAAAAGTAAAACGGGCAACAGAGCTAATACGCTTTTGCAAGAGCAAGCTCAGCGCTACAGAAGAGGACGTGCAAAAGATCCTGAAGGAGTTGGAGGAATAGAGGGGCGGCCGTAGGAAAATCGTTTTCCAAAAACAAAAATGAATATGAAATACAAAATTTACATCTCGCTAGTCTGCCTATTGTGTGCTTGTTCCACATCTAAAGACATCTCCAAATTGGAAATAAAGAAGCTCGATTGGATCATTGGCAATTGGCAAAATAATTCGGCAGAAGGGATTTTTAGGGAATCTTGGTCAGAACTCAACGACTCCACTTTCAAAGGAATGGGCTCCTTCCAATCGGGCAATGAAATGGTATTCTCAGAGGACATTCTACTCCAACGAAGCGCAGGAAATCTTTACTACATTGTCACCGCCGGCGAACAAAATGGGAGTAAACCCGTTACCTTCAAATGCACAAAAGGAAATCCAAAACATCTCATTTTTGAGAACCCGGATCATGATTTTCCAACCAAAATCACATATCGAAAAATAAGAAACGATTCAATCGTTGCAGAAATATACGGTAATAATAATGGCACTCCAATGGTGCAGCTCTTCCCAATGAAGCGCGTAAAATAAACCTTTGCCTAATCCATTTCGCTTCTCTTGAACCTATTCGCATAGCTTACCTTTGAAATCTAAATCTCAATGATATGCTTATAGAAATATGGAGTGATGTTGTATGTCCATTTTGTTACATTGGAAAAAGAAAACTGGAAAAAGCATTATCCAAATTTACTCAGATCTCAAATCCGCAAATAGTATGGAAAAGTTATCAGTTGATGCCCGATCTTGATCCAAAAGACTACGGCCTAGATTTACACCAATACCTTTCAACCAAATACCACATCAGCATAGACGAGGCCAAAGAAATGAATCAAAGAGTTTCCTCCAGCGCTGCGAGCTATGGATTGAGGTATAATCTCGAAAATGCCGTGGTTGTCAATACACTCGATGCTCACCGTCTATCTCATTTAGCAGCAAAACATGGAAAACAAAATGAGATGGAAGAAATTCTCTTTCGCTCATACTTTACCGATGGTGTGGACATAGCACAACACGTCAACTTAATAAAACTTGGAACTGAAATTGGTATTAATCAAGCCGAAATTGAAGGCCTTTTTTCAGGAGTGGAATTTAGTCAGGAAGTTGAAATGGATATATACGAATCTCGTCAAATCGGAATTCGTGGAGTACCTTTTTTCCTCTTCGAAAGAAAATACACCATTTCAGGTGCTCAAGACGATATCGTATTCAATCAAACATTAGAGAAAATTCTCCAAGAAGGGAATCTCCAAAACGAATAACATTCTTGGTTGTAAATCAATCACAAATTACACTTATGACTATTAAATTTGTCATTCTGATTTTCTTGTTTTCATGTCAACTAAGCTTACTGTCTCAAGATTTAATTCGTTATGTGAATCCGCTTATCGGCACCGACAAAATGGGTCATACATACCCCGGAGCTACTGTGCCATTTGGCATGGTGCAGCTAAGTCCAGATACAGATACCATTCCTTACGAAGTCAATGGAAAATATAACAAAGACGTTTATAAATACTGTGCAGGATATCAATACGACGATCCTACAATAGTTGGATTCAGTCATACACACTTCAGCGGGACCGGACATTCCGATTTGGGAGATATTCTTGTGATGCCCACCTCTGGTATTTTGCAATTGCATCCCGGAACAGCAGATAAGCCCGAAGAAGGATTTCGCTCGCGATATTCACATGAGCGCGAAAAAGCCCTTCCGAATCACTATACCGCTTGGCTGGATGATCACAATATACTGGCCGAATTAACTACAACAGATCGTGTTGGAGTACATCGATACACCTTTCCAAAATCGGAGGAGAGCCACATCATACTGGATCTTGTTTCGGGTATTTACAACTATGAAAACAAAAATGTATGGACCTTTCTTCGTATCGAAAACGACACGCTCATTACTGGTTATCGTCAAACGAGCGGATGGGCCAGAACACGTACTGTGTACTTTGCAATTTCATTTTCAAAGCCATTCACATCATACGGATATGAGAACAGTTCCACAAAAGATGTGTATCGCGGCTTTTGGAGAAAATTTGATGTATACAACAACTTCCCGGAAATAGCAGGGCGACAAATACGAGCACACTTCGACTTTGCCACATCTGCCGGTGAACAAGTGATTATTAAAGTGGCACTAAGTTCAACAAGTGCAGCAGGCGCAGTGAACAATCTTTTTACCGAAACACCACATTGGGACTTCAACAGAGTGGTTAAAGAAGGACAGGACAAATGGAATAGGGAATTATCGAAAGTACAAATAGAAACACTTGACGAAGAAACCAAAATTAACTTCTATACAGCATTGTATCATACGATGCTTGCTCCAACAATCTACTCCGATGTGGATGGATATTTCCGCAGCATAGATCAGAATAATTCAAGGGCATTGGGCTACGATCAATACACCACCTTTTCACTTTGGGATACTTACAGAGCCCAGCACCCCTTGTTGCAACTGCTCCATCCCAAGCGAAATGGCGATATGATACAATCCATGCTCGATCATTATAATCTGAGTACCTGGAAAATGTTGCCTATATGGTCACATCACGCCAATGAGAATTGGTGCATGATTGGTTATCATAGTGTTCCGGTTATTGCAGATGCTGTTCTAAATGGAAATGAACTACATCAAAGTGAAGTTGCATTGCTCGACGCGTGTGTAAATACCGCCCGAAACAGGACATACGATGGTCTCAATTATTATATAGATCTAGGTTATGTTCCGGAAGACAAAAATGGAAGTTCGGTATCGAAAACACTTGAGTATGCATTTGACGATTGGTGTATTGCACAGATGGCCAAAAAGCTAAATCAAGAAGACATTTACATCGAATTTTCGAAACGATCTGAAAACTATAAAAATGTTTATGATACATCTATCGGATTTATGCGTCCGCGACTTTCTGATGGCAATTTCAAACAAGAGTTTGATGTGCTAAGTACCCACGGACAAGGATTTATTGAGGGCAATGCTTGGAATTATAGTTTGTACGTGCCGCATGCTCCAGATAGTTTGATCAAACTAATGGGTGGAAACAAGCGATTCACAGAACATCTTGATTCATTGTTCACTATGGACCTACCGGATTCTTTTTTTGCCGAAACCGAGGACATCACCAGAGAGGGAATTATCGGGAACTATGTTCACGGCAATGAGCCTTCTCATCATGCTGCCTATCTATTCAATTGGTCGGGGGCGCCTGAAAAAACGCAAGAGCGAGTTCGCATGATCATGAACAAAATGTATCAGGCACGGCCCGATGGACTAGGAGGAAATGACGACTGTGGACAGATGAGTGCGTGGTACATTTTCAGTGCTCTCGGTTTCTATCCTGTGGCCCCCGGTTCGGGAGAATATTCACTCGGAAGTCCTTTGGTCATTTCGGCTAAACTTCAACTTACTGATTCCAGCGGAAAAGTGAGTAAATTAAATATAGTTACAGAAAATCAATCCGAGAAAAATGTTCTTGTAAAAAAAGTCATATTCAATGGAAAGGAGATCAAAAATTTCAAAATCAGACATGCAGACATCATCGAAGGAGGAGAGCTCGAATTCGTTATGAAATCTCCGGGGAAAAAGAAATCAAAATAGCCTACTTTTGGAGGTATGTGCAGATACGTTTTCATTCTGTTATTTTTGATAACTGCGTTTGGATGCGGTGAGGAAACTACTTCTAAAGCTATCAGCTCTCCAAACATGCCTGACAGAAAAATGGGAGAACAATACTACTGCTATAGTTGCCTCGATCGTGATAGTACTTGGGAAAACCGCTTATTTCTAACCTTGGTTCCCGACAAACGATTTGAAATGATCATGGACCATTTCGACAACAGCAAAGGGATATACAGAACGACCAGAAAAAGTGAGGGTACATGGGACCAAACGGATAGCAGCCTTCACCTAACTTTTAACAACGGCATCCAAGTATTTTACAAGTTCGAGGCAACCCGAATGGTATCTTCAGGTGTCTCAGGTAGCAAGGAACAATACCTTTCCTCATTTATTTTTGACAAGGCTAGTGATATATCTGATGTAGAAGGGTGCAATTTCTTTCAATTAGATCAAAACAACAGATTAACGGAAATACACGCAGAATAAATTAAACATGAAACATTTCTTGACTTCAAAAATATTCTTCTCTACAATATTTTTTAATATAATCCTCTTCTCTGCCACC
>JAWXBG010000180.1:0-5131 GCA_034439875.1 Flavobacteriales bacterium
CTTCTTCATTTCCTTTCCAACCAATTACAACAAGGGTTTCCACACTATTAAAATAATCTGTCATATAGTTGAAATGTTGTATCGGCATTGTAAACTCGTCTTTGTCACGGTATGGAAGGAGCAACGCAGGAAAAAAATTGTTCAAATCTTCGTTACCAATTAATTGAAGTTGCGATTTGTCAATTGTGTATCGTCCTAAATCATGTTTGTTTAGCATTTTTTCATAACCCCAGGTGCTGCCATCTATCATATTTGTATGGTCGCCAAGCAATTCAAAATACAACTGAAAAAGGTTGATGTTATTTTCAAATAACCAATTCGATGAATTGCCATTAAACTGTGAAGTGTCGGGAAAACGCCAACCCCAATTCCAAGAGCCGTGAGGTTTAAAAATATAACAAGGGCTTTCGTTTACTCTGATATAATCGCTTAAATTATTTAAAGGTATATTAAACTGTTGAGAAGTGAATGTTTCTAAAATTGTGTCTTGATTGAAGGAAACAAAAGCAAAATTCTTTGCGGTTGTTCTACCGTAAGTTGTTTTTACACTTGCCGAATAAATCTTTTGAAGTTTGTTGCCCAACTTTGCGTATAGATTTTTTGCATCATATTCATTGTTTACTCTATTGCTTACCTCTTTCAAAAGTTCCTGTAAGTAATAAAAAATACTGATGTGTCGGCTTAATACTACTTGGTTATTTTCTTTATGAATATTTTTCCATTCACATTCAAAAAGTTCTTCTACATCGGGGTTTTCGTCACTTTGTAAAAGCGTTAAAGATTGTCTAACTCCTTTGTATTTATTGTAATATGTTTTAAAACGTTTTTCAAATAATGCTGGTCCTAACGGTGGTCGCAAATCATCTTTTTGAAATTCAACTTTGTCGATGCCGTAAACGCAATTTGCTGATGCACCTGCACCAAATATGAACATTGTTTTGTGTTCAATATCTTGATTGAAACCCGTATATGAACCTGCACTTTTTCGTGGTGGTTCAAATACTTCTCTGTCTAATGTTCCTGCAATTACTTCATTGCCTAAAACCCAACCATACTCGCTAATTTTTTCAAGGGTTATTTCGTTGTGGTTTAATTCTCTGTATTCTTTAAGTTTGGTTCCTTGAATAACTATTGTGTATTCTGGAAAATTCATTTCTTCCCATTTCCAACCTGCATAAACTTCACCGTATTTAGTGAAAAAATATTTTAGCCCATTCATCATTTCCCTTCAATTATTTTTTGTTATTCTTCTGTTATGTTGTACCGTCAAATTGTCAACCTGCTGATTGTCGTGGTGCGGTTGGGCAAAATTAAATGTGCTACAATTAGGGTCGGCTTATGCGGTTGCATTGCAGCTCTTTTAATTTTGCGAAGCGTTGGCTTTCTGGTCGTTTTTTCTGTCGGTTTATGTTAGCACTGTCGGTCGTCCTACACTTGCTTGTAACGGGTGGCGGCTTGGCGCTGGGCTTTTTTGCTCTTTACTGCACTTGATTAAAAGGAGAAACGTTCAAACACAACAACCACACTTCGCGCGAAGGAAGAAGAGCAAAAAAGACTTGCGCCAAGGTGCGGTTATGAGAAGCCGTAATTTCAGTCTTTGATGAATTTTCTCGTTGCAACGTTTCCGTTTTCAGTTGTTACTGTCATGAAATAAAGTCCGCTTGGAAATGATTCTAAAGTCAGTTTTGTTTGTGGTGAATTTGGTTGAACTGAGTAAACAACTCGACCAGTTGGGTTGAAAATTTCAATCAATGAGATTGTCGTTGAGCTTTGAACATTTAATTCATTCGGTGTTGGATTGGGAAACAAATTGAAGTTGCTTAGAGTGATTTCATGTATCCCGACTATATCACAACAATTAGTGTCGCTTACTGTGCCTCCAAATGCACCAAATGCATCCACCCATTCTTCGTTCTCATAGTAGCAACGCATATTGTAGCCGCTATCAACACACGTTTGAGCCAATGGCTTATACCAACCGAGATGAGTGCTCCCAATTCCCTCAATCCATTCCTCAGTCATCAAATACATGCCTGATAAATTATCGGAATATTGCAGTGTCCATTTCTGTCTAATGCTGCCATTGTCCAATGAAGTTGGCTCAATAGACAACACGGTTAGTTGTTCTGGCGCAATAATTTCCCATAAGATGTCTTGGTAACAGTGTTGGAGATAAATTGTATCACCGACTTCCAGCGTAAAGTCAAACCAAAGTTGTTCAGAATGTAATGCATCCATTCGGTGAAAATATTTGCCGGAATCCTCCCGTATCAAGAAGTATGGGGAGTATTCATTTGAGCCGCTACAAAAGTCGAACGCAGAGAATTGAAAATAGGTCGTATCATTAAGGTTGACAAGGCTCTCTATGCCAATGCCGAAGGGTGGATTGAGGACAAACTCGTCTAATATCCATGAGCCACTTTGCATTGTCCACACACCATTCTGTGAAATAGGTATCAAGTCGTCTTGACCAAACATGATTGAAGATTGAGACAGTAGAATGGCAATGATAACTTTTTTCATCTGATTAATTTTTGATAAGTTGTTCTACAAATATTTTCCCTTGTTGATTGATACAATGAAGGAAATAAATACCCGATGGAAGGCTTTCAACTGATACAGTTGTGTGCAATGACTGTATCTTTTTTTCTTCAAACACAAATAACCCCTGAGCATTGGAAATCCTTATAGTCCAGTTATGTCTTGATGGAAATTGGATGGTAACACTTTCACTTGCTGGGTTAGGATACACACTCAAGCCACCTGAATACTCAAACTCTGAAATACCTACATCGCAGCCCTCAACCAAACAACCTAAGCTGTCCACTGTTAAGACATACGTGTCTTGAATAAAGCCATTTTGTGGGCCATCTCCTGTGTTGGTGTATATCAAGCCCACGGCTGTATATGTTCCATTGTCATTTTCTACTACGTCTGTTAGATTATTCCATCTGCCCATTCCTTCCCAAACACTTGGCACGTAGTATCTGTACCAGTGTTCATTCAGGTTTTCATCCAGTTTGAGCATGTAGCCGATGGGCCAGCCTTCACTGGGGCCATTGTCACCATCTATATGTTGCCCAACTGCAATAAAGCCACCATCACTTGTTTTCACCAATTTGAATATTTGCTGTGGAAACATGTGGTCTTGAAAACCCAACTCTAATATGGTGTCTCCTGTTTCTTCATTTAATTCACCAATTGTTATCTGCGTGCTGTTATTACTGGTCTCACCATTACCACTCAAAGTACCTTCACTTCTTCCTGTACCATAGAGATAGTTGCCATTTTCTAATTGCAATAGAGTATAAACACCCGCTTCGGCTCCTGCGGGTGGAACATGAATTTTTTTAAGCCACTGTGGTGTGCCATCATAGTCGAATTTTCGGATGAAGTCTTTGGTAATGCCATACGATTGGTCCGTGAGTCCATCCCATAATCTACCTCCTACTAGCACGTCCTCCTCGGTGGCCAAAATCGAAATAGGAACTGGATAGTTGCCTACCGTAGTGTTCAAGTGCCATTGGTAATTTGCTTCACTATCGGCTTTCATTATTGTGAATTTGTGATTGTACTCAAACGGATCTGGGTCGAGGTCCACATAACCAGCCATAAACAAATCGCCCTGCGGAGACTGCGCAATAGAAAATCCTGCGTAGCTCCCCGGTTCATCGACAAGCAATGGTTTTGACCATAGTGTATCGCCTTCATCATTCACTCTCAATATTACAGGGTAGCGCAACTCTTCGTTTATTCTCTTATTCAAGAGCAAGTAAAAACCGCTATCGCTGGCTTGAATCACTGCTCCACCAAAATTCATTGGCCAACTACCTTCTTCCGACCAAAGTGGTTTGTGCCATAGTGCTTCTCCATTTTCATTTAGGCCCGTAATCAAACAGCCTTTGGAGAGTGTTTCTATATCAGCCAATCCAGAAAATGTAATGTAGCCATAATCCGTTTGAAATATCCACGCAGGACCATTGGCCTGACCATCATAATCAAACCAACTTTCATTTGGAGTTTGCGCATCTGATGAATTAGAAACTATTAGGGTAATCAACGCAATTGCAATCGTAGTTTTCATTGTATTTGTTTTTTAAAATGGTGCTTGACAGAATTGTCAAGCACCATTTAATGATTCTAATGAACTACGGTCAATTTCGTTGTGCCGATTTTTATTTTATCAGCAATCAACTCGATGGTATAAATTCCTGCAGACAATTCTTTGCCATTCATTTCTATGATTCCATTGAACTGAGAAGCATTGAATTGTTCAATCATTTTTCCAGTGTTATCATACACTTGAATCTGCGCATGTTCCCAGCCATCAGGAAGCAAATAATTGATATAGATAGCCTCGCTTGCAGGGTTAGGATTTACCGCAAGGTTTTTAATTTCTACATCTTCTAATGCGGGAATTTTTGCAGCACGCAATCCGGGTCCCTCTGGCAATTCTAATAATTCCTCATAGTTGCCCAGATTCCAAAATGCCAACAATTGGGCTGCTGTGCCTTTCATCTTATGACCTTCAAATGAAGTTGCGCTTTGTAGTTCAGCCACGGATGCAGAAGGCAAGCCTTCAGACGACATACCATTGATTTGAATCGACAGCATAGTTGAAATTATATCGCAATAATCTTCTTCTTCAGTTGTGCAATTGGCAAGTTCGTTTTGCGCAGCTAAGAGGTCACCTTTGGCGGTCAGCATAAGTGCTTTGTCCTTTTCCGAGAGCAAGTAATCAAGTTGCAAAAGTTGTTGTTCGACCTCAGTCCAATTTTCATCACCTTCCTCTTCCAAATCGAATTGAAGTTGAAGAAGTTCATCCAAATCGCGGTATTGTGAGGTGAGATAATGGGCATAGTCCATTTCCATTATTTGCCGTGTGTTCAAGCCGCCTGTCTGACCAGCTTGCACCAATGCTTTGTAAAATGGATAGTAGTCCGTCTTTGCCAATTCGGTCATTACACCTGCACGTAGTGGCGAGTTGGCAAGCATGGCTTGTGCCATGTGCCAGCCCTCCAATGCAGGTTGGCGTTTCAAAGTCAACAACAACAAATCATCTGTTACACGAGGTGCTGCATCCATTAAAGCATTCCTTACTTCAATACTGGTTTTGGAGGCATCTTTAATA
>JAWXBG010000181.1:0-34671 GCA_034439875.1 Flavobacteriales bacterium
CCTTTTGAAGAGCATAAATTAGAACTGAAAGACCATAAAATAAGCCGTGCAAACCGTCTTTGTTTCATGTGAAACAATTATAAAGTCGGTATTGGCATTCTATACCAACTCAGCCTATTAAACAGTCGAAACTCGTTTAACATACGATTCAGATTGGGATTTGGTATGAGCTGGTAATTGCCGTCACAGCAACTGCTCTAGGCGAATGGAGTGAAACGGAGTTGGACAACTACAGTGGCATAAATAGCAGTATTAACCAAAAGGCGTGAGAGACTCAGCCCGATCACTCCAAGGGAATGGGGGCGCTGTGCTCCGGCCTAAAGGGTGTGTTGAGTGAGCAGTAAATAGTTCCCAAATAGAGGTCGGCACTCTGAGATAGGCTGGGGTTCTAGTTGGGTGTCTGCGCGGCACGATCGCACTAAGATTTCGAGGAAACCTGAGTGGAAAACCTCACCCCTCTGGCTCCAAATTGGCGATTTCCTATGGACTAGCTCAAAGATGGTGCAATGGACAAAAAGTAGGCTGCAGGGATGGACGTTTTGTTCAAATGGGAAAAAAGAGGCGACCGTCACACATGGAATTGTACCTGAATGCCGATTGGGTAATGGGAAACGGGATGAGCTCACATGAAAGCAAGCGCCAGCCCTTCCTAGTGCTCAAGAAAACGAGATACGTAAAAAGCCAAACTCAGATTTTCTCCTTAGTTCTTCCTGCCGAGGTGTATCATCAAGATACTAACGTCACTGGGGTTTACACCACTGATTCTAGCGGCTTGGCCAAGTGTTTCTGGGCGAATTTTAGATAATTTGAGTCGGGCCTCCATACTCAGGCTGCTTAGGCTGTGATAATCGAATTCCAAAGGAAGTTTAACGTGCTCTAAGCGATTCATTTTCTCCGCCAGATCCTTTTCCTTCTCTAGATAACCATCGTATTTAACATGGATCTCTGCCTGTTCTGCAATTTCGCGTCCCAAAAAGCCTATGGACTCAATACGCTCCGCCAGATAGGGCAGCGCCTGGGCCATTTGATAAAGATCTAGCTGCGGACGACCCAAGAGGGTATCCAACCGAACCTTCTGGCTAATGCTAGCGGTACCGGCTTCTGATAGAAATGGATTGATGTCGGCCGGATCAACAGAGGTCTTTTCGAAGAATTTCAGCAGCTCATTGCTCTCAAGATGTTTTCTTTCCACGTGGAACAATCTCTCATCAGAGGCCAAACCAATGGCGTGCGCTAAAGGGGTAAGCCTATGATCGGCGTTGTCCTGTCTGAGTAAGGTGCGATATTCCGCCCGGCTTGTAAACATTCTATAAGGCTCGTCGGTGCCCTTGGTGATGAGATCGTCGATAAGAACACCTATGTAGGCCTGATCCCTGTTTAAAACGAATTCTGGGGACCCTTTAACACCCTGAGCAGCGTTTATTCCGGCTATCAATCCCTGGCATGCCGCCTCTTCATAACCCGTGGTTCCATTTATTTGCCCTGCCAGAAAAAGGTTTTTGACATCCTTTGTTTCCAATGAATGCTTGAGCTGCTCCGGCGGGAAGTAGTTGTATTCGATGGCATATCCCGGTCTGAACATTCTGGCGTTCTCCAAACCCGGAATCAATCTCATTGCTTTGTACTGCACATCCTCGGGAAGACTCGTAGAAAAACCGTTCAGGTATATCTCAACCGTCTTCCAGCCTTCAGGTTCTACAAACAACTGATGTCGATCCTTATCAGCAAAACGGGTAATCTTGTCCTCAATGCTCGGACAATACCTGGGGCCCACACCTTGAATACGTCCGGCAAACATGGGGCTCTGTTCGAATCCTTCTTGCAGAGCTTCGTGCACCAATTGATTGGTATAGGTAATCCAACAACTTCTTTGTTTGGTGATAGGTGTTCCGGGGATGTAAGAAAACTTGCCTGGAACTTCGTCGCCGAGTTGCTCTTCCATTTTAGAATAATCCAAAGATCGACCGTCAAGTCGGGGAGGGGTGCCCGTTTTCATTCGGCCACTTCTAAATCCAAGAGAGTTCAACTGCTCCGTTAAGCCTTCGGCACGCTTTTCTCCAATGCGGCCTCCCCCAAACTGCTTTTCTCCAATGTGAATTACGCCATTCAAAAAAGTGCCGCTGGTGATAATAACAGCCTTGCAAGCAAAGCGAATTCCCATGCCCGTGACTACGCCTTTCACCTCATAATTCTCTACGATCACTTCTTTTACCATGTCTTGCCAGAAGTCGACATTGGGCGTTTGCTCCAACATCAATCTCCATTCCTCGGCAAACATCATTCTATCATTCTGCGTTCTGGGACTCCACATAGCAGGGCCCTTCGAACGATTAAGCATTCTAAACTGAATAGCAGATCTATCTGAAACGATACCACTATAACCTCCCAAGGCGTCTATCTCACGCACAATCTGCCCTTTGGCTATACCGCCCATGGCGGGATTGCAGCTCATTTGACCTATCTTATTCATATCCATAGTAATAAGTAAGGTTTTGGAGCCCAAATTAGCCGCAGAGGCAGCCGCTTCGTTTCCGGCATGACCGGCACCTACTACTATAACGTCGTAATACGCTTCCATTTTATTTATAAAGCCTGATTAGGTCTATGGCTCTGCAAAGCTATGGCAAAAGGGGAGAGGAGGACAAGAAAGGTGGTCGATGGACCAATTCCAAAACCAGAAGACGATACCTCTTGTCTATCTCATCTTCAGAGCCGTGTCCTCAGCTTCACGCATCAGGCGGGCCTCGTCAGGCGTTTTGTCTTTCATGCCCAAAAGGTGCAAAACACCGTGAATCATCACCCTATTCAGCTCAATCAAAAAGTCTATCTGGTTTTCCAACGCGTTTTCCCTAACACGGTCAATAGAGATAAAAATATCGCCTGAAATAAGGTCGCCCTCCGAATAATCGAATGTTATGACATCTGTGTATTCGTCATGAAATAGATACATCTGATTCATGCCCAATAGAAAATGATCTGAACAAAAAATGTAATGGATCGGGCCTGGCTTTTTCACGTGAAATGCGATAACCTTACCAATCCAATTCTTTAGTTCTTGTTTAGAAGACAGATTAAAAACAATGTCCTCATTATGGAAAGAAATAGAAGCCAATTGATGCGGGGTAAACTCTTAGGCTGGCTGTTCCTCAAGAACGGCAAAGTCTAAAACGACAACACGGCCTTCGTCCACAAACTCGCAGCGATCGGAAAGTTGGCGCATGAGAAAAACCCCTCTTCCGTGAGGTTTCTCGATGTTTTCCGGAGCAGTGGGGTCGGGGAGGTGCTCATAGTCAAATCCGGGACCTTCGTCTTCAACGGTGAAACGTAGAACTTTTTCTTCGATCACTTCAAAAGTAACCTTCACCTTTCGGCTCGGCTCCAATTTGTTTCCGTGAACAATAGCGTTATTAACGGCTTCGGTCATGGAGATAAGTATTTCTCCATAAAAGTCTTCTTTCACGTGGAACCTTTCACAAACATCGTCAACCAGCTTTTCTACTGTGTTGATGTTGTCGATAACCGACTCAAATTCTATGACTTGCTGATGCGACATAGGGCAGGAAAATATATAATTCTAACGAGCGCCTAATTTATTAAAATATGCGTTCACTCGTTCTTTGTAATATGGATTTAAGTTAACAGGGACTGTTTTAAGCAGCTCTAACTCTTGATTTTTTCTTCGGAGATACTCTTCATAACGCATTGGGTCCGATGAAGGATAATCGCGCGCTTCATTGCTTTTACGTTGTTCTTCTTGCTCGCGAATTCGTTCGGCGTTTTCGGCTTTCAACAACCTCGTCATGATATCTTGTTGTCGGCGCATGGACTCTTCATTCACCTGATCGTTCACCAAATCCTTCTGAAGTTGTTCCATCTCTTTGGCAATTTGCTTCAAATCATTTCCGTTGCCAGATCCGTCTTGATTTAGCTCTGCAGCCTTTTCTTCCACGGCCTTTCGGATCATTGCTTGCTTCGCTGCCATCTCAGCCAATTGTTGACTCATCTTTCCATCGCGGCCCTTGCTTTCGCCTTTGTTTTTGCCCTGCTTCTTGAGTTCTTCCAACTGTTTGCTCATCGATTCTTGCATGGACTTCATTTTGCTGGCGCTCGGCTTTTTGCCCATTCCACCCGGTTTTTCACAATTGCCCGTTCCGGGTTTGTTGCAACTAGACTGTTGTTGCATCTGCTTCAACGCCTCGTCTAACATCAGAGCAAGGTTATTGAAAGATGTCATTACGTATTGCTGATGGGTGGTAATCTGAGGCAGTTTTCGCTCAGCAATTTCCACTAAAGACCCATCCATGTTTTGGTTCACCAAATTAATTTCATGGTTTACCATGGCCGACAATTGCGGAACCCTTTTGGAGAGAGCAAACAGGGAGTCTTCCACCATCTTGGCGTCGTCCTTTAGTTTGCGTTGAGTTTGCGCATACTTGTTGAATTTTGGGTCCTTCGTATCCACGCTTTTAAACTCGTCCATCAGCAACTCCTGATCAAAACTCAGTGTTATAATATTCTCCAACAATGCCCTCAAAGCCTCCATGTCTTCCTCTTGTTTTTCTTGTTCGTTGGACGCCATAGAGCTTTCCATTTGCTGGGCCATCTCCTGCATCTTTTTTGCAGCACTTTTCTGTGACTTCGACGCTTTGCTCTTTTGTTGCTTTTGAAGCTCCTCAGAGCTCTTATTCATGTCTTGTTTTATCTCCTCCTGCTTCTCTCCGGTTTGAGGTGTTTCATTTGGGGTTTCCAATTCTTTGTTGAGCTTTTCAATTTCCTTCAGCTCTTCTTCCAGTTTTTTGAAGTCCTCATTTAACTGATCTTGCTTCTCCTTAATTTCATCTGGATTGGAGTTTTTGTCCTCCGCTTCCTCTGAAAGCTTTTCTTCTTGCTCAGCCAATTTTTCTAACTCCGTGATGGCCTCCTCCATCTTCTGTTCCCACTCAAGTTGCTTAAATTGCTCCAGGGCACGGTCCAATTCCTTTTCCATGTCTTCATTGGAAAGATCCATTTTTTCGAGCTGCTCCTCAATTTCATCTTTGTTGAGTTCCTCCATGAGCTTCTGAAGTTCCTCCATCATTTTTTCCAATTCAGGAGTCATCACCTGATCCATGAGGTTTTCAAGTTGCTTCTGCTTTTCGAGCAGGCTTTCATCTTGCTGTTTGAACTCCGATTGCTTTTGATTTTTTTCCTGATTCTGTTTTTGAATTTGCTCCACTTGATTCTTCAGCTCGTTTTGCTTTTTCAACAAGTCCTCAAGTTTCTTTTTATCCTGCCATGTGAGTTCCTTTTTATCCATCAACTGACGTTGCAACTCATCCAATTCTTTTTGCAATTTTTCAGCATCTTTAATGCTCTCTTCTAATTTGTCTTTGATGTCTTCATTTTGTTGATCGGCCAATTCGTTCAGCTCTTCATCTGTAGGAGCCGCAAATTCGCGAATAACAGAACGGGTACTCTTGCTTCCATTTACACCATCATTGTCCCAAACTTCAAAATAATAATTGAGTTTATCGCCGGGCACAAGATCTATCTGGCTCAAATTCCAATTGTAGAAAAACACATCTGTGGTCATGTCTCTGCTTACAGGTATTTCAACCATGTGCAGAGCTCTATCTCCGTTAGTTTCGCTAAAGGTGTATTGGTAATTAAATGTCAGGCGTTTGAATCCATAGTCGTCTTTCACATCTCCGGTAAAATACAACTGTTTATAAGAGCCCGAATCTCTTTCTTCGCTTGTATTAATGGCTGGGTGCAAGTCGGGAATAACACGAATTTGATAAACCACACTATCGGTGCTTCTCACTCTTTCGTTGGCGGTATGCACGCTGTAGCTCGTTGTTTCACGTGCAACATCAGCGTACGAAAAACTATTGCTTCCACTTCTCATTACGAAAGTGCTATCAGCCAAACGGAAGCTCATTTGATCGGCATTGCGTGTAACAAAATTCCATTGAATCCGTGTTCCTTGAGGAACGGTCAAATCGCCTGAATTTTGAACAGCTTCTGCATCTCTTTTGATGTACGAGGGAAACTTCAGGTCGATCGAAAAATCGATGAGGGCAGGCATAGGAAGAACTTCCAACAAATATTCGTCGCTATTGAACCCAGAGGCTTGAAAGAAAAACGCTTGTTCCTTCTGAACATTTCTAAAGGTATAATGATGGCGAAAGTTATTTTCTTTTTCAAGCAGATATGGTTGTCCGCCAACTACCACATAAACCTTATCCGGGATTTGATTTCCTAAGATTTCAATTTGAACATCGAAATCGGTATTCTCAGGAGTTTCGAGTGATGAATTGAGAACCTTGATTGTAAAAGGGGCTTCTTCTGCCAAAAGCTGTCCATGTTTTATAAGGCGTTCAGTAGGCTTGGTGAGCACACTTGGCGCGGCAAACAGGAGGATGAGCACTACGGCAAGTGGGGGCAATGCATATTTCAGATACTTCCGATTTTGGCGCAAGTCGATGGCCGAGGCGAAAGAAATCGGCTTTAACGTCAATATCTTTTGATTGATGGCCGCTTCCATCAGCGGATCATTTTTCCCAGAAGTTTCCTCGTTTCGCAGTTGCAAAGTGTTGAGCAACTTGTCTTGCACATTTGGGAAGTGAGTGCCTATGATGTGTGCTGCCTGTTCGTGCGAAATGGTTTTACCGAGCCGAAACATTTTGAATAGCGGAATCATGAAATACTTCACGATCACAAATGCGGTACCTGCCAAAAAACTGTAGAACAAAAAGGTTCGCATGGCGATATTGAATCGGCCAAAATATTCGAGCAATGTTACCAAAAGATATGTGCCCACCACGAGGGCTACGGTATACATAGCGCCACGAATCATTCGGTTTTTGTAATACTTCCTAATGAATTCGTCTAGTCTCGAAATCAGTGATTGATATGCTTGTGAGTCGCTCATTTTTCGTTTCTCTCCTTCTTTCCAAAAATTATTAGCTCAGTACGCTTATTCTCCAGCAAAGTTCAACAAAATATTTCGAATTTTGTTGCTTTGAGTTTCTCGGTTTCAACAAAACATTGGGGAAACCTCCAATAAGCGCATCGACCAAATATAGTGCCTCTGCTCGTGCCCCTGAGAGATTTGACACTTGTTTAAGAAAATTAACATGGCGACCCCTGTGGTGAACTCAGGTCGTCTTTATTTCTACAGAATGCCACTCCCCGTTCATTTGCTTCATTACGAAATCACGGGCCTTTTTATAAACCGCTCTTTGGGTGCTGTACCAAGTGGATTTCAGCATGTTTGTTTCACGAATGCCGCTTATTTCGCGAGAAATTTCTATGCCGTGAATGGGGGTCTTGTTCTTTCTTAATTCTTCTATGTGATGTAGCGCTTCGTTTTTTGAAAGATGGCCATCTTCTTTGCTTTGGATCATCACTTTATAATGAGTTTTGCAGTCTGGCGATTGTTTCCTGAGGTTATTTCCAAAGAGTATGTGCCTCCGATAAGTGAAGATGTGTCTAATGTTCCCGATGGGGAAAGAATTACTTCGCTCTTGCAAAGTTTCCCTGAAAGATCGTAGAAATTGATTTGAATTTTTCCAAAATCATTGCCTGAAAAATTCAGTTCGTTGTCTGTCGGATTGGGCCAAAATGAAAGATTTAGATCACTCGATTCGTCGATGCCAACTGTTACGATAGTCACGTTGCTCATTGTTGTGCAGCCATACGAAGTTGAAATTTCGACCGCATAATTTCCGGGCACAGAAGCATCTATAAAAGCAGATTCTTCTCCATCTACTGGCAGCCCATTGAAAAACCATTGATAGGAACTATAAATATCATTTACAAAAACCATTTGGTCTGCTTCGTTATACTGCGGCACTATTTCCGGGCAATACAATTGTGTTCCGCTGGTGGCAGAACATCCGTAAATGTTGGTCACCTGACATGAATACAAACCGCCGTCCATCATGGTAAGACTCGGGCCAAACTCTCCATTAATCGGAGTGCCGTTTACCATCCACACAAAAACGGAGAGGTCGGGGTCTGTATATGACAGCACATTATCGGCAATATTGAATGTAGGATCAGGAATGGGAAAAACAGTAACAGACTCTTCGTTGTTGAATGTGCTCGAAACCATTAAGCCAACTGTAGACTGTCCAAAGGTTCCATTGCCCGCATCAAAAAAAGAGATCCCTTCTTCCACGGTAATAGACGCCGTGCCGAGGGCATCGTCGCCAGTAATATCATCATCGTCGGTGAAAGAAATGGTATAGGGCGGATTGTTGAGCGCTACGGCAAACCCGCTCCAAGAAGGTGTATTGTTGTTGTCAATAGTTGAACTCGAATATACCGCGTTTCCGTCGCCATCGTATAGCACAAAAAAAGTGTCGGAGTCTGAGAATAAATCATCTATATCACCACCCCAATTTCCGTTTAGGGCTGACACAGATACCGCGGAAAGCACAAAATCAGAGATTGTGGTTGTCAACGAAATAGTGTAATCGCCCGCTTGGTCGAATGTGATCGGTCCGGGGGATTGGTCATAACTTGTCTCGCCATTTCCAAAATTCCATACGTAAGAGGTAATGCTGGGTGACCCGTCGATAAGTGCCTCACAATTTACGGTTAATTCACCGCAAGCGGCCGGTCCGCCTGTCATAGCAAACGATGCGTTGCCCACTTCACCAGGATTTACTACAAAGTTAAAAATGAACTGTTGGTTCTGTTCGATTTCAAAACCAAATGCAACGGCCAATACGTGAACATTAATTATAATGTCGTAAACACCATCGAGAATAGGTGTTCCGCAAAGTGTGGCGCATCCGTGATTTTCTCCCTCACCCGGGTAATAAGTGTTGTCTGGATCATTCATTGTAAATGTCATCCCAAAGGGAAGTCCTGTGACGGAAGTGATAACTATTTCTTGAAGAGTAGCCTCAATTCCCGATTCAGGGTCGACGACTTCGGCGGGCAAAAAAAACGTGAGGTATTCCTCGTAATAGATGCCAGCAGTAGCTGCGGGTAGCTCGGCCGGACAAATGGTTGGAAGCCCGTCGGGGCTTACGCAACCCAAATCCGGAACACAGGTGGGGCATTGCGCATTGAGGCGAGAAGTGAGAGCCATAAGGCCGATCACTATAAGAAGAAGAGAATTTTTCATCAGATAAAAAAGAAGCAATATACAAAAGGTCGAATAATTTAGTCGACAAAGGCTATAAAGGCGCTCTTTATATGCCCTTCAGATTATGGGCAATTTCGGGCTTTACCACTTTCTTATCGAAAACAAAAGTTCCGAAAGGAAGTAGAGAAGCGATGGAGGCGAGTGCCAATTTGCCTAAAGACCATTTGGCAGTGCTTTTCACTTCGGCAAGGAACACAAAATAGGCTATGAAAAGCAGCCCATGCGCCCATCCGGTATACTTCACGGCTTCGGGCAAATCGGCAAAATATTTTAGGGGCATGGCCACAAACATCAGCAATATAAAAGACACTCCTTCTGCCAGCGCTATAACACTGAATCTTTTGAGCGAGGCGACAATGGAATTCTCGGTTTTCATGGGTGCAAAGGTAGGATGATGGATGATGATTGTCACAGCATTTTCACCCCAAGAGAAAGGCCAAATGGCTCAAATGCATACGAATTCTCATTCAACTAGCCCGAAATCTAATTGGTGCATCCACTTTAAGGAGAAGTAGATGCACATTTGTTTGAGAATTAAATCGAGATCAGAAAAGGACGTAAACAAGAGTAGGTCAATCTTGAAAAAAGTATCCTCGATTTTTATTGGCCTTGATTAAAACATACGAATCATGAATACACTATTACTTTTTTTGCGCTATTGCTAGCGGGGCTTTCACAAACACAGGCACAATTGGTAGATGTGATCGTGGAGGAGTGTGGAACCAACTTTGGGACAGGCTATCCATCCGGGCACACCACGTATCGGGTGTTTGCCAGGTTACAAGACCCTGGAGACTTTTTAAGTGCCGTATATGGCATTGGTGCATCTAATTTTGACACCGACCACACCCTAACCATTGCACAATCGCCCAACGAACAATATGCTACAACCCTTTGGAACTCTCCCTTTGGTGGGCTAACGGGGGCCGATATTAATACGGCCTTCTGCGGCATCTTCCCTGAAGTCTGTTTCGATTCATTTTTGACAATAGGGCGCGGCAACAGCGCTTCACCCGGTGGTTCGATCAATATATTAACAACTCCAACCGGCTTATTTAATCAAACCTTTGGCAACGCATTCCCTGTTGGCTCGCCTACCGCAGTAAATGACGGTGCTTGGTTCGCCCTTTCCGGCGATATCAATGGTTATCCCACATTGCCCGACAACCGGGTATTAATTCTTCAAATGACCGTGCCCACAGGGACCCTTTCGTATGCTCTCAATATACAAGTCATCAATGGCGGCAATGGAAGCGATCCGCTTTGCTACGCGCATACGATGGAGGGACCCTTGGGTGAAATAGATGGGGAGTTGGCAGAAGATTTTACTTGCTTCGGGCTGGTGCTGCCGCCCCCACCAACTTGCTCGCCTTGCGACGATCCATTGGCTTGCAATTATAACCCGCTTTCGGTGGGAAGCTCGGGGTGCGTGTACGACGCCGAATGCAATTACAGCGCATTGTCAACGATTGATGACGGGTCCTGCTTATACGGCGGGGCCTGTTTTGGCTGTATTGATGAAGAGGCCGGGAACTAAGACCCCTTTGCCCTTTATGATGACGGAACGTGTTCTTACAATACTACAGCTCTTATTTTTTATGTCTCCAATGAGGATGGAGCTTATAACTTCTGGGAAACGGGACTATTTGGCCATTCCGTACATGTTGAGGAAATCGGGGTAACGTTGTTTAGCGATCAATGTGGTTACCTTTATCTCAATGGTTTAGCGCCGGGTGTTTATACACTTGATTTGTTGTCAACAGACCCGAATTGGCTTCCCACCAATTCAATCAGTCAAACTCTCACGGTTCCTTCGGGAAACATTAATGTGCAATTTGGGTTAGTCCCGGC
Organism: Flavobacteriales bacterium; assembly: GCA_034439875.1. Lineage (GTDB taxonomy): Bacteria > Bacteroidota > Bacteroidia > Flavobacteriales_D > Sanyastnellaceae > JAWXBG01. The sequence goes on from JAWXBG010000181.1 coordinate 10,994, forward strand.
TTTTGATGATTTGCAATTTGCAATATTTTATGTATTCCTCTGCAAGTATTTTGCCCTGTGTTGCGGGCGCAGACATGGGGCTTACTTTAATGAATAAGGGTAATGTGCCTTTTGACCTTACTTATACATTGAATTTTGATCCCCTTCTAACAGCAGAAAACACTTCTTGGGGCGAAGCTCCTTCGGAGATATTGCCCGGACAGGCAACGTGGACTATAAGCTCCATTCAACCCGGTGAATACCATTTCCTTGTTTTGCATATCGATGGCCAGGGTGTAGAATATGTTGGCGACACCTTTGATTTTGCATCGGCAATGACGCTTACCCCTGAGACAGGAGATCCGGCCAATTTATCGTGGGTAGAGTCTCTTTTGGTGTCATGTGCATACGACCCAAATGACAAACAAGCCGATCCGATAGGTTATGCAGAGCCACATTACATCTTAGGAGGTGAGCGGATTCAATACTCTACACGCTTTCAAAACACAAGTAATGCAGCGGCAACTGATGTTTTAATAATTGACACCCTCGACACAAATCTCCTTGATCTATCAACGTTTGAGGTTGGCTATGGAACGGCTCAGTTTTACACCTGTTTGCACGACGATGGGCTTTTGGAATTTATGTTTTTCGATATTAACTTACCTGATAGCGTTTCCAACGAACCCGAAAGTCATGGGTTAGTATCCTTCAGCATTGAACCCCCTTGACAACCTTCCTCCCGGATCTGTGATCAACAATACAGCCGAAATACACTTTGATGAAAATCCAGCCATTGTAACAAACACGACCTATCATACCATTTTTGATTGCGCCAGCTTTACCGGCACCACCGGAGACCTTGAGTTTTGCGAAGGTGATAACGCTTTGCTTTCGGCAGAGCAAGAGTATGCAGAAACATACACATGGAGTATAAATGATGAGGCCGCTGGTGCTGGATCAACTATTCATCTCGGCAATTTGATCGCCGTTGTCTATAACATTGGAGTTTATGTAGAAAATCCATTGTGTGGAAGTACAAGCGAAGAGATTCTTCTTGTGCTTGAAAATCCAACGGCAAATGCAGGAGAGGACCAAGAAATTTGTTTTGGAGAATCTGCAATATTAGAGGCCTCGGGAGGAGATGAATATGAGTGGAACAATGGTCTTGGAAACGGTCCGGAACACACCGTATCACCCGAAACCTATACAAGCTACATAGTAACTGCTTCAAATATTTTGGGCTGTTATGATGTAGATGCGGTAACTGTAATTGTTCATGATTTACCCGAAACAATCATTACAGAAAGCGGATCTACGCTCGCAGCTCCCGATGGAAGCACATAGCAATGGTATTTAAATGATGAGATAATAAACGGCGCTACCTCGCAGGAGCACGAAGTGCTTATGGACGGCTCTTATTTCGTTGTTACCACCAATGAGTTTAGTTGTACTTCTATTTCAGATGCCTTGTTTGTAGTAGGGCTTCATGACAATGCTACGTCGACATCACTTTTATTTCCCAATCCGGCAAATGACAAGCTAGCCGTTGTGCTTCCTTGCAAAAATTGCGCTATAAAAATTTACAACGCGCTAGGACAAGTGGTTCGTATTGAGCAAACCGTGTCGAGCGTCATCAAAAACATTGATGTATCTGCCTTTCCAGCCGGTTCGTAACAACTGGTTTTTAGAGGTGAAAATTTCCACGAAGTATTGCGCTTCATGGTCAACCATTAAAAATTGACCTTAGCGAAGAAATACTATTTTAATTAAACCTTTGCATTCCTGCATTAACCCAAATCAAGCGATAGAAAAATTGCACCCCAATTTTGCCGATGAATACAGTATTCTATCGCTTAGATTTGAGAATTCCGAACGCATTCTACAAAAATTGCCCTAATGCGTAATGCGGGATAAACGGTATGAGCACTTCATAGCGAATCCCAATGCGGATTCTGGGATAATTCAAGGGAATACCTAGGTCCTTTTCTTGAACACCGGAACTGTTGAGCAAGGCTCACCAAACATGATAGATTTTGAAAGCGGCTGCAGGTGATTCACAAGATCCACATAGGCTGATTTCGGAAGGGCTATGTCTCCACAACCTTTAATGACAATTCGCGCATCGCGATACTCCTCCGTGGGAATAGCCTTTACCGCCCTGCGAAACAATTCAGCTTCCAGGTCTTCGGGGCTACCAACAACAATAGAAGCTGCAAATGGCTGCAGCGCTGATGCCAACAGCATAAATGACCATGGTGGAATAATGGCGTCTGCACTGCACGAAATTGAAACATGATGGTTCTGGAAAACTGACCAGTCCGTGTTTTTCAACCATTCTCTAAAGTCCTTTTCCTTCAGCGCAAGGCCCTGCCAAAGTTGATCGGCAATATCCAGGTGAGAACGAGTTCCAGAAGCCACAAGGGTGGCTGGGTCAATCGTAACTAACCCACTTGAGGCAACTTTGTTGATGATCTCTTCCATGATCTTTAAACCGTTTCTTTCACTCCGTTGTTCAGCGCCCTAAGCAAGGTTTTCATAGACACTATTGAGTCGACTTTGGCGGCAATTTCCGAAATATGAAGGCGCACTTGCTTCATGCTATCTCTTTCGCGAAGGGTCACCGTGTTGTCCTCTAGTGTCTGATTGTCGACCGTAATGCAGATAGGGGTTCCTATCGCGTCTTGTCTACGGTATCTTCTTCCAATAGCATCTTTTTCATCGTATTGAAGATTGTGCTCCATTTTTAGGATGTCCACAATTTCGTGGGCCTTTTCGGGTAATCCATCTTTTTTCACCAATGGCAAAACCGCCACTTTCACTGGCGCAAGCGCTGGTGGTATTGCCAAAACGGTTCTTTCGCTTCCGTCTTCCAAGACTTCGTTTTTGTATGCTGAACTGAGCACGGCAAGAAACATTCTGTCCAGGCCTATCGATGTTTCGATCACATATGGCACATAACTTTCATTTGTTTCCGGATCAAAGTACCTCAGTTTTTTTCCGCTAAATTTCTCGTGACTCGTGAGGTCGAAATCAGTCCTAGAATGAATGCCCTCAAGTTCTTTGAAGCCCATAGGGAAGTTGAACTCAATGTCGCAAGCCGCATTGGCATAGTGCGCCAATTTTAAATGGTCGTGGAAGCGATAGTTTTCTGTGCCGAGACCAAGCGTTTTATGCCAGTGTATTCTCGCTTGTTTCCAATGGTTGTACCACTCCATTTCGGTGCCAGGCTTTACAAAAAACTGCATTTCCATTTGTTCAAATTCGCGCATGCGGAAAATGAATTGTCGTGCAATGATCTCATTTCTAAAAGCCTTTCCCGTCTGCGCAATGCCGAATGGGATTTTCATCCTTCCGGTTTTCTGTACATTCAAAAAGTTGACGAAAATGCCTTGCGCTGTTTCGGGGCGTAGGTAGATGATTACCGCTTCGCCAGAGAGGGCGCCAAGCTCTGTTTTGAACATGAGATTAAACTGTCGAACGTCCGTCCAGTTTCTAGAGCCGGACTCCGGATCCGCTATTTCACATTCTTCAATAAGAGCCTTCAAAGCGTCCAAATCATTGGCCTCAAGCGCGGCCTTCATTTTGCCTTCAACATCCGCAATTTTTTGTGCGCTGCGAACCACGTTTGGATTGGTGCTTCTGAACTGCTCTTCATTAAAATCGTCGCCAAATTTCTTCTTGGCTTTCTCGATTTCCTTTTCAATTTTCGCCTCTTGTTTTGCCATATAATCCTCAAGCAAAACATCGGCACGATATCTTTTTTTGCTGTCTTTGTTGTCTATGAGCGGGTCGTTAAAAGCGTCCACGTGACCGCTTGCCTTCCACGTAGTTGGGTGCATAAAAATACTGGCATCAATACCTACGATATTTTGATTGAGACGGCACATAGCATCCCACCAATACTTTCGGATATTGTTTTTGAGTTCGGCTCCTAGTTGTCCGTAGTCGTATGCGGCAGAAAGGCCGTCGTATATTTCGGAGGATGGGAACACGAAGCCATATTCCTTAGCGTGGGAAATGACCAGTTTGAGTTTGTCTTCTTGGTTTTGCATAGCGGGCGCGAAATTAGCACCGATCAGTCAAAGTTAGGGCATAGAAACCATTTGCAATGAATTCGGTGGTACTGTAAACAGGGAAACTGTTAGACGACTTCTAGTTTTGGCATTGACTCTAGCAATCTTTTGGTATATGGGGATACAGGGTTGTTAAATATCACATCGGGAGTGCCGATTTCTTCTAACTTTCCTTTATTCATTACAACAATGCGATCACTCATAAAACGCACAACTGCAAGATCGTGAGAAATGAAAATGTATGTTAAGCCAAACTCCTCTTTCAGGTCATTAAGCAAATTCAAGACTTGGGCTTGAACGCTCACATCCAAGGCTGAAACACTTTCGTCGCAAATCACAAAGCGCGGCTCTGCCGCAAGTGTTCGGGCAATCACAACTCTCTGTCGCTGGCCGCCACTGAATTGATGGGGGTATTTGGAGTAGTCCTCGGCTTTGAGCCCGACCTTTTCGAGCAGATATTCGGTCCTCTCCTTTCTCTTTCCGGCGTGAATTCCCGCAGAGATCATCACTTCGGTAATGGCACTTCCCACAGTAATTCTTGGATTCAAAGACGAGTAAGGGTCCTGAAAAATGATTTGCATTTCCTTTCTCATCTTCCTCATCTCCGCATCACTCAAGGACAAGAGGTCTTTTTTATCAAAAACAATGGAGCCTTCAGAGGGCTCAATGAGTCTCAACAAGATCCTGCTGAGGGTTGTTTTACCACATCCGCTTTCCCCAACCAGTCCTAATGTTTCCCCCCGACGAACTGAAAAACTTACGTCGCTCACTGCCACAACATCTTCGCCGGCTTTTCCAAAAAAGGGTCTATTGCCTTTATACGTTTTCGTCAAATTGCGAACCTCCAAAATCAGTTCTTCTTGGATGGAAGAGGTTCGTTTTTCCGACGCCACCATTCTTCCCGCTTCGATATCCTGCACTGTTAATAGGCGGCTTCCGGGACTTGCTCCAGAAGGCCTGCAGGCCAAGAGCCCCTTGGTGTAGGGAGCCTTTGGGTTTGTCAAAACCTCCGAAGCCTTGCCCATTTCGACACATTTGCCATGGCGCATAACCATTATTTCATCCGCCACCTCGGCCACAAGAGCAAGGTCGTGCGTAATGAAAATCATGGACATCTCTGTTTCCTCCTGAATTTTTTTCAGAAGCAGAATTATTTCTCTCTGAACTGTAACGTCTAATGCTGTTGTCGGCTCATCGGCAATAAGCAAATCGGGTTTACACGCAATTGCCATTGCTATCATTACCCTTTGCTTTTGGCCGCCGCTTAATTGATGAGGATACTGATCGAACATGACTTCAGGTCTTGGTAAACTCACTTGCCGAAACAAAACAATCGTTTGATCTCGTGCATCCTTTTTGTTCAACCCAAGATGATGCTGCAGCACTTCCGACACCTGTTTACCACAACTCATGAGAGGGTTCAGGCTTGTCATAGGTTCCTGAAAAACCATTGAAATTTTTCGCCCTCTAATTTTTCGCATTACTTCGGAGCTTGCGCCAATAAGGTTTTCAGCAACTCCCGAAAGATGAACAGAACCCTTCATCCTTGACCCTCCGTTTTTGGGAAGAAGTCCTAAAATACTCATTGACGAAACCGTTTTTCCACTTCCGCTTTCTCCGACTATTGCGAGAGTTTGCCCTTTCTGGACTTGAAACGAAAGGCTGCTAACACCGCTCGTTGTGGGCGCGACCCCAAACAAAACGCTGAGGTCGTTGACACTTAAAATGATCTCACTTTTCTGATTCATTGTATCGAACCTGTATCATCTGTTTTCCGTGTTTGATCAACGAATCCGTGAGGTCCACAGTGATCACATGGGCATTGGCTGTCATTATTCTCCACGATTTATAACCCTTGTCCTCCACGGGAATACCGTATTTGTCTTTATACAACTTGAGGAGATCGCCTGAAACCGTTTGGCTGGTATTGCTGTCTGACGGGAAAATTTCCAGACAAATATCGTACAGGCCACGTTCCTTAAAATTGTAGGTAATTTCATACCACGTTCCTGAAGCGTCTTTCACGGGCAGGCGATAAACAATCTCATCGGGCATCGAATAGAGTGTGTTCGCAGGATCAATGTTAAGCACTTTTTCATAGTCGTCGCCAATGGAAACCCCTCTAAACTCTCCACCCATCGAGGGCACAACAATTTCTTCTGCTGTTGTTGCCGGCTTGTTGGTTTCGTTGCACGCAAGAAGCGTCACAAGAAGTGATAGAAATAATAGAGGCTGTTTAAACATGGTGCTTATGCGATGTAAAATTAGCTGAAATCGCTACATAGCGCGGCGGAAAGTATTTCGTCGAACAAATAGCGCTTTCTAGAGGAAACTTCTAAAATTCGTGCTTTTGAGCAGTTAGGTCAACACGGCGTTTTTATAGACCGCCAATCCCAGGCTTGTCTGGCAGACTGAATAATACGTGAATATCTGTCTGTACAATGCGGGCGGCCAATGAATATCTTGCAGGCCAAACAGCCGAACGAACAAATGATTACCAAAGACACAGAAAAAAAGCTCTTTTTACTTGATGCATATGCGCTCATTTTTCGCGCTTACTACGCCTTTATTCGCGCGCCTCGAATCAACAGCAAAGGAATGAACACCTCTGCTATTTTTGGATTTACGAATACGTTGTTGGACATCATCAACAATGAAAAACCAACGCATCTTGTGGTGGTATTCGATGCACCGGAGCAGACTTTGCGAGAAATAGACTACGCCGCATACAAGGCCAATCGAGATGAAACACCAGAGGACATAAGGGTTTCGGTTCCTTGGATAAAAAAAGTGATAAGCGCATTTAACATTCCAATGTTACAGGCCGCGGGTTATGAAGCAGATGATATAATAGGGACTCTTGCCAAAAAAGCAGAGAAAGAAGGTTTCACCACATACATGATGACCAGCGACAAAGATTACGGTCAGCTAGTAAGTGAAAACATTTTCATTTATCGTCCCGGTTATCAGGGTGGTAAAGCTGAAATACTTGATATACCAAAAGTTCTGGAAAAATTCAATATTTCTAATGTTTTGCAAGTCATTGATCTCTTGGGGATGATGGGTGATGCTGTAGACAACATTCCTGGAATACCCGGAGTAGGAGAAAAAACAGCCGCAAAACTTTTGGCAGAGTATGGAAGTTTGGAGGGTCTTTTAGAAAACGCACATCAGCTCAAAGGAAAGCAAAAGGAGAACGTAGAAAATTTTCGTGATCAGGCTATACTTTCGAAAAAACTTGCGACGATACTTCTCGATGCGCCCTGCGAAGTAAATGAAGAAGCGTTTCGTTTGAAGGAAGTAAACAAAGATGAGGTGCGTGCAATTTTTACTGAGCTCGAATTTCGTCAACTTACAAAACGGGTATTAGGCGAAGATCCGGGCACGGCGTTTGTGGGAAAACAGGGAGAGCTTTTTGGTCCGGCTGAAATTGAAACAGCGGCAGATAAAGAGGCGGAGGTTCGGGGCGAGTTAAAAACAATTTTAGACATTCCGCACAACTACATCTTTGTAGAAACAGATGATCAGCTTCATTCGCTCATTGAATCTCTTAAGGCTTCGGCGAGCTTTTGTTTCGATACCGAAACGACAGATCTCGAGCCGATCAACGCAGACTTAGTGGGTCTTTCGTTTAGCATAAAAGAACATGAGGCATGGTATGTTCCCGTTTCACGTGAAAGAGAGACCGCTAAAACATTGCTTCAAAAGTTTGCTCCGGTATTTGGTGATCCCGGTAAAGAGATTGTGGCCCAAAACTTTAAGTACGATTACAAAGTGCTTCACAAGTATGGTGTTGAGGTAAAAAACAAAGTGTTTGATACTATGGTTGCGCATTATCTGATTAACCCAGATGGAAAACACAACATGGATTTCTTGTCTGAAGTTTACCTTGGATACAGCCCAATAAGGATAGAAACCCTTATCGGCAAAAAAGGGAAAAACCAGGGTAGTATGGGAGATCTTGAGGCTTCCGAAATATTTGATTACGCTGCTGAAGATGCCGACATAACGCTTCAGCTTAAACATGTTTTCGATCCGGAGTTGGACAAAACAGAAGTGCGGGGGCTGTTCGATACTGTGGAGATTCCTTTGATTAGAGTGCTTGCTGACATGGAGTGGGAGGGTGTGCGCATCGATGAAAAATTTCTGCAAGACTATAGTCATGAATTGCAAAAAGAAATAGCCACATTAGAGAAAGACATACACCAATTGGCTGGTGAGAATTTTAATGTTGATTCTCCAAAACAACTTGGTGTTATTTTATTTGAGAAACTGAAGATTTCAGATAAGATGAAAAAAACCAAGACCGGACAGTATGCAACCGGTGAAGACATTTTATCGAAACACCTTCATGATCACGAGATCATTCCAAAAATTTTGGATTATCGAGAAATGAGGAAGTTGAAGTCGACCTACATAGATGCGCTTCCCACTATGGTTAACTCCACAACAGGGCGGGTTCATACAAACTACATGCAGACGGTGGCGGCCACGGGAAGGTTGAGTTCCAACAATCCAAATTTGCAGAATATTCCGATCAGAACGGCGAGGGGGAAAGAAGTGCGCAAAGCTTTTATTCCTAGGGGCGAAGAGTTTGTGTTGCTCTCAGCGGATTACTCGCAAGTAGAACTAAGGATCATTGCCGCCTTGAGCAACGACGAAGTAATGTGCGAAGCTTTTATTGAGGGCGTGGATATTCATATTGCCACTGCCGCCAAGGTTTTTGGTGTTCCGGTCGAGTCCGTTGATAAAGCCATGAGGTCAAAGGCGAAGGCCGTAAACTTTGGAATTATATACGGACAGGGCGCTTTTGGTTTGTCTCAAAATCTGAATATTTCAAGAGGGGAGGCCAAGGATATTATTGACTCTTACTTTTCCCAATTTTCTAGACTTCGGGCTTATCAGCAGGAGAATATGGAGTTTGCCAGAAAAAATGGATACGTAGAAACCTTATTGGGTAGAAGGCGTTATTTACCTGACATACAGTCTGCAAATGCTGTGGTAAGGGGGTTTGCCGAGCGAAATGCAATCAATGCACCTATTCAGGGTTCGGCGGCCGATATCATTAAAATTGCCATGATCCGCATTCACGAAGAAATGAAGCGACAAAAATTTCGTTCCCGTATGATTATGCAAGTGCATGACGAGTTGGTTTTTGATGTTCACAGAGATGAACTGGAACAGCTCAAATCTTTGGTGGAGGAAAAAATGTGCACGGCTGTTACGATGCGAGTTCCACTGGTGGTTGACATGGACACCGGTGCCAATTGGCTAGAGGCCCACTAGAAAGGCTTGGTTCCGCTATCTTGGGCAAACCTTTTTTCAATAAACAGTGCTTTCTGTAAAACTTTATGCACGACACCTCCGTATGATGTCGCGAATGAAGAAAATTACCACTGTGTAAAGAGCTGTGTTAAAGACATCCATATTCCACCCTAATCCGCACATTATGAAGCGTAAACACCTTCCAGTACTAATTCTGTTTGCCATAATTGGCACCCTCACTCTGTTCACTTCTTGTGAAAGCAACGATGCGGGTAAAAATCCTCCTGGCATGGACACGACAGCAAAAGCCGACGATCCAAGACTGAACAGCATCAAAAAGATTCTTTATTCAATACCTGCGCCAATGCAAATGGCTTCTTTGATAAAGGAGTCTGGATCGACTTATGATAAAACCCTTTTAAACAATACTGAGAACGCCAAAGTATATAATGGAGAGGTAAAACAGGCAATCAACCTCGGGGTTTACGGGGCCGACCTCAGTTATTCCAGCATTTTTGACCGCAAACAAGAAAGCATGAACTTCCTTGCTGCGGCCCAAAAGCTATCTCGCGAACTCGGGGTGGATGGCGCCTTAAAAGATGATATCGTGGATCGCATGAACAGCAATATGGAGAACCGCGATTCACTATTGAATATTGTTTCTCAGGCTTATGCAGACCTATATGACTATTTGAAAGAAAACAAACGCGAGCACATTTCCGCTCTGGTTATTTCGGGGGGATGGATAGAGGGCCTTTATTTAGGGACTCTTCATTGCAAGAATAGTGCAGACCTTAAGCAGCGTATAGCTGAACAGAAGTATGCCTTGCGCGATCTTTTGTCCTTGGTAAATCAGTACACCGAATTTCCTCAATTGAGCGGCGTGCGCGCGGATCTTGAAGAGATGCAAGCCTTGTTCAATGAGGTACAGGAAACCAAAGGTGGTGCTGAAACGAGCAAGGACGAAAACGGCATGGTTGTGATCGGCGGTTCCGCTGGTGTAAGTATGTCTGAAGAAACTTTAGCAAAAGTGTCAACCAAAGTAAAAGAATTACGTACGAAGTACATCGCACAATAACCCGATAAAAACACCCAGAAGAGAATCTTATGAAAGCATATACATACATCTTAGCTCTGATGATGCTCGCAATGCCCGCTCTATCAGGCGCCCAGTGCAGGGCATTTACAAAGAACAGCTGTCTGCCCATGTTGGAAGACTATATTCAAAACGACAACTACAACTCTGCTGTGCTCATACCCGGCGATGAGGCTGAAATACTGCTAACTTTTTACGCCAATAAGCAATATCGCTTAGTGGTGTGCGGCCACCCTCGTTTGGGCGAGGTTCAATTTGAGGTTCTTGATGCGAACCAAGAAATGATCTATTCGAGCAAAAACAACACTTCAGAGAAGAAGAGCACCTTTGATTTTAAGATGCAAACAACTCAGCAATTGATTGTGCGTGTGCGTGTCCCTGAAAATGATGCCGCCGCCATCAAACCCGAAGGCTGCGTGTCCATTATGGTGGGTTACAAGGAATAATACCGAAGCCCTTAGGGCAATTCTATAAACCCGAATCACGCGATGGAGATGTCAGAATTCATAGGTCGAACTATTACTTTGTTCCATCGGGTAGATTCGATAATCCCGCAGGGCATTGACCCCAAGATGCTCCCAATGCGCAATGCGGGATAAAATAAAAAGGCCATCTTTTCAGATAGCCTTTTTATTTACGTCCGTTTTGCCGGAAATTATTTTGTTCTTATTGAAATCATCTCACCACTACTTTTTGTGTCAAAGTAGATCCTTCTTGATCCAATACAATTGTGTATACACCCGCCGTTAGCTGAGATACATTAAATTGAAACTTGCCGGGAGCAAGGTTTCCGTTGTATACTTCCCTACAAACCTGACCAAGGCCGTTGTAAAGTTTAATGCTTGTGTTTGCTGATTTCTGTGTAAACAATTGAATAGTGGTTTGACCATCCGACGGGTTGGGAAAAACCTGTAGAGCCAAGGATGGTGCAATTTCTCCAACAAATACCCCTGTGCTATCTATTCCATAAAGGTTAATGTCGTCCAAGTATATGTTGTTTCCTCCTTTCGCAACAAACTCAAATTTAAATCTGAAGCGATCTGTCATCCAGTCTTGATCATCCAAAATGAGTGTTTTTTCGTTCCATTGATCTTGACTCGATGGGGTGAAAGAAGAGTTAATTGGATTCGCGCTCGGTAGGTCTGTAAAACCTTTGTGTAGTTTTTTTAGAAACCATGTTTCGCCGCAGTTGCCGGAAACACTGATTCGCAATCGGTCATCGGTTTCGTTCACTCTGTTGGCATAAGCCCATTTATAACTGAGCCACACTGTATCCATTTCGCTCAAGTCGAAGGTGGCCGAAATAAGCTCGTCGATATTGTCTTGAATATCGTTATTCCAATTGCTAAGCTTTAATGATTTGTCGCCAGAATAACTAGCGGCGGTTACAACGTTCCAAGTAAGGTCGTCGTTCTGATTATAAATGTGCCAATTGTCGTCGGGGAATGCGTTTTCAAATCCTTCGGTAAAAGGCTGGTCGTTGACTCCACCTGGAAGCACAGAAATAAAGTTCTCTAAAGCTGTTGAAATTTCAGTTACCCCATTTCCCACGACAAGTTCAACGGTATATGTGCCTGCAGAAGAGTATGTATGTAAAGGATTTTTATGAACCTCCGGGTCGGATCCAGCTAAAATGTTTCCGTCGCCGAAATTCCATGTCCATGTATTGGCTCCATGATAGCTTTGATCAAAAAACTGTACGTTTTCACCTTCGCAAACCGATGGTCTATCCACTATAAACGCTGCTGCGCAAAGAACGGGCTCAAACACACCTGTTTCAAGCAGGTTGGCGGAATTCCAAAGTTGATTTCTCTGAGCAACGCTCGACGTGAGCGCTGCCCTCATTCTCGTTCTTTGGCCATTGGTAAACATACGCGAGCAATAAGAATATTCCATATAATTCTGGACATTGTCGATCTCATTACCACAAGAGAATCCATCAGTATCGCATGAGCTCCAGCCAACGGTGTTTGGGGTATCACTTACTAAATCGTCCATGTTGCAATTTCCGGCCTGTCCCGGATTATTACCACTTCCCCACGTGTGGTATAAGTTCAACCAATGACCTACTTCGTGAGTAAGCGTGCGGCTCCGCACCACATTGCTTGTTCCAATGGATCCACAATAGTCGTGACGAAGCACGATTCCGTCCTCACCAGCCGCCCAAATGTTGTTTACGGATGCCGGAAGATTCGTATATCCAGCAGCTCCTGCAGCATCTGCACAAACCCATATTTGCAAGTAGCTGTTTCTGGGCCATGAGATCAAATCTTTCATATCGTCGTCGCCCTCATAAGTTAGGTCGCTCACAATTCTGTTTATTCCTGAATGACAGTCGCCCTCAGGGTCCAGTCCTGCAAGTCTAAATTCAACATCTATATCAGCGGCAACATCCACAAAAGCATCTACAATAAGCGACGTGTCGGCATTCTGCTTTCTAAAGTCTCTATTTAGAACTTCAATTGCATCAGAAATCTGTTCACCAGAAATATTCTCTGCGCCATTGTTGTGAATGATATGGAAAACCACTGGAATAACGTAGATCTCATCGTTACCGCCGCGCATTTGTAGCATTTCGTCAGTGTGTCTTTCAAGCGCTACGTTGGCGAGGTCGGCATCAACTATTGTATGCGGGAAACGATTAAATAGCCTTTCTGTGGCTTCGGTTTGCCCACAATACTTCACCTCGTGTTGCTGAGCAATAGATGACAAGCCAAGTAAACAGACCACAATTAACAAAAAATTCTTCGTCATGAAAATTAGAAATGTGCAGGTTTTTTTAAAGGAACACAAAAGTAGTTCCCCTGTTCGCTTATCCATACAGCTCCGAAGCCAAAAACCCGACTATCTAGCAATCCTGAAGTAAAAATCGGGCACAACAACGTTCCACGTGAATTACGTGCAACGTGAATCGGCTGGCTTGTAAATTGGGGACCTCCAGATTTTGTGCTAAATGCGTCGTACTTTCGCGCCCGTTTAAACGAAGGAATGAAGAACATCCGGAATTTCTGCATAATTGCTCACATCGACCACGGCAAAAGCACCTTGGCAGATCGCCTATTGCAAACAACAGGCACAGTAGACAGCCGCAAACTAGTTGCTCAAACCCTTGATGACATGGATCTTGAGCGGGAGCGCGGCATCACTATTAAAAGCCACGCTATACAGATGAAATTTCATCATGCGGGACAGGACTATATTTTCAATTTAATTGACACTCCTGGTCACGTCGACTTCAGCTATGAGGTTTCGCGATCAATTGCGGCATGTGAAGGTGCGCTTCTGATTGTAGATGCAACCCAAGGAATACAGGCACAAACCATTTCGAATTTATATCTGGCTATAGGAAGTGATTTAGAAATCATTCCTGTATTAAACAAAATGGACATGCCAACGGCAGAGCCGGAATTGGTAAAAGACCAGATAGTAGATTTAGTTGGGTGTAAAAGAGAAGAGATAATCGCCGCCAGTGGAAAAACAGGAATGGGGGTTATGGAAATCCTCATTGCCATTTGCGACCGCATACCGCATCCAAAGGGCGATGAAAACGCTCCTCTGCAAGCCATGATTTTTGATTCTATGTTCAATTCCTTCCGGGGAATCATTGCATATTATCGCATTATAAATGGAGTAATTAGGAAAGGAGAAAAGGTAAAATTCATGAGTACGGGGCAGACATACGAAGCCGATGAGGTGGGTGTACTCGGTCTCGATCTCATTCCTCGCAATGAGGTGAGGGTTGGTGATGTTGGGTATATAATTTCCGGAATTAAAACGGCAACGGAAGTAAAAGTGGGCGACACAATTACTTCGGTGGTTAATCCGTGCACAGAGGCGGTACGGGGTTTTGAGGTTGTAAAGCCCATGGTTTTTGCCGGTGTTTATCCGGTAGAAAATGATGATTTTGAAGAGTTACGTGCCAGCATGGAAAAACTTCAATTGAATGACGCATCGCTCATATTTGAACCCGAATCTTCCGCTGCATTAGGTTTTGGATTTCGCTGTGGATTTCTTGGAATGTTGCACATGGAAATTGTGCAAGAAAGATTGGAACGGGAGTTCGGCATGACTGTAATAACTACTGTTCCTAACGTAAGTTACAAAGCGCATACAACCCGAGGAGAAATACTTGAGATACACAACCCAAGCGATTTGCCCGATCCGGGAAAACTTGAGTTTGTGGAGGAGCCGTATATCAAAGCTCAGGTAATTACGAAGTCCGAGTACATCGGTGCGATCATGACCTTGTGCATTGAAAAAAGAGGCCAGCTCACGAATCAAGTTTATTTAACAACAGATCGTGTCGAGATCAACTTCGAAATGCCATTGGCCGAGATTGTTTTTGACTTTTACGATCGACTAAAAACGGTTTCTAAAGGATATGCTTCGTTCGATTATTTCCCTATTGGAATGAAGCAAAGTGATTTGGTGAAGCTCGATATTTTATTGAATGGTGATCAGGTAGATGCTCTATCTGCATTGATCCATAGAGACCACGCGTTTGAATTGGGTAAAAAGATCTGTGTAAAACTTCGACAACTCATTCCAAGACAGCAATTTGAAATAGCGCTTCAGGCTGCCGTTGGCGCCAAAATTATTGCCCGCGAAACCATCAAGGCCTTGCGAAAAGACGTTACAGCCAAGTGTTATGGTGGTGATATTTCGCGTAAGCGCAAACTACTTGAAAAACAGAAAGAGGGTAAAAAACGTATGCGTCAAGTTGGTTCCGTTGAAGTTCCTCAGGAAGCCTTTTTGGCTGTTCTTAAACTCAATAGTTAATCCTGCTCGAAGTCGTTTTTCACGTCTACCACGAGCTTTTCATCTCTGTTTGCAACTTCCCACGCTGTTAGAAAAATTAACTTTGCGATGGTTTCCATTTTTTCAAATTGGATTTTCTCTACGTCGTCACCGGGCTTATGATAATCTTCGTGAACACCGCTGAAATAGAAAATTACAGGGATATTGTTTTTAGCAAAATTGTAATGGTCCGATCTGTAATAGAATCTATTCGGATCTTTAGGGTCATTGTAAGTGTAATCAAAATCTAGTTTGGTATACGTGCTGTTCACCAGCTCCGACGCTTGGTGGAGTTGGGTGCTCAATTTGTCAGATCCAATAATATAAACATATTCTGAGGTCGCAGCCTCATGCTCCTTGTCTGTTCTTCCGATCATATCAATATTGAGGTCGCACACTGTGTTTTCTAGTGGAAAAATCGGAAATTCTGAATACCACTCGGAGCCCAAAAGTCCTTTTTCCTCCCCGCTCACATTCAAGATAAGCACACTTCTTCGTGGTCCGTGTCTGGCTTTTTTGGCCAAAACCATTGCCTCGGCAATTTCCAATGAAGCAACAGTGCCACTGCCATCATCATCTGCGCCATTATTGATTTGTCCATCACGTCCTATTCCTATGTGATCGTAGTGCGCCGATACAACAACAACCTCATTTTTCAACTTAGGGTCTGAGCCTTCAATGTAGCACATAACGTTTTCGGCTGAAATGAGGTTTATATCGTGTTTCACGTGAATAGTGGTGGGTACCGACAAAACCTTTGATACCGCTTTACCCTTTTTATTGATCTTCTTCTGCCAATAAGCAAAGTCCTTAGCCTTGGCTCTTTTGAAAATAGCATTCGCCATTTTGGGGGAAATAAACGCATAGGGTATGAGCTCTTCTTTATCTGGGTTTTCCGTTGGGTAGTCGAGCCTTACATCGGGCATCTCCAACCAGGGTTTGATCCTGGTTATATAAAAATCATATTGACTGTTTACCACCAATATTCCAAGAGCGCCGTTGGTCTTCGCTGTTTCCACCTTTATAAACATATCCTGACCCCAAAGACTTTTTTCTTTGGTACCCGAAATCCTACTGTTTCCGTTTTTGTCTGTCGGCTCACCATCCAAACACAACACCATTTTGCCTTTCACATCTACATTGGTATAGTCCGAATATGCGGCATCATCAATCCCATATCCAACAAAAATTACTTCTGAGGCTACGAGTTCTTCAGTTTCGAAACCTCCGAAAAAATAAAAATCATCTACAAATTTCCACTCCTTATCTGCGGTCGAAATGGTAGAATTAGTCCTTTTTTCTTCCTTGAGGGGATATTGCTGAAAATATGATCCGTTATTACAAGGTCCCACGCCCAGATCTTTGTAGTAATCTGCAATATACTGAGCTGCCTTTTTCTGTCCGGGCTTACCGGTCTCTCTTCCTTCATATTCATCCGAGGCCAGAATAGTGAGGTGTTCCCTCAACTCATTCATGGTGATGGTTGAAGCAAACTTCATTCTGGTGCTGTCCGGAACCTGTGCAAATGTTCCACATGAAAAAAGGACGAATAATGCAATCGTTCCGGAATATACCTTCATTTTGTTTTTCATACTATAAATCAACAATCAATTTTATTCACCCTTGTCTCGTGTCTGCCGCCTTCGAATTCGGTTTCCATAAATACTCTAACCATCTCCCAAGCTTCTTTTTCGGTCACATATCGAGCTGGAATACATATTATATTGGCATTGTTATGTTTTCGTGCCAATCCTGCAATCTCCAGTTTCCAGCACAGAGCAGCCCTAATTCCGTTGTGTTTATTCGCGGAAATGCACACACCGTTGGCAGATCCACAAATTAAAATACCCATGTCCTTATTTGCCAAAACAGCCTCAGCCGTTTTATGAGCATAATCAGGATAATCAGCACTTGCATTGTTGTAAGTCCCATGATCCATTACAAAATTTCCCTCAGATTCCAAAATCACTTTCAAAGCTTCCTTCAGATCAAACCCTGCGTGATCCGAACCTATTTCAATTTTTCTCATTTCCATTCATCTTATTGTATGCAAATAAACCACCAAGCAAGTTCCACTCAAACAATTTCTTCTTGAAGTGTTATAATCACCCATTGTTTGACTTACCAAAAAATGGCTCAACACTTCAAAATTAACAGATTGAAAATACGTTCCACATGAAAAAAGGATAAACGGTCAAAAAACATGCTTATGAACATTAGTAAAAATTTTATGTGTCTTAACGGTTGAAAACAAAACACAAATAATGTTTGGAAGGGTAAGAACATCACCTGTATATACGAATTATATGAAACTCTATAATAATCTATGAAATTGAATGAATATCTTTCACACCACTCTGTGCACCATTTTCAACATTTGAACAGGAAGAATTTATAAAGATTAGGAATAATCTCCTCTCTGTTCAAAAACTACTTAATACCTTTATGGTCAAAGAATCTGTCGATTACAACTTGTTAGAAAGTTGGCTCGAAATGTGCACATCATGATTCTGCAAGTTTTTAGAATAAAGTTTTAAGCCTTATGAACAGAACTACTATTTAAAACTACTATTTCTTTTAAAAGAAAATATGATTAAAGGCATTAATAAGATTTTCGAACAGGTAGCTCTAAGTCCAGGGTTATGGGTATTTCTTTGTCTCGCATTTGGGATTCAGACAAATGCGAAAGGTCAAACCGAATACGTTAAATTTTATTATGAAAATGGGCAAATTAGCAGTGAAGGTTGGATGGAAGTTCAAAAGCCCAATGGATATTGGATTACATATTTCGAAGATGGAACAAAAAAATCGGAAGGAAACAGGGAGAGTTTTTTATTGGACAGTCTATGGAAATTTTATAGGGAGGATGGCGAATTAGAAAGAGCAATTACATACAGGGACGACTTGAAAAATGGTCAAGAAACGCTGTATGATGCAAAAGGAAAGAGGAGTGTAACCTATAAAAACGAGAACAACATTAAGCAAGGTGAAGCACGCTATTACTATGACTCGGGAGAACTTTGGAAATCGGTAAATTTCGAAAATAATTTAGAAGAGGGTAAGGCAATAGAATATGCAAAAGATGAAAGAATAATAACATACATGACATACAGAAATGGATTTTTGTATGTTCAAGAGCCTGTGAATAGGTACAATAGTGAAGGAAAGCGAACGGGAATATGGAAGGACAATTTCAAAAATACATCATTGCTTTTTGAAGAAGGAAATTGGACCAATGGAAAGAAAAATGGGGTATTTAAGATTTTTAATAAAAAGGGAATACTTGAAAAGATAGAGAAATATATTAACGGTGATTTGGTAGAGGGTGATCCAGACACAGTTCTGATGGATATTAGGAAGGAATATTATCCGGATGGTTCATTGAAAATGATTGGTGGGTATAAGGATAATACACGACATGGCAGTTTCAGAGAGTTTGATAAAGAGGGTAATTTGATAAATAGCTACGTTTACGAAAATAATCAGATTACTGGAGAGGGGTTGTTAGATTCAACAGGAATGCGGGAAGGGCCTTGGAAGCTATTTTATTCGGATGGTAAGGTGAGAGCCGAAGGATCCTACAAAAAGGGGAAAAGAACAGGACAGTGGATTTATTATTTTTCAAGCGGAAAAGTAGAACAACGAGGCAACTACAATGAGGACTTGAGCACCGGAGAGTGGAAGTGGTTTTATAAAAGTGGGCCACTTCATAGAGAAGAGCTATACAGAAAAGGACGGGAGGACGGACACTTTATGGAGTATGATAGTTTGGGAAATGTGATAAATGAGGGAGATTACATAGACGGTAGAAAACACGGAATTTGGACCTTAACAGTAAACGACCACTTTGAGACGGGTGAATATGCAGATGGAGAAAGAACCGGATTGTGGTTGTGGAAATATGATAATGGACAAAAAGCATTTGAAGGAGAATTTTTAGGGGGAGTACCTGCGGGAAAACACAGGTACTGGTATCGCAACGGAAACACCAGAATGAAGGGCGAGTACCAAGGGGGGGAAATGGAGGGCGTGTGGCAGTATTACGATGAGTCTGCGATTTTGCTTTTGGAGATGGAATACTCTGCGGGCGAATCTGTAGGAATCAATGGCAGAAAAATAAAACTGCCTAAAGATTCTTCAGACGATAGCGAATGATGCACCGCTTCCGAAAACCCAAAAGAAACGGATGCCAACCTTAATTCAAAAACTAATCACTTCGCCCGGAGATGATTTGATAGTAATTCTCGAATTATCGGGGTTGCGTGTGCGCGATTGCAACATGTCTTTTGAGATGTGGATACACAGCAAAAAGGAAGACCTGATAGGCTCTTCGTTTTTGGAGGTGTTGACTGTTCCACAAAAGGTGAAACTTGAGATGAAAATTCTCAAGAATCTAAATGAGCACAGGGTTTGGGTTGAAGAGTTAAAGAAGCAAAAGGTAGTGGCTCATTTTCACCTAATTCAGTGGAAAAAAGAAAACCTGATTTTATGCAGAATTGCGGATCACAAGAAACAAGGTGATCAGTATTTATCAGATCGTGCGCTGCGTCATAGAATTATTTCAGAAGTTTCTTTGGAGAGTGTAGTATACGTGGAAGGCGGAAAGATTTCGGACTGCAACGATCAGTTTGTATCTCTATTTGGATATACGAATAGAAAAGAAATCATTGGTATGCACTTGACCTCGTTTTTTACACCCCAAGATATCAAGAGACTTGAGGCGCGTGTTGAAATATCTAATTCAAACAAGATAGAGCTGCGCACATTTGATAAAGATGGAAGGCCAATCTTTGTTGAAGTTACCGGAAGTGCGATTCAGGGAGGGGATACTGTTCGCAATGTGTTTGTATTGATGGACGTCACATCCCGAAAAAAGGCCGAACATGCCTTAGAACAAAGTGTATTGCGCTTTAGAAATCTATTGGAAAACTCCCCAAATGCTGTTCTGATTTTAACAGAGGGAAAGATTAAGTACATGAATTCTGCCGCCCTTGCTCTCATGGGCTGTAAAGATGAGGACGAATTATTCGACCGGGAGTATATCGGTTTTGTGCCAGAGGTGCTGACAGGGGAGGTTTCTTCAGACATGGCTCATATACGCCAAGGGGGCGATGTGCCATACAAAGAAATAAGACTACTCGACATTCACCAGAACGAAATCGGGGTAGGTATAAAGTCTACTCTAACGGTGTATGAAAACAAGCCTTCAATACAGGTTACGCTAAACAATATTAGCTTGAGGATGCAGCTAATACAGGAGCAAATGCGCGCCGAGTTGGCAGAAGAAATTAATACAGTTCTAAAGCGCGAAATTCACCAACACAAACTTACTCAAAAGGAACTTGTAGAGCAAAAGGCTAAGTTGGAATCGATATTCAACAGCACAGAGAATTTGATGATGATGACGTTCGACGCAAGTTTTAAGCTGACATCTTTTAACAACAACTTTAGGTTGTTTATGCAAAGTGAGTTTGACCAAAAAGTAAAATTAGAAGACAACATCTTGGAAATGTTTACGAAGTACCGGGACCCGGATATTTATCAGGACCAGTTGGAGTTGTTTGCCAATGCTTTTAACGGGGGGAATGCACAGATAGAGATTCCAATGCTCAATGAGGAAGGGCGAAAATACTGGCTTCTCACATTTTTGAACCCGGTATTTATGGGAGATGAAAAGGATGAACTATCTTGCTTAATGTACGACAACACAGAGCGAAAGGAGATTGACACACGCATAAGAGAGTCGCTAAAAGAAAAGGAAATATTGCTGCAAGAGGTTCATCATAGGGTAAAAAACAATTTGCAGGTAATTTCGAGTATGTTGAGCCTTCAGTCTTCGTTTGTAAAAGATCCCGCAACATTGGAAATACTATCGGAAAGTCAACAGCGAATAAAGAGCATGTCATTTGTGCACGAAACACTATACAGAACTGCAGATTTCTCGAGTATTGATTTTAAGGAATATTTACGTGCCTTAACGGCCAATCTAATACACAGCTACAGTACGGCGGGAGCGGACGTGGAGTTTATATCAGAAGTCGACCAAATCAATATGCCGATCGACCAAGCCATTCCTTGTGGCCTGATAGTAAATGAGCTGATCAGCAACTCACTGAAGTATGCTTTTGTAGGCAGGGAAACCGGAAAACTCATGTTGTCGCTCAAAAACACCGGAAAGAAGTGTTGTTTGAAAGTGAAGGATAATGGCAACGGTCTTCCAAAGACCTTCAAATACGAAAACCATGAGTCCCTTGGGATACAATTGGTTTACACCCTTTGTGAGCAGCTCGACGCCAAAATAGAAATAGAATCTAAAGATCAAAAGGGCACGGAGTTCCGCATTATATTTGGAATTCATAAATAATCCAGAATCGACATGTCTATTAATATTCTCGTAGTTGAAGATGAGAGCATTGTGCGAAAGGACATCGAACAGAGCCTAAAAAAGCTTGGCTATCAAATTGTAGGTCACGCGGACACCGGCGAAAAGGCTATTGAACTTGCCCTGTCATTGCAGCCGGACATTATCATAATGGATATTATGCTTAAGGGCAAGCTAACGGGAATTGAAGCTGCCCAAAAGATTAAACAAGAAAAGGATATTCCGGTTATATACCTCACAGCATATGCCGATCAACCAACCTTGGATAAAGCGAAGATTACGGAGCCACATGGTTATTTGATCAAACCTTTTAAGGAAACAGATCTTCATACCGCAATTGAAATGGCGGTTCACAAGCATAAAAAGGAAGTTGAACTAAAAGTCGAAAACGACCTTTTGCGCTCACTCACAAGCTTCAAAACGAGTGCTGATTATTTATTTATAAAGCACCACTCCAGGCTGAGTAAACTGAATACAAGCGACGTTTATTACGTGGAAGCACTCAAGGACTACGTAATGATTTATACCAAGGATCAGAAGTATACGATCCACGGAACTATGAAAGACATTGAGAAGAAACTTCCCCAGAAAGTATTTCAGCGAATACACAGATCGTTCATCGTGAACATGGATAAGATAGAGGGAATCATTGGGAGCAGTGTCATTGTTCAGGATCTTCGCAGAGAGATTCCCGTAGGAGGAAACTACAAAGAAGACCTAGCCTCTAGAATTAATATTCTATAAAGTGTTCCATGTGAAAAACGCATGGTGCTAAGCAAAAAACTACTCACCTCTACTACAGCCTACACCATTGGAGGTGGACTTCCAATGGCGGCTAGTCTCATACTTCTGCCTTTTTATACCAACGCATTCACTCCCGCACAATTTGGAATACTAAGCCTTCTGATTGGCCTTACGTTGTTTTACTATCACATCGTAAATGTGGCGCTCGACAGCTATTTGAGTTTACATTTTCATTTCGAAGAACACAATGCAGACCGATTGAACAAATTGGTTTCTACGATATTCGTTCTTCAGCTTATAACGGGCGGCGGATTTTTTTTATTGATGCTTCTTATTGGTCAAGCGGTAACAAATCTTTTTATGGGCACGGAAACGGTCCACTATTTCTGGAGCGGCTTGACTTGTGTAGTTACAGCCATTACCACCTCAACTTTGCGCATACATCAGAACTTACAGATTCAGAAAAAGGAACCGGCAAAATATTTTGCAACGAGCCTTGTAAATTCTTCGTTGATGGTTCTCTTGTGCATACTTTTTTTGGAATTCATGCCCGGGAGTATTGAAGGACCTTTGTTTGGAAGAATGTCTGCCGGTTTGTTGATGATGGTTTGGGTAGGATTTATACGCTATCCATTGCGAATTGATTTTTCACTTATAAAGGGATGGTTTTCTTTTTGCTGGCCTCTCGTATTGATGGGTATTGCAACTTGGTCTCTTACTTATCTAAGCCCATACATTTTAAATCGATTTGTGGATGGCCACGACATTGGGCTTTACTCTTTGGTTTTGTCGCTCATGCTCGCGGTAGATTTTTTTCAAAATGGCCTTGCATCTGCCATCTATCCGCAGCTATTTGGGATGAGGGTAAAGGCCGGTAACCAAGCGTCCTCTGAAGAGAAGCCCTTTCATCACCTATACACAATGTTATCTATGCTTGCGGTGGGCGCAGCGCTGATCGGGCTACCGGCAATGGTCTTGTTGTTGGTGAAGAAACCGGAATATCATGATGCGCTTTTATGGCTTCCACTTTTTGCAGTCGCATACCTCTGGAGAGGCTCATATAGCACGGGTTACAGTATAGCGCTATACAAGAAGGACACAAAAAAGCTCATGTACAACTCTCTCTGGAGCATGGCTCTTCAGGTGGCACTAACCCTTGTTCTCGCGTCAACATATGGTCTGACAGGAGCGCTTCTTGGCACAATAGCGGGACGTATTGCGCAATCAGTTTTGTTGTATATCAGCACGGGAAGCGCGAAAGCGATAGGGGCTAATCCCATCAAAATGTTCGTAGCCCCAGGGATTATGTCGGCACTCCTCGCGGTAGTATATATTAACC
>JAWXBG010000182.1:0-26976 GCA_034439875.1 Flavobacteriales bacterium
AGTAAAAAGAGGATTCAAAAACTTGTCGAAAGCTCATTTGGCACAGAGCATCCCGCTCTCACAAGAGCGGGAGGGTCACTGGTTCGAACCCAGTAGCTCAATACTCATTCGACGAGACATGATTGTTGACGTTTCGGAAATCAGAGCAAGGTTTGCAATTCCTAAAGAGGTGCGAGAAATAATGTACAGATTTCTGTAGCCCTTTTCTAGCAATCAAAAATCGCCCCATCCCCCGTCTAAAAACTAACTTCCTTAATCACACTGCCATTGCTATACGTGATTTCTTTGGTCAGTTTGCCGTCTTGATTGTAATGCCTACTCACTCCTTCTTCTAAACCGTTTTGATAGCTCTCAGAAATTTTGAGTTTGCCATTGGGCCAGTAATAAGTCCAAGCTCCATGCTCAACATCTTTTTTGTAGGTACCACTCCAGTTAAGCCTTCCGGTATCAAAAAACACCTCCTCGAAGACTATCTCCGCTGTGCCGGGCCTTACATAAACAACCATTTTGGCCTTGCCACTGGAATACTTGTGCAAGACAATGCGCTCGGTGTTTTCTTTCTGCACAAATGACAGAAAAATCAACGATAAAAGGATATTTCTCAAAAACGATTTTGGGTACTTCAAAACTGAAAATTGTAATCTTTTATACGCTCATCAATCTAAAAAGTTCGATAAAATCAGCGCTAATGGAGAATAAAGCATAGATAAGATTCAAATATATGCTGACCGCATCGAAGATCAATTTGAACTTTCAACTCAGAGAAATGGCGCATTCTACTATCTGCATTTTTATATAAGCAGATATACAAATCGAAAAGATGTGTGGTACTCTTAATTTATGAATACTGAAAGGTTTCCTATCAATGCTTTCTCAAATCCAACCAAAGAACCATTGTAAAGTTCTTTCACAATCAGATTAAATGAGGCCGTTTCTGTTCCGCCCAATATCGCAGGGATGATTTGAACTACTCCATCTGTGGCTAAAAAGGTTCGAAGCGGCAGAATGGGATCGTTTTCGTTTATTTCATGGATCAGGATATCCAGCACAACACCCTTTTCATCGTCGCCAACATAAAAAACACTTTCAAGGGCATCATTCACTTCTATCATTACATTGATGCTGTGTGGTTTTGTCTCTCCTTCCACTTTCACATCCGAAGTGATGTAATATCTTCTCGAGGTCTCAGTGTTTTCATCAGGAACTACATAATTGGCATCGAGCAAGGGATATTCGGTCCCTACCCAGTTAACAGCTCCACAGCCGCACATGTAAACCGGATTTACGAATTCCGGATTTTTTTGACAGCCTGAAAGGGAGAATGTCAACAACAAAACTGCAAGTCCAACGAAAATGCTAAGAGCCCGCTTAATCATATTAAAGTAAAGTTTTGGTTTTGTAGGAGCGAAAATAAGTCAGGATGGTTCATTGTAGTACAATATGCATGCAAATTACTGCTCAGAATGTGAATGTCAAGCCATCCGACTCATCTGTGCTGAAAATCCGGATACAATAGATATTTGCTCCGCATTGACATATAAACTTCAAGTTCTGTAGACCAAGATTTCTTGATCTCCCCTGCCGGTAAGTCTTGTTCCAGTTGCTTTCTAAGCTTGTGGGATCCCGCCAACTTATCAAAAAAGTCGGATGATGAAATAAAGCCATTTTCAAACGGATATTCTCTATTGGCTTCTACAAGCCAGTCGATATACATGCCCTTGGCAACAGTAAAATAAGCGGATCCGAACTCTCTTAAGTCGTGCCCGCGACATACTTTTCCCTTTTGCTCAGGGTTAGGCGCAATTCCCGGAATGGGTTGGGGTGTAAATTCAATGCTACCGGAGGGCATACCTGGGTAACCTATTACTTGAAAGGGTCTGTCAGTTCCCCTTCCTACGCTCATACGAGTACCTTCAAAAAAACAGATCGAAGGATAGAGATAGATGGAGGTTTGGTTGGGTAGGTTGGGTGAGGGAGGGATCGGCAAAACATAAAGACTATCATGGGTGTAGTTCTTACAAGTAATCACTTTCAAATTGCATGTCAAACCGGCCTTCAACCACTTTTCGCCATTGATCATTTGTGCCAACTCACCTACCGTGAGACCATGCACAACAGGAATCGGATGCATACCCACAAACGATCTGAAGTTTGTATCCAAAACAGGTCCATCTACATAAAATCCATTGGGGTTCGGACGATCCAAAATGATGACTTCCTTATTGCTCTCCGCTGCTGCTTCCATCACATAATGCATAGTGCTGATGTATGTGTAAAAACGAGCGCCTACATCTTGTATATCGAATAGGATGCAATCAGCGTCCGCGAGCATTGCGGCAGTGGGCTTTTTGGTAGACCCATACAATGAACTAACTGGAAGGCTGGTACGCACATCTTTAGTGCTCTTTACCGTCTCTCCGGCTCCATGATCTCCCCGAAAGCCATGTTCCGGTGCAAAAACCCTCACAATTTGGACGCCTTGCGCTAGAAGGGTGTCTACCAAATGAGTTTTCCCAACTACAGAAGTTTGATTGGCAACTATGATTACCCGCTTTTTTTTGAGCATCGGGATCAATAGATCCATCTGCTCCGCTCCAGTTACTATCTTCAAATCTACTGCAGATGATTCCGCTAAGGGCTCATGATGCTGCTTCATGGACTGTGCACAGGTATGAAAAATGAAGGCGCAAATAACCAAGGCATAGATTTCTTTCATTCTGCGAAAGTCTTTAAAAAATGTCATTCTATCATTGCTTCTCTATCTTTGAACCTAGATTTTGCAGATGGAATTGTCGTGAAGCCCTGAAAGGCAAAAGGGACGGGTGCTCTCGTAAGATTTTTATTCTTGATGTATGAATATACACCATCAAATAAAAATCTTGCGAGAGCACTTGCTATCTTTGGGGTTTAGCACTTCATAGCGAATCCCAATGCGGATTCTGGGATAAACCAATATTTGAGCCACATTCATCGAATTGAATATTTCCCGATTCATAGCTTCAAGGATTATGAGAAGCGGCGATAAGAGCCAATTTTCTCAACCTATTGTGCGTATTGCCACCACAGGCATAGCGGTTGGCGTTGCTCTTATGATCGTATCCATGTCCATCGTCAAAGGTTTTCAAAAGGAAATTAGAAACAAGGTTGTTGGATTTGGAAGTCACTTTCAAGTAGTTGCAAACCTCGACAATTCGACCCGCGACTCGCAAAGTATGTTGATGGATACGCTTGTCTATACTGAGCTCAAGAATATCGAAGGTGTAAAACACGTCCAGATTTTTGCCACTAAACCTGGAATTATTGAGGCTCCTGAAGCTCTGCAAGGTGTAATTATTAAAGGAGTGTCTAAAGATTTTGACTGGAAATTCTTCGATGACAAACTTCTTGAGGGTTCTAAAATCCGATTTGATTCTGCAGAGTCGAACTTTGATGTGATGTTATCTGCCTACATGGCAAAAAGAATGCAGGTAAAAGTTGGCGAGAAGGTCAGTCTTTATTTCATCAACAATGAAGCGGATACCAGACAGCGAAATTTTAAAGTATGTGGCATTTACAGTACAGGTTTACAGGAGTTTGATGAACAGTATGTCTTTGTGAATTTGGCCCATCTGCAGAGATTGAGCGGATGGGGCATGCAAGTTCAATTGTTGGTTAATACCAACAAGGTGGATGGATTTCAAAGTGTAGAAGCGACAACTTACAACAGTGATGGCGATGAGTCCTATCAATGGTCTGTTCCACATTGGAAGGGTCGTGGACCTCACTTCTTGAAAATTGAGACTGATACGGTTGTTCAAGTTGTTGTGACAGAGGGTTCGAAGATGCCCGCTGATACGGCTATCGCGGTTGTTGTACTAAAAGAAAATCGATCAATGTCTGTTAATTATCATACCTCAGGTGGCAGCGAAAAATATTTTATTGGAGGTTATGAAGTCCTTATCTCTGATTATGAAAAACTAAGCACAATTGACGATGATATTTTCGGAGTCATCCCATTTTATTTGAGATGCCTCGATGTAAAAAGTAGAAGTCCTGAAATTTTCTCTTGGCTCGATATGCTCGACCTGAATGTAATCATCATCATGGCCTTGATGATCATAATTTCAATTGTAAATATGACTTCCGCTTTATTGATTTTAATTTTGGAACGACAAAACATGATCGGCATTCTAAAAGCTTTGGGGGATACAGATCGGTCTATCATTGGCATCTTTATCATACATGCTATTGCAATCATTGGAAAAGGAGTTCTGTGGGGAACCATTGGCGGATTGCTCTTGCTGTTTCTACAGTGGAAGTTCAATTTGATTTCCCTCAATCCGGAAGAGTATTTTATCGATGCTGTTCCTGTAACCTTCGACTTTATGAATGTGCTTGTTATAGATGCAGGTACTATTTTGATCTGTGCTTTCTTCTTATTGCTTCCTTCATTTTTGGTCACACGAATTACACCGATTAAATCTATACGCTTCAATTAGGCTATTTCTATGGACCTGTTTTAATTTCTTGTTTTTTAGAATTCGTTTTCCTGGTGCCCTCTTGAAGAATGTTCAGGTTTGTTTATTCTAGATAAAAATTCAGGCGGAATATCCGGTTCAAAATGTCCATTTTTGCAGCTCTATAAAAGTCAAATGAAATATCACGAAAACATACTTAAGACAATTGGCAATACACCTCTTGTGCGGATCAATAAAATCACGTCTGAGATTCCGGGTTTAGTGCTTGCCAAAATCGAATCAACCAATCCTGGCAACAGCATCAAAGACCGCATGGCCGTGAAAATGATTGAAGATGCAGAAAAGGATGGTCGTCTAAAACCCGGAGGCACAATCATTGAAGGTACTAGCGGTAATACAGGCATGGGACTTGCTATAGCAGCGGTGATCAAAGGCTATAAGTGCATTTTTACCTCAACGGATAAACAGTCAAAGGAGAAGTTCGATGCATTGCGTGCCTTTGGTGCAGAGGTGATCGTATGCCCAACGAATGTAGATCCTGAAGACCCCAGATCTTATTACTCCGTTTCTTCTCGGTTGATCAAGGAGGTCCCGAATTCATGGAAGCCAAATCAATACGATAATCCGAGTAATGCGCAAGCACATTATGAAACTACCGGACCTGAAATTTGGGAACAAACAGATGGTAAAATCACACATCTTGTTGTAGGTGTTGGCACTGGCGGAACGATCTGTGGTGCAGGAAAATATTTGAAAGAAAAAAATCCGAATATTCAAGTTTTAGGAATAGATACCTACGGATCAGTATTCAAGAAATACAAGGAAACAGGTGACTTCGATAAAAACGAAATATATCCCTACATCACTGAGGGAATAGGCGAGGACTTTCTTCCCGAAAATGTTGATTTCAGTTTGATAGATTATTTTGAAAAGGTAACTGATAAAGATGCCGCCATCATGACTCGAAGAATCGCGAGAGAGGAAGGGATATTTGCTGGGAACAGCGCCGGATCAGCCATGGCAGGTCTTCTACAAATGAAGGACCGCTTTAAGAAAGATGATGTTGTTGTGGTCATTTTTCATGATCACGGTACGAGATATTTGGGTAAAATGTTCAACGATGAGTGGATGAGAGATCGAGGATTCCTGAATGAGGAAAGAAAAGCTGCCAAACATTTGATCCATGCGCACAGAGATCTAAAATTGGTGACAGTAAGCCCCGGAGAACTCGTAGGTCACGCTATTGACAAGATGCGAAAATTCAATATTTCGCAAGTGCCTGTGAAAGGCGACGAAGGATTTGTGGGATCAATAGATGAAAATACTTTGTTCCATTTGTTGATAGACAATCCACAGGCCATGGAAAAGCGCATTGATGAAGTGATGAAGGCTCCATTTCCGGAAGTTGTTGAAGAAACATCTTTTGAAGAAGTTTCGAAACTGATAACCAAAGAAATTCCCGCAGTACTAGTGAAATTGAACTCCGGCAACTATCACATCATTACAAAACATGATGTGATTTCGGCTATTTAGTAATAATGTTATTTAAAAAATGGTCCATCCTGAATTGCGCATTGGAAGTCTATTTTGTGTAATATACTGCACTGCAGGATGTTGCATGCATGAAGTGGTAAATACCGTTGTGTTTTATGTTTAGTTCACTGTTGTGATACGAAATTGGATTAATACGGATGCCTTTATGATATGATCTCTATCCTTCGTATTCTAAAAAAGTCTTGCGGATAATTGCAACGCATTCCTGCAGCTGATCTTCAGTTATAACGAGGGGTGGGGCAAACCGGATAATGTTTCCATGTGTTGGCTTGGCCAAAAGTCCGTTGCACGCCATAGATAAACATAAATTCCATGCGGTTTTACTCTCGGTCGTGTCTTTGATAACAACGGCATTCAAAAGACCTTTTCCTCTGACCAATTGAATCAGTGGAGATTCTTCCTGTAGCTTTTCCATCTCCGATCGAAATATTTTCCCTAAGCGCTCAGCATTTTCAGCTAGATTTTCATCCTTTACAACCTCGAGTGCTGCCATGGCTACTGCCGCTGCAAGAGGGTTTCCACCAAAAGTGGATCCATGCTGACCAGGTTTGATCGTAAGCATAATTTCGTCGCGACAGAGCACTGCAGAAACAGGGTAAACTCCACCTGATAGTGCTTTTCCAAGGATCAATATATCGGCATGAACTCCTTCATGATCGCAGGCCAATAGCTGTCCGGTGCGCGCTATTCCTGTTTGAATTTCATCCGCTATAAAAAGGACATTGTGCGCTTTACATAGATCGAAAGCTCCCTTTAAGTAGCCCTCGGAAGGGACATTCACTCCTGCCTCGCCTTGAATTGGTTCTACCAAAAATCCTGCAACTTGTGGGTCCCGCAGTGCTTGTTTAAGGGCCACCAAGTCATTATACTGAACTTGAATAAAACCAGGGGTATAAGGTCCAAAATGTCCAAATGAGTCAGGATCCGATGAAAATGATATGATCGTAGTAGTTCTACCATGAAAGTTTTCTGAGCAAACAATGACTTTGGCCTGTCCATCTGCGATACCTTTTTTCTCATAAGCCCATTTTCTGCACAACTTGAGGGCTGTTTCCACTGCCTCGGCACCACTGTTCATCGCAAGAACCTTGTCGTAACCAAAGTATTTGCTCATATAACGCTCGAATCTACCGAGCACACTGTTGTAGAAAGCCCTAGAGGTCAATGTGAGTTTAGACGCCTGCTCTGTAAGCGCAGAAATGATCCTAGGATGACAATGTCCTTGATTAACTGCCGAGTAAGCTGAAAGAAAGTCGAAATAACGTTTTCCCTCAAGATCCCAAACGTATACACCTTCGCCCCGATCAAGCACTACGGGCAGTGGGTGATAGTTGTGAGCTCCATACTTGTCCTCCAGTTGCATCGCTGTTTCTGAGGAAAAAAGGGCGTCCTGTTTGACTTGCATATTCATAAGCTAGTGGTATTAATGGTGCAAAGGTAAAATCTATTTCCGAATGGCCTATTCCGAACTCGTAGGTTTGTGACCATATTGAATACACCTGAAATCCGCGTTTGTTGGGCGTTTGCAGAATAATTCGAATGTTCTTAAACGTTAATAAGTGAATTAATGTGCCGAAAATGGAGCAGATTCAAAAAAAATTCTCATCATTGTGGTTGAATTGCATTTCCTCTTCTGAAAAGTAAACGAGTTCAGGGAAGAGGATGAAGATACGACAGCGGGGAAATAAGGGAATTTTCGTGGCTCAAGAATGAAAAAGTTGTCGTTTTGGGAGAGAGAACGACAACACCCCAGAAGCCCCGCTGTCTTTTTTATCTCTGTGGCCTTGTGAAAGGTCAAATCATGTCTAGTTTTGCCGCTCATTAAAAAAAGCTCCAATAATGGCTTCAAATGTCACTTTTACTATGATTAAACCTGACGCTACCGGCGCAGGTCATACCGGGAAAATTCTCGACCAAATAATGGGTGCGGGTTTTAAAATCAAGGCAATGAAATTGACGCAACTCAGCAATGAGGAGGCAGGTCGATTTTATGAAGTTCACCGCGAGCGCTCATTTTTTGGAGAATTGGTAGAATACATGACTAGTGGTCCTATCGTTGCTGCTGTCCTCGAAAGAGAGAATGCAGTTGAAGAATTCAGAAAACTTATCGGAGCTACAGATCCCCAGAAAGCAGAGGAAGGAACTATTCGCAAGAGATTTGCCGAAAGTATTGCTGCCAATGCTGTTCACGGGAGCGATAGCGACGAAAATGCTTTGATTGAAGCTGGCTTCTTTTTCTCGCAACGCGAGCACGTTTGAGATTCTCTCGTGCAACTTTAGGGAACCTCGATAAGCATCTTTCACGTATTGACCAAGTTGTAAATCAGAGACAATCACCATGAATTCATTCGGGCCATATTTCGCCGAATACTGCCCTATGTTTCAGTTGCAGAGCATCGAGCTATGCGCCCTTCCTGAATTAGCTCAGGAAGCGTGTCTTCGACTACCGCGAATCGTAAAACAGGTTTTTACAGGTACCCTCGCCTCATTACCACAATACCGCTGAGAGCAAAATGAATAAAATTAAAGTAGCAAACCCTATAGTTGAGATGGACGGAGACGAAATGACCCGTATCATTTGGAAGTTCATCAAGGATAAACTCATATTTCCATATCTCGATCTGGATATTAAATATTATGATCTCGGAATTGAAAATCGCGATGCAACAGAAGATAGGGTAACTGTGGAGTCTGCAGAAGCTACTTTGAAATATAATGTTGCTGTAAAATGCGCCACCATTACTCCCGATGAAGATCGCGTAAAGGAGTTTGGTTTGAAGAAAATGTGGAAGAGCCCGAATGGAACCATCCGCAATATCATAGGCGGTACTGTATTTAGAGAACCAATCATTTGCAATAATGTGCCACGACTAGTGCCGGGTTGGACTAAACCAATCAATATCGGTCGTCACGCTTTTGGAGATCAGTATAAGGCTACAGATACCGTTGTTAAAGGAAAGGGAAAGCTCACCATGACTTTTACTCCTGAAAATGGAGAAGCGCAAACATGGGAAGTTTTCGATTTTGAAGGAGATGGAGTGGCCCTCTCCATGTACAACACAGACGAAAGCATTTATGGTTTTGCGAGAAGTTGCTTTAATCAAGCACTGATGAGAAATTGGAATCTCTATTTCTCTTCGAAAAACACGATCCTGAAAAAATATGATGGTCGCTTCAAAGATATTTTTGAAGAGGTTTATCAAAGTGATTATATATCTAAATTTAAAGCCGCAGGGATCACCTACGAGCATCGTCTAATCGATGATATGGTAGCTTTTTGTCTAAAAAGTGATGGTGGTTTCGTGTGGGCCTGTAAAAACTACGATGGTGATGTTCAAAGCGATATCGTAGCGCAGGGATTCGGTTCTTTGGGGCTAATGACTTCTGCTCTTATTACTCCCGACGGAAAAACAATGGAAGCCGAAGCAGCTCACGGAACAGTAACTCGCCATTACCGTCAGCATCAACAAGGCAAAAAAACTTCGACTAATCCAATAGCTAGTATTTATGCCTGGACTCAAGGCCTCGCTTTTCGTGGAAAGCTAGATGGAAATGTCGAATTGATCGAATTTGCCAGTACCCTGGAGAAGGTTTGTGTTGATTTAGTGGAAAGAGGTAAAATGACGAAAGACTTGGCTGTGTGCATTCATGGTGACAAAACATCGGATGAGCACTATCTAACAACCGAAGACTTTCTTGACTCAATAGATGCTGAGTTGCGCAAGAGAATGAGTTGATAGATGGAATGGGTTTTTCCTGTTCAGTAGGCTTTTCTTCTCATTCGGCTTTTTTCTTTTTTTGACTTTTTTGTACCATTCTTTGACTTGTTCTGGGCTTTCGATCGCCGTTTTTGAACGACTAGTCAATTCAACCCAGGATCCGCATTGGAAATCTATTGCAGCGCTAACCTCCTTTGATATCAAGCACTTTCTCGATTTTTATGCTTGATGTATGAATATACTCCATCGCATAAAAATCTGGTGAGAGCACTTGCCATCTTTGGGGATTATACCAATTCATAGCGAATCCCAATGCAGATTCCGGGTTCAATTTCGTAAGTCTACAGATTTAGCCTTCGGCATCAAGGTGTTGGTTTTATAATTATTGTCTTCCAACTTTGTTTCTCTTGAGTGTCGGCAACTGGCCCTGAAAGTAATGACAATTTCTGATTATGCACTTGTACGGCCTTGGTCTATTTGGATGGGTAATCTAATTGGATTCAAATCGTACCAGAAATTGTGGTCTCTGAGAATGAGCCACCAAGGGGTCAGTTTCCGGAATTCAAAAGATAGAATTTGTAAAATATTAGATTAAGAATCGAAACCTATATCACGTGCCGATCGTCCGGATAAGCCGTAAATTTGTGAGAATCGATTACAAGTCTGCCAATTGAATTTCTTGTACGAGCATCTAGAATAATTTTAAGTCACATGAAAACTATAAATAGCAGTCTTTTGATGTTTGTCAGCATCGTAATTATTCTTTCAATTTATTTAGTGGGTTGTAAACACGACATCCCATTCACCGAAATAATTGATGGGGGAACGGACCCTATCATGAACCCTGATCCATGTGATCCAGATTCAGTTTATTTTCAAAATACAATATTACCTCTTATCAATTCATCATGTGCTCAAACGGGCTGTCATGATGCCATCACTCAGGAAAAAGATATGATTCTCGATTCGTACACACATATTATGTCCGCAGGTATAATAGACCCCTTTAATCCGGGGAATAGCGATATCATAGATGTTCTCCAGGAATCCGGCGAAGATCTAATGCCTCCTTCGGACAATGGAGGTCCTCTATCGAACGATCAAATAAACTTAATTGCTGAATGGATTAGTGAAGGAGCTCAAAACAATTCGTGTATGGCAGATTGTGACACTAGTATTACTTCCACTTTTTCGGCAGTTGTAAGTCCTATCATAGAAAACTCTTGTCAGGGCTGTCACTCAGGATCTTCTCCCAGTGGAAATTTATCTCTTACTAATTATGCTCAAATTTCC
The DNA here is from genome assembly GCA_034439875.1 of Flavobacteriales bacterium. Classification (GTDB taxonomy): domain Bacteria; phylum Bacteroidota; class Bacteroidia; order Flavobacteriales_D; family Sanyastnellaceae; genus JAWXBG01. Next base: position 11,024 of record JAWXBG010000182.1, read on the forward strand.
GCGATCGCTCTTAATGGCTCATTGATGAATTCTCTCCTTGGCAACAATGGAGCAGCTCTCATGCCTCAAAATTCGAGCGGTTTACCGGAATGTCAGATTACCCAAATTCAAAAGTGGGTAAACGCTGGTGCACAGAATGACTGAGTACATCCAGTAGAACAGGTTTTTAGAGGGCCATAACAAAGACCGAAGGTATTCAGCGGTGTTGAACATCTTTATCGATTGCGTAGGGATTTATTTTCTATTCCTCCAATCTTTTTGAATCAAAGTCTCACGATGCTTTCCGGCTATCCATTTATAGTTTATAAAAAATCCCCCCAACGTTGTCATTGAGGGGATTTCTGTTTTATCGGAACATTATGCCAATGAAACTTAATTAATGGTGCATCCTGCATTGCGCATTCGAAGTCTATTTTGGGAAATGCACTGCATTATCTTGCATGAATAAAGTGGTAAATGCCATTGTGATTTATGTTTAGTTCAATCTAGTGAAACGAAATTGGACTATTACATTAATCCAAACGGTATTACTTACGGTCTTCTTCAAATTTTTCCATTTCCTTTTCGAAGGTGTCTTTGAACTTTTCGTAGTTATAGTCGGCTTTCAATTTTTCGTTTTGTGAAAGACCAGACTTATAGGCGTCGGCAATTTTTTGACCAGACAACTCGATTGCAACGTAGCTCACAAAAGTTCCGTCTTCACGTTGAGTCAGTTTTTCACAGATCTCAACAGCACCGCGGATTTCTTGATCTACAACTGTTCTCGCCATTTCCTGAAAAGTTTCTGTTATCTCTTCTTTGTTGTTGAATTCGGTTGAGTTTACATAGTTGTCACCAACAATCTTCATGGTTGAACTAATTGTCTTAGCCAATTCAGATTGAGAATTCGAGCGGGCTTTCTTTTTAGCCGTTTCTCTGTCCATACTTTCGCCAGTGGCGGTGGCGCGGAAGGCTTCTGAAGTACTCATGTAAGAGTCTCCCGTGCAGTACTCATTGATAAGCACTTCTCCAACAGGTTTTGCAGTTTCAGCTGCTTTTTTCTTTTTTCCGCAGGCTACTCCAAATAAAACTATGGAGGCCATCATTAAAATTGTGGTAAATCTTTTCGCGTTCATAATGGTAGTATTTATTGTCATTGTAAATTATGCTTTTCATGAATCGTGCCAAAACTACAAAATGGCGTCTATCAATGCTTTGGCTACGGTTGTATCAATCTTTTCTGCTCCTTTTTTATAGGCATCTATGCCCGCAGCGTCAAAGTTAAGTTGAAGTCCCTTTATATTGTTCAAAGACTCTCCATAAATGGTCTGTCCATTCATGCGATCTTTTACAGCTATGCTCATCTCAAGATATGCCACATGAAAACCTTGCGCTGTTCCACCTTGAGTGGTATTGGATGATACTGAAATGATGTAATCGGATGTTTCAGCAAGATCAACGAAACGCATACCCTTGCTCGTTAGATTCTTTTTTATGGTCTGCGATAGTGTGGTGTGAGCAGAAGGATTGCCAAAATTCTTTTCATCGCTCTGCAAATAAAATGAGGGTAGAACGATTTCAATCGGTATGACTCTTCGCTCTGTTTTTGTATTCTTCAGCAGTGGGGCCGTAATCTTTTTGTCAAGATCATTTCCTGCAAAATTCTCGGGATTGATTCGAAGCTCCAAGCTATTAAGTTTGACCGAAGGATCAATATCTGATACTGGTACATTGATCTTTCCATTTTCATCTGACACTAATTCCTTTGGTTTGCTGAATCTTCCTTTGTCGTAACTATACATTACACTCACTCCTTTTACCGGCATGCCCTTGTATAAAATTCTGGTAGGAAAAGTTGAGCTATATTGATTTTCTCGAGACAGAATGATATTGTCTGAAATAAATTCTAAGAACATACCACCGCATACACGTTGGATGGATGTGTAAATTTCGTTGTCGAGATAGATTTCTTTTCCCGAAGGGTCTGTAAAGGCATTTGCTTCATCCCAATACTTTTGCATTTCCAGAAGTCCTCGCATGAACAAATCAACTGCCGCCGGAATGTTTGCAACGTTTTCCGCATCGAGACCTTTTAGGTAATAGTCATTCGCAGCGCTCAAAGCGGCTCTCTTTTTTGCACGCTTCTGTTCCTGATATTGAGCCTTGTTTAATCTGTAATAAATCCAATATTCTTTTTCATTTTCCCAAATACCGGCTATTTCAAAGTCTTCAATCTCTTCATTGGTGGTTGTGCTGATTGTAGACATGAATTCCTCGCTGAAATTTTTGTTTATTTCAAGCGTGTTTAAAAATGTATTGCCTTGTACACGTACACTTATCTCTGTAGCCAAGTCGTTGAGCGCATTTTTCTTCGCAACACCAGCATAATCCAATGGCTGTGAGGCTTTATATGCACTGCCAATTCCGATATAGTTAGATGGATTTTGCGGACGTTGTGAAATCCATTGTGGTGCCGGTTCGTATACAATTCCATTTTTAGGGCCACTGGCCAAGTCTTTTTCACCACCACAACTGGATATCGCACCTAATAGAGCAAATGATCCACAAATGAAGATCCATTTTGTGTAGATGGAATGATAGGTGAATCGTGTTTTCATTACTTTACTATATTGCGAACAACACCATCAATCTGGCTCGACATGTTGCGTGAAAGTGTATCGAATAAATCATTCGACAATTCAGTGGGACTTTTCAGTTGTTGTCTTCCCTGGATCTGAGCCATGAGTGATTTTCTGTCTTGGGCGTTTAAATTCGGTCCGCTCTGTGAAGAAGGATAAAGATTGCCTGCATCTCCTTGATAAGTTGCATACAAGACTTCATCTTTTGAATTGCGCTCCAATATCTCCGTTTTTAATAGCTCTCCGGTTGAGAGTGAAATAAGTTTGTATTGGAAACTGAGGGAACACCTGCTTTCATTATAATATTCTATGTAAGAAGTCTTTTTATACTTCGTCTCAAAATACTCCTGTCCCTCCGCATTTACTTTTTTCTCCCTGTAAGATTCGTATCCAGTGCGGGTTGTGGTTTTCAAATTGCCGTTATACGAATCAAAACTTAAGACTGTTCCTGTAAGTATGGCTTGCGCCCCTACAAGTTCTCCCACCTGAACCGCAGTTTGGTCATCAATAACTCCCGAAAGCTGGAGTTTTTGTTCTTGCAAAATAGCTTGCATGTGCTCTCTGTCTACGACTCTCAAAAACGGGTCGTTGATCTTAGTTAGCGACTCTAGTGTGTATGCACTTATTTTTGCATCCATGCCTTGCACACCGCTTGCGTTTTCGAAAGGCAATAGCGCAATGGTATAGGTACCTTTTTCTATACTCTCTGCTTTTCTGGCACGGGCATCTTTATAATCTGATTTTCGGGAAATTACTTTCTCAAATCCATCATAAGCCGCTCGGTACAATTTTGCATCCATAGCCCTTAGCGCTTCTGCATACAAGGGTTCCAGATAAGCGATGTCGCCAAGTGTTTGTGCGTCCTTGAAGTCAGGATCAAGTTTTTTGATTTCGTTGAATTTTTGCTCCGCAGCCGTGAAGTTTTGATCTTCAAGCAAACTCGTACCTTCATCGTATAGATCAGCTAGATATGAATCTTTCACCGATTCATAGTCTTGTTGATAGAAGTCAGCAATCTGTAAAGTGACACCAACACGTGCAATTTTTTGTTTGTAATCTCTAGCAGTGTAATAGGCATAAACTGCATCTTTTTTGCTGCCGAAATTTCTGGTCTTACTGAACTCGTTCAACTTTTGATTTAGAACAAGTTGACCGGTTTTTTTCATTCCGACTTGAGCATCTACATTGCTTCGTTTTCTCTCCAAAGCAATATAGTAGCTTTCTGCAGCTTCATTTAGTAGCCCTTGCGCTTCTTGCTTTACCGCCATCTTCGTGAAATGCTTTGTCCCCGTACACGAAGCTAAGAGGGCGGCAATAAGGATGACGAGTGTAAAGTATTTCATGATCTATAATTGTAAAGAAGTAGTTGATGCCAAGGGCCAGCCCACATTGGGGCTGACCTTTTGACGATATTCAATTAGTTTTTCGACTCTATGTAGGTGTTCAGTTCTTCTGTACTCGAACTGAAAGCAAATGCATCGGAAACCATATAATAGTTGCTGGTATCCATGCAATAGTCGTATGCGTATTTGGCGAAGGCTAGTTTGGTTTCTTCAAATCCGTATAGCTCCATTACTTCTTTAATTTGAGAGGCAGAGAGGCAATTGCTTTTTGCAACTTGCTTAGCTGTACTGAGTTTTGTTTCATCAAACCCCTTTCCATCAATAGAATTTTTTGCTGTTTCAAATGCGGATTTACTCATAGCTGTTGTGCAACCCGAAACGGTTACTACTTCAGGAGCTTTTTCTTGTGGCTTCACTTGTGTAGCTGTGCCGGTAGTCTTAGTGGTACTAGTACTTGTGACTGTAGTGCTTTGGGTCTCTTCTACATCCATATTCACATTCTCTCCGGTCACATTCAAATTTACTCCCATGTTTACCCCACCCACATTCATGTTTACACCCACTTTTTCACTAGGCTGTGCTGTGCCATTCGTTTTTGTTGTTGTAGTGGTAGTAACAGTCGTAGATGAACCAATGTCGCCGTCCATTTGGATTTCAGTTTCCGATTCTTTCTCTACTTCCGGAGTTTTATCTACAATGGAAATTCTTTTGGCGTCCGAGATGTTTTCATCAGATTCAACAACAGACAAACCTGAAAGAGGTGCTTCACTTTGGAATCTTAAAACGTATTCGCCTTTTTTGTTCTTTTTTATCTGATAAGTCGCCTCAATGCCGGGCTGAACCGCAAGATTATTGTTGGCAAAGTCAGCCATGCCTTCTTCTGCGAAGTCAATTCTGGCCTGATAATAGCTACCGGTAAGTCCGCTGACTTTCACATTCGATTTGGCGGTCTCATTTTGAATTTCTCCATTCAGAAACAGTGTAAACTTTTCTCCTAGTTCTGTGTAAACTACCAAGCTGGCGGTTTGAGCGTTTGAAAAGAAGATAAATAGAGTGAAAATGCTGAGTGTAAAGATTTGTTTCATGTGCTAAAAATTTGGGTTAAATTTAATGTTATATCGTCACTGATTGCCATTGCTATGCCAAAATCCTACAGGCCTTGTCAAATCTGACTTATACGAGAGATTACTGATTGGGGTTCGGACTTATATCTTTGTGCCCCCGCACGGCCTAATGTCTTGCAGTAAAATTTGTGTCGTATGAGAAAAATTCTGCTTATGGGAGCGGGAAGATCAAGCTCTAGTTTAATCCAATACTTGGAGGATCATGCCGTATCCGAGAACTGGACAATAAGAATTGGAGATGCAGATGTAAAAAAGGCGGCTTTAAGATTCTCCGTCGCCAAAAGTCTTTCGTGGTTCAAGCTCGATGCTCAAGATCTGGCTCTTTGTCGTGTTGAAATGGAAGCATCGGATTTGGTAATTTCAATGTTACCAGCATTCATGCACCCTATGATTGCGAATCTGTGCCTTGAATCTGGTAAACATCTAATTACTCCTAGCTATGTTTCGGATGAATTGACCAAAATGCATGAAACAGCGGTTTCAAAGGGACTGGTATTTCTGAATGAAATGGGTCTCGATCCGGGTATCGACCATATGTCTGCAATGGCTATAATTGAGGATATCCGACGGAGGGGAGGTGAAATAGAATCTTTTGAATCATTTACCGGAGGATTAGTGGCTCCGGAAAGTGATGACAACCCATGGCATTATAAAATCAGTTGGAACCCTCGTAATATCGTAATGGCAGGGGCAGGTGGTTCTGCGAAATATCTTGCTAATGGGCATTACAATTACATTCCGTACCATCAACTTTTCGGGCGAACTGCTGTGATCAGCATTGAAAATTATGGTGAATTTGAGGGTTATGCCAATCGCGACTCTCTTAAGTATCGGTCGGTTTATGGTTTAAACGACATACCTTCTCTGATGAGAGGAACACTTAGAAAGGCTCCGTTTTGCCAAGCGTGGAACGTTATTGTAAATCTTGGTTTAACTGATGAGTCCTTTCAAATCGAAAATGCCAATAAACTCACTTGGGCTGATCTGCTATTTGCTTTTACAGGAAAAGCGAATCTTCCTGAGCTGAAATCATATCTCCGGGAATATTATAGAGCAGGCGAAGAAGTGATGCAGATGCTCGAATGGCTAGGAATGTTTTCCGAGAAAAAGATTGCTGCAACTGACTGCACACCGGCCTTGGCTCTTCAATACTTACTTGAGGAAAAGTGGCTATTAGGGGATGATGATAAAGACATGGTAGTAATGTATCATCGATTTATTTATAGGTTGGAAAATCAGAAGATTGAACATACTGCAAACCTCATTGACATTGGTCTCGATTCTGTTCACACCTCTATGGCCCGCACAGTTGGATTGCCTGTAGGAATTGCGGCAAAACTGATTCTCAATGGAGACATAAGCCAACGAGGAGTACTTTTACCGGTGCACAAAGAAATTTTCTTGCCGGTAATGAATGAACTGACAACATTAGGAATTCGATTTAATGAAACTCATCGAGTGATGGAATGAAGCTGAAGTACTTTTCCATATTTGTTCTCTTTCTTCTCGCATTTCCTGCGCTAGGCCAAAGATCTAAATGTCCTGTTGTACCTGATGAATATAGTTGGAACAGTGCCTCTGACTATTCTATGGATTCATCTCTTGTTGCTGAATGTCTCGTTTGGCTGTGCAATGCAGCGCTGTACGATAGAATGGAGTGCAGAAGCGAGGTCAATCTTTTCGTTATGGAGTGGCTGGCAGGTAGTCCTTCTGTGAAAATTGATGTGGATTCTAAACTTTTACCCTTTACTGAAGAAAATCCGGAGCTTCTGTTCAGCTACATCCACGGTATGGCCCTGTATCAATTGAAGAATCGTAGAAATGATGATCTTGTTAAATCTCGTATTGAAGGCTTGAAAGCTGTTTCTCAATTAGTAGAAAGGGAAGAGGATATGAAGAAAAGCAAGGATGTACGAAAACTTCTTCGAATGGCAAAGAGTGATAAAAAATTGAACAATTACTATCACAAACAGGTTCTTCTAAACGCATGAAATCCTTCGAAATCCCATCAAAATACCGCTCCGGTTATATTGGCCGAATTAAGAGCCATTTCAAGATAAGCGACCCAAGGAAGCAGAACCTCAGTCCGGCCATCTTGAATTTTGGCTCTTTCAGTTTAATTCTTCCTCGACATTTTGGTTTTTGTTATGGCGTAGAAAATGCTATCGAAATAGCCTATAGAGCCATTGACCAAAATCCAGGAAAAAGAATATTTCTGATTAGCCAAATGATTCACAATCCGCTTGTCAATCAAGATCTCCTAGATCTGGGCGTGCGATTTTTAATGGACACGGATGGCTCACAAATCATTGGTTGGTCGGAGTTGAAACCCGATGATATAGTCGTTACACCAGCTTTTGGTACCACAGTTGAAATTGAAGCAATTCTTAGAGCAACTGGTGTAAATATAGAAGAGTACAATACTACCTGCCCATTCGTTGAAAAGGTTTGGAAACGCTCAAATGAAATTGGTACAAATGGATATACTGTTTTGATACATGGTAAAGCCAAACACGAGGAAACAAGGGCCACTTTTTCTCATGCCACAAAAGGATCTCCTTCTATTGTTGTTCGAAATATGGCCGAGGCACAATGGCTCGGAGAAATGTTGATAGGTCAACGATCTCTGGAGGAGTTCTATTCGCTCTTCGAAGGAAAATATTCTGAAGGATTCGACCCAAAAAGGGATCTTGAAAGATTAGGTGTGGTAAATCAAACCACCATGCTTGCAACCGAAACACAAGAAATTGCAGACTATTTTAAGTCAGTGATGTGCCAATTGCATGGAGAAAATTACAAAGCGTATTTTGCAGATACTCGAGATACCCTGTGTTATGCCACTAATGATAATCAGGATGCCACAAAGGCCTTGCTCTCCTGTGGAGCTGATATGGCGCTGGTAATTGGTGGATACAACAGTTCGAATACGGCGCAAATTCATACTATTCTGCAATCAGTATTTCCTTCTTTTTTTATAAGTGGTGCCGAAAGTGTTCTTTCAAAAGACTCTCTTCGTCATTATTTGTATGATCAACAAAAGGAAGTAGAAACGGAATGGATGACAAAATCAGCGCATCCAATAATCATCCTCACTAGTGGGGCAAGTTGTCCAGACAAAGTGGTTGATGAGGTGATGATGAAAATTAAATCACTTTTCCCGAATAGTGTGGAGACTGATGTAGTTTTCGACGATTTTATCAAGCAAAAGATTTGAAAATTGTTCTTTTATCCACGTTGTATCCATATCGGGGCGGAATTGCCCAATTCAACGCTTGTCTATTGAGAGAGCTAGAAAAGAAAAGTAATGAGGTTGTAGGTGTGAATTTTTCTAGACAATATCCCTCGTTGTTGTTTCCTGGAAAAACGCAATATGTCAATGAAAATGATCCTGCAGATCAAATCCCATCGGTGAGATTACTTGATAGTATCAATCCTTTTTCATGGTGGAATACTATTAAGTTTATCAAAGCGCAGAAGCCTGATTTGGTTGTTGTGCGCTATTGGACACCCTTTTTGGCGCCTGCCTTGGGTTTTATCTGTGGAAAATTAAAGCGAAGTGGTATTCGTGTTGTGGCTATAACGGACAATATCATTCCTCATGAACCTCGATGGTGGGATCGAGTCATGGCGCGCTATTTTCTGCAAGGGGTTAATGGGTTTGTGGCAATGACTTCTGATGTAGAAAGAAACACAAAGGATATTATATCTGAACTACCAAGTATTGTAAAACCACACCCGTTTTACAATCACTTTGGTGCGCGTATAGATCGTTTGGTGGCATGTAAATCGCTGGATATTCCTTCGGGAAGAAAGGTATTACTCTTCTTTGGTCTCATTCGCGAATACAAAGGACTGGATATACTTCTAGAGGCCTTTTCTCAACTAGATAAAAATTATCACCTGATTATTGCTGGAGAAGCCTACGGTGATTTCAAACCATACCAGTTGGCAATTGATTCCTCACCCCTCAAAGACAATATTACCTGCATAAATCGATATGTAGGAGATCATGAGGTGCCAACCCTTTTTTCCGCTGCGGATATCGTGGTTTTGCCCTATCGATCTGCTACACAAAGCGGTATTACTGCCGTTGCATTTCATTTTGGATTACCTGTAATTGCAACTAATGTGGGAGGTTTAGCGGAAACAATATCGGATGGTGTCACTGGTCTGATTGCTTTAAAGCCTGATTCGAACTTGATTTTGCAAAAGATTCACCAGTTTTTCGCTCTTCGCCGCACCATACATTTCGAAGAGAATATCAAACGTACCGTGGAACTCCACTCCTGGTCGGGATTTGTGGAAGCATTGTTGAAGTTTTCCAAGGGTTTGTAGTAGCGATTTTTACTGAACTGCCTGTAATTTTGGCGTTTATCTATGGCTGATATCATCAAACTATTACCCGAAGCCGTTGCAAACCAAATTGCAGCAGGCGAAGTTGTTCAAAGACCAGCCTCGGTTGTAAAGGAACTTTTGGAGAATGCCATTGATTCTGGTGCAACCATCATAAAGTTGGTAATAAAAGATGCAGGTAAAACTCTCGTTCAAGTTACTGACAACGGATCTGGAATGTCGGCATCCGACGCTCGTTTGAGCTTCGAACGTCACGCCACTTCTAAAATCACCAGTTCAGAAGATCTTTTTAGTATTCGAACGAAAGGTTTCAGAGGTGAGGCTTTGGCAAGTATCGCAGCAATTGCTCAAGTGGAAATGAAAACAATGCTACGAGGCGAAAATCTGGGCACCGAAATCATTATGGAAGCCTCCCGAATAAAGGAACAGCACCCTATACAGTGCCCAGAAGGAACCAGCATTCTTGTGAAAAATCTTTTTTTTAATGTTCCCGCAAGAAGGTATTTTCTAAAAAGTGATCAAGTTGAACTCAGACATATTATTGATGAATTCGAAAGGGTAGCAATTACCCATCCAGAAGTCGAGTTTTATTTTACACACAACGGAGCTGAGGTAATGAGCCTTCCAAAAGCTGCTATCAGACAAAGAATAGTGCATGTGTTTGGAAATAAATACAACGAAAAGTTGGTGCCAGTAGAAGAGGGAACCGACATCGTGAACTTGAGCGGATTTATAGGCAAACCTGACTCAGCAAGGAAATCGCGAGGTGAACAGTTTTTCTTTGTAAACAATCGTTTTATACGAAACAATTACCTCAATCATGCTGTCATGAGTGCATATCAGGATCTTGTACCTTCAGGTCATTTTCCTCTATATTTTGTTTTCCTTGAAATTGATCCTGCTCAAATTGACATCAACATTCATCCCACCAAAACTGAGATAAAGTTTCAGGACGAACGCTCAATATATGCAATTCTCCATGCAGGAATACGACGCGCTTTGGGTCGACATAATATTGCTCCAACATTGGATTTCGAGCAGGATCAAGCCATTACGGGCGGCTCTTTTATACCCTCTGCATCTCCAGCCGAACCCGGAATTGCAGTGAATCCTTCGTTTAACCCTTTTCAATCTGGTGCACCGTTTCAAAATGGGGGAGGAGCTTTAAACAAAGTTTCACAAGAAGCGTGGGGCCGCGGTGCAGTTTCAGCCGGAGCTGATTGGAAAGAACTTTTTGAAGTAACCAGAAATGTGGCTAGTGGCCAAACTTTGGCACCTATATCTGTAGACCATGAAATTGCTTTTGATGTTGAAGAGGATATTCAAGTCATTCAATTTCATTCTACCTATTTATTTTTTCAGCATGCCACAGGTACTGTTATTGTGCATCAGCAAAGGGCACACGAAAGGATTCTCTATGAAATGTTCAGACCGGAAACAGGTGAGGGTCATATTCATATTCAAAAGCTACTTTTCCCAGAAGAACTTGAAGTTTCTGCCGCGGATAAACAATTGATTCAAGGGTGGTCCGATGAACTTGAACAAATGGGATGGGAAACGGAAAGCAACGAAGACAAATTGTTTGTAACCGGAATCCCTGCTGAGTTAGCAGTGCGCAATATCCAACAGGTTTTCGATGAAATGCTCGATCAATTGAGAAATGCGGGTCACGCTGATCGCGACTTATTGGCCGATCGCCTGGCAAAGAGTCTTGCGAAAAACACGGCAATTCGAAAAGGCCAAATGCTTACCCGACCTGAAATGCTCGATCTACTTGAAAGACTTTTTGACTGTGAACAGCCGTATTTTTCGCCATCCGGAAAGCCGGTTATGATTACGCTCGATCTGCGTTATTTGGAACAAATTTTTAAGTGAAAGGAAAATGTTTAGAAACATTCCAGTTGTTGTAAAGAATATAATCATCATCAATGTGCTGTTTTGGCTAGCTAGTCAAGTATGGCCTGTTATGTATGCATTGTTTGGAGGGCATTACTATCTCTCTCCTGAATTTGGCCCATGGCAAATCATCACGCATATGTTCATGCATGCCTCAGCACCAAACTTCGCACACTTGTTTTTTAATATGTATGGTCTCTTTATTTTCGGAAGTTTGCTCGAACAGGTGTGGGGTCCAAAGCGCTTCTTGATTTATTATCTTGTTAGTGGTATTGGTGCTTTTTTCCTTCATATGTTGATCAACCATATTGAAGTGCAACAGCTCATGGCTCAGCTTGGGGGTGATGCCGTGGACTATATAAAAATGAATGGACTTGATCTTATTAATCAAGGCCAAAACTGGTCAGAACCCGCCGCTTGGGGTCAATTGAATGCGGCCTTGCATGGTACTATTGTCGGCGCATCAGGTTGCGTGTTTGGAGTGCTTCTCGCCTTTGGTCTTCTTTTCCCTAATGTGGAACTGATGCTATTGTTTCCACCTATTCCAATAAAGGCGAAGTGGTTCGTATTTGGATATGGCGCTATCGAATTTTTCCTTGCCATGCGAAACGCTCCCGGAGATAGTGTGGCCCACTACGCGCACTTAGGAGGTATGTTGTTCGGATACATACTTCTCAAATTATGGCAGCGAAATGGTGTTAAGTTGAACTAGTGTGAGAGTACTCGAAGACATAAAGAAATTCTACACCAAAGGCGGTGCTAAGGAGAAAATCCTATTCGTCAATGCTTTTGTATTCCTGATTATTCAAGTAGGTCTTTTATTGGTTTATTTTTTTGATAAAGAAGCAGCAGGAAGATTTTTTGCCGGTGGTACTTTTTTGTCTTCTACTTCTGATCTTGCCAGACTCATTCAAAAGCCGTGGTCGATTGTGACCCACATGTTTACACACTTAGAGATCCTGCATTTTATATTCAATATGCTGGTATTTTATTTTGCCGGTGGACTATTTGTGATGTTCTTTTCTCAAAGAGAACTCTGGAAAGTTTACATATTGGGAGGTTTGAGCGGTTTCTTATTGTTTGTCTTGTCGTACAACCTGTTTCCTGTTTTTAGTGCTGTAAATTCCTTGACTACAATATGCGGAGCCTCCGCTTCAGTAATGGCAATATTGATGGCTGCGGCTCTCACTGATGCGAAGAGAAAGGTCAAACTTTTCGGTATCATAGAAGTGGAAATTCTTTGGCTGGCGTTGGGCTTGGTTCTTCTTGATCTTGTAAGTATACGAAGTGGCAACAATAGCGGTGGTCACATAGGTCATTTGGGAGGAGCGATTTTCGGCTTTTTATTTGTACAAGCGAAAAAAAATAGAAAGGACATGACTCTGTGGATGGATAGGATATTCGATTGGATAAAAGATCTTTTTGGAGGCTCGGGCAAAACACCCCGTGACAAAAAAAGTTTTGTATCTGATGAGGATTTTAACCTGCGAAAGAAGGCAAATCAAAAGCGTGTGGACATTATTCTCGATAAAATTTCACGCGGTGGATATGAAAGTCTCTCAAAGGAGGAAAAAGAATTTTTATTTAAGCATTCCCAGAAATAGGTGGCAACTGAAAATCCATCCGGGAAAAGGAAATCTGTACTCAACAAGATTTTAGTTTATCTGAACTGGTTAGTCATTCTTGCTTTAGTTCTTACCTATCTATCGTTTCATATTTCTCCAACTATACTAGGATATATTTCTACGATTGGTTTGGCTTACCCGATTATATTAATGATTAACCTGGCTTTCATTGGTTTTTGGTTGATACGCAGATGGAAATTTGCACTGTTCTCAATTTTTTTTATTCTTCTTGGTTTTAATCATTTTCGAAGTTGTATTGCTTGGAATACACCCGACATTGCCGAAGAGGGAAAAAAGGAATTTACTGTCATGTCGTTCAATGCGAGATTGTTTGGTGTTTATTGGTCGAAAAAGCATGAAATCCGAGACAGTATTTTTGCAATGCTCAAAAGCGAGAATGCTGATGTGATCTGTTTTCAAGAGTTTTATCAAAGCGAACAAGATCCCGCATACGACAATCGCGGTGCGCTGATGAAGAAATTGGGAATGAAACATTTTCATGAGCGCTTCACTCATGCTACTTCAGGAAAGGAGTACTTTGGTGTAAGTATTTTTTCAAAGTATCCTATAATCTACAAAGGAGCTATTCCATTCGAAGGAGACGCAAACAACTTCTGCATTTTTGTCGATCTAAAAGTGGGTAATGACACTGTCCGGGTTTATGATGGTCATCTTGCCTCTATACGTTTTCAAACCGAGGATTACGCTTTATTTGATGAAAGATCGCAAACGCAAGATGTAGAGGATGGCGCTATGCGGGTTGCCAAACTTTTGCGACGAGGTTTCCGAAAAAGAGAGGCACAAGCATTGAAACTATCTGAAAGTGTTGCAGAAAGTCCATACCCTGTGGTCTTATGCGGCGATTTTAACGATACTCCTGTTTCTTATTGTTATAATGTACTTACCGATGATTTGAACGACACATTTGTAGAAAAGGGAAACGGTTTGGGAAATACTCATATCGGGAAGATTCCTGCAGTGCTTAGAATAGATTACATCCTCACCAGTCCTAAAATAGACGTGTTACAATACAAACGGATTTCACAGAAACTTTCGGACCATCATCCAATTAAGGTGAAGATGGCGATTTGATCGAAGCAACTGGGATTCTTTGACAGAGTAGCTGTTATTGGTCAATGGAGTGATGCGGTATGGGAATATTACAGATAACCGAACTGCATTATTTATTTGACACTTTCAAATGGCACAATTGCCCGAGAAAATCAAACATGTCGTTTCATTCCCTATTGATGCAAAAAAAACTCCGACGAAATGTCGGCTATATATAGAACTTGCAGGCTCCTTATTTGTATCTCAGTTTTTGACCGGGACGGATCAACTTCTTTTCAGATATGCCATTCAATTTGCAGAGTGCTTTTATTGAGGTTCCACGTTTTCTGGCTATGGCTGAAAGAGTTTCTCCGGATTTTACAGTGTGAAATTTCTTCGCTTTAGTGGCAACAGAGTTCTTTGATACTAGTTTAGAATGATCAAAGTCTTTTTTGTGAAGGTCAACCGTCCAATCGCGAAGTGATAGACTTTTTACATCTAAGATTTTATTCGGATTCAAAGGTTCACCTAAATATCGAACTTCGAAATGGAGGTGCGACCCGTACGAGCGTCCTGTATTTCCGCCAAGTCCAATTAAAGTTCCGGCTTCCACATGGTCGCCCGGTTTTACTTTTCTCTGTGATAAGTGGGCATACAGAGTTTCAAGGCCATTGTTGTGACGAACTACAACTACGTTTCCGAAAGAAGAGTGGTACTCGGAGATACGAACCATTCCTTCAAAAGCCGAAGCCACTTCGTCGCCTGTTTCAAGATCAATGTCTACCCCATTATGCATTCTTCCATTGCGGGGGCCAAAATCAGAAGTCAATATCCCATTAACAGGATAGATAAAGTCACAGTTTTCATGCGCCAAAGTGAAGGAAACAGTATCTATCAGATTAGTTTGAGCAGTCTTGTGCAAAAACAGATTCCGGGTATCCCAATGACAATAAGTGTCGTAGGCAGGAATGTTGCGAAGAGAATCATTCACATCCCAAAGACCCAAATCCAACGCGTTATCGTTGAATAGCGGGTCTATTATATAATCTTCTTCTACTCCACCACCGATATTGGCTGTAGTGTCTGACGCATACTCGTCTTCAACTACTTCCTGACCAAAAAGGCCTAGCGGTAACATTGAAAGAAGGAAAATCCAGTATTTCCTTTGCAGGTTTTTCATTGCGCTGCGAATTTAGTGTTGTGTTTCTAACTTGCAATCCTTGAGATCCTAAAACTTGTCAACGAAACGTTAAAGATTAGTTTAAGGTTCATCCGCTTTCGACTAAGCATACACTTCACTCTATGGAGGGCTTGAAACACCCGTTGAACTGACCTTCTTTTTGCTATGAACATTGCAAGCCTTGAAAATTCTGAGGCTTTAGTGTTTTCTAGTGACTTACGTACCTTTGCCAATATTGTATTGCTACGGTGAGTATGAAAACGATCTATGATTTTGAAATCCTTGATATTCTGGGTGAACCACTGGATTGGGGGCTCTTTAGGAGCAAGAAAATTTTATTGTTCAATACAGCGTCGGAATGCGGATTTACTTCTCAACTAGCCTCGATCGAAATCTTGTATCGAGACTTCAAGAACCATGACTTTGAGATTATTGGTGTTCCAAGCAACGATTTTGGCGGTCAGGAACCTGGAAGTTCGGAAGAAATTCTCAGCTTTTGCCAGAGAGAATATGAGGTTTCCTTCACCTTAACCGAGAAAATGTCAATTCTCGGTGAAAATGCGCATCCCATGTACAAATGGTTGCAGAAGAAGGAATTAAACGGAAGGGCTGATCAACCCGTTACTTGGAATTTCCAGAAGTTTGGAATTGATTACATGGGAAGGATTGCTCGCGTATTTTCGCCAGCTACGGACCCTTTCCACTCATCCATTGGAAGTTGGATCACACAAGCTGAATTATTATGATATGCAACACGGTTTAGA
>JAWXBG010000183.1:0-11363 GCA_034439875.1 Flavobacteriales bacterium
ACATAGGATAAGAAAGTCCGTGTCTCTCACAATAAATCTTTTTGCTTTGATTACTCTGGCTCCATTGGTGAATGTGCTCAGCCCACGTCAGATTACTTTCATGGGCACAAGAAACTACCCAAAAATATTACTTTGGACGAGCTAGAGCGGAGGCATACCTTTTCAAAATCCAGCTTTTCAACAAAGGCATCCATCACCCTGACGGGATTTTCGTTGCCAACTGCATCATTCAAGCACCCGAATTCGACTTGATCACGCGGAACACCTTGTATTCGACTCATGTCGAAATATGTGAATTTCAGACTACTGAAGTCAAGAGAAAAAGTGTATTTTTATCCTCGAGTTAATGAACAATGGGCTGCGGGTTTTTTCACACGGGTCCCGTCCGTACGGGAGTCTGACGTTATAGCCAATTTTAAGACAGACAAGAATGAACATTTATTTAATTTGTTGCGCAGGGCTATTTATTTTTTGTGGTTGTAATAATCCGCAGACAATGAAAAAAAAGCCCATCGAGCAACCTGATAGTTCATTAACTATTCAAGAGACGCATTTAACAAAACAAGACACTTTCAGATTATGGTATTCCTATGCGGGACTAGGTTCCGGATATGGAACAATGCAACCAACATTTAGAGTAATTGGCACAGATTTCATTTACACTTTTGAACAGAACAGTTCTTTTACGGGACAATTTGATAGGAAGTCAGAAATAGTTTGTAAAGGGAAGTTAAGGACCTCTTCAATCGACTCAATTACTACACTACTCAAGGACATAAAAGACACACTTGTTTACAAAACAAACACTGGTATAATGAGTGGCGGTATTCATACTATTTCGATTGCTTCTGACACCATCCATGTCACATTTCAACTTCACAATGCTTCGGACTCGACCGCTCGAAAAATAGTTGATATGCTGAATTCCCATATTCCGAAGGACAAGAAAAAATTATGGCTTTTTGATTTTCCAGACGAAAAGTAGAAATGAAGAAAACTTCCCATAACATACAACGATCAAACGCGTCAAGTGCAATGGGTCAGCGATTTGATCTGTCGCCTGTCCTGCCCCGAGCAGGATTGAAAGAACCTTCAGAAGCGGCAGGATGGCGAGAATTTCTATAGATATGGACTTTCAATCTTTTGGATTGACTTTTACAAAACCACTTTTCAGAACACTCAGTGGTTTTTTGTACTGTAGAGATCAAAATCACTCATGATATTTGATCAGGTAAGAAAGGTTAAGCATTGATTTTTTTCATTGAGAACGCTTACGTTCTCTTTGGACATTGAGTTGGCCGATCGTTACCCACGGAACAAATTTGCCAATGTCATTTTTGAATCTCGACTTTGATTTTAGGTTTGGGCCAAAGCCCCCTTGGACCACAATGCTCCAGACCCCACGGCTAAAGCCATCGGCCATTGAGGGGCTCAAAACCCACAAATTTTTGCATTGACTATAATATATGGCAGAAAAACCGATGACCATTTTGGAGAGAGGGCACCCTGTAAACGAGGCGAGACTACCCTCGTGCTCTGGGCAGAACGAAAGAGGGTAAACATCTTTTTGGCTCCATTTATATACCTGTTTCTCATGTGTTTACCACATTCGCCCCATTCTTTTTTGTGAAAATAATAGCCAGATTGTTGAAAAGTGTTTGTCGGGACAGAAAAAGGTAGTATTTTCGCAGCCCGTTTTTTAAAAGGTAAAAGACGCTAGAAATCAACCGCAATGGATACATTGAGTTATAAAACGCTTTCCTCGAACAAGGAAATAGCCAACAAACAATGGGTTTTGGTAGATGCTGAGGGCATGGTCCTCGGGCGTTTGGCCAGCCAAGTTGCCTCTGTGCTTCGTGGTAAAAACAAAACCATCTTTACACCACATGCTGATTGTGGCGACAACGTAGTAATCATTAATGCTTCCAAGGTGGTGCTTACAGGCAACAAGATGGAAGACAAAGAATATGTGCGTTACACGAACTACCCAGGTGGTCAGCGTTTCACACAAGCTAAGGTGATGCATGCGAACAAGCCTGAGAGAATGGTTGAGAAAGCCATTAAAGGTATGCTTCCAAAGAATCGTCTTGGACGTGCACTATTCCGCAACCTCTATGTGTATGCAGGAGCAGCACACGAGCAGGCGGCCCAACAACCTAAAGCAATCACACTTATTAAATAAACTCTCAGGAGTCTAAAGACCCATGGCCGAAGTAACAAATACATCAGGACGTAGAAAAAATGCCGTTGCCCGCGTATACCTCAAAGAAGGAAGCGGCAGTTTTATCATTAACGGCAAAGACTATAAAAACTATTTCCCATCCCCTGTATTGCAGTACAAAGTGCATCAGGCGTTTAAGTTGACTGAAACAGATGGTAAATATGATTTCAAGGCCAACCTAAATGGTGGCGGAATAACTGGTCAGGCAGAGGCACTTCGTTTGGCTATTTCAAAAGCATTGATAGAGCTGAATCCGGATTGGAAGTCGGCACTTAAAATGGAAGGACTTACCACCCGCGACCCCCGTATGGTTGAGCGTAAGAAGTTCGGTCAGAAGAAAGCAAGGAAGCGCTTCCAGTTCAGCAAGCGTTAAAAGAGCTTTCTGCAGTTGTTTAGCATCCAAACCAGTTTGGACTCATGTACCCAGCGTATGTGGCTACCAATCGGTTGAATTAGAGAACGTAAACAAGTATCAAATAATAACATGGCACGCGCTACATTCGACGAATTACTCGAGGCTGGTGTTCACTTCGGACACCTTAGCCGCAAATGGAATCCCAACATGGCTCCTTACATCTTTGGAGAGAAGAAAGGGATTCACATCATTGACCTCAACAAAACAATCATCAAGCTCGATGAGGCAGCCAATGCCCTCAAGCAGATTTCAAAAAGCGGCAAAAAAGTGCTATTCGTAGCCACTAAGAAGCAGGCCAAAGAAATTGTTGCCGAGAAGGTAAAATCAATTGGAATGCCTTTCGTAACAGAACGTTGGCCGGGTGGAATGCTCACCAACTTCGTTACCATTCGCAAAGCTGTTCGCAAGATGGCCTCTATCGAAAAGATGGAAGCCGATGGAACTGCCGCTACCATGAGCAAGCGCGAAAGACTACAGTTGACGCGTACCCATGCTAAGATGAACAAGACTCTTGGATCCATCTCTGACATGAATCGTGTACCTGCAGCCATTTTTGTGGTGGACATAATGAAAGAACACATTGCAGTGGCTGAAGCGAAGAAACTCGGTATTCCGGTTTTTGCGATGGTAGACACCAATAGCGATCCGCGTAAAGTAGAATTCGCTATACCGGCAAACGACGATGCTACAAAGTCGATTTCTAAAGTTCTCGATGTTATCATTTTGGCCATGGCAGAAGGTCTGTCGGAGCGCAAAGTGGATAAAACTGAAGATGAAGGAAAGAAGCCGAAAGCCGAAGCCGAATCTGAAGCCAAAGCCGAAGCTTAATCTAGAGTTAACTGCCCGTACATTATTTATTTTAACTGTTCAAGTAACATTGAATACCATAATACTATAAAATCATGACCATTACAGCAGCAGATGTAAACAAACTCCGCCAAATAACCGGCGCGGGAATGATGGACTGCAAAAACGCGTTGACAGAAGCAGCCGGCGATTTTGATACTGCCATTGATCTTCTGCGCAAAAAAGGCCAGAAAGTAGCCGCCAATCGCAGCGATCGCGATGCTACTGAAGGACTCGTAATAGCCAAAGCCACAGGCGACGGTAAGCGCGGGGTATTGATTGTGTTGAACTGCGAAACCGACTTCGTAGCGAAAAACGCCGACTTCGGAAATGTGGCTAATACGATCCTAGACATTGCCATAGAGGCAAATCCAGGTTCTTTGGATGCATTAAAAGAATTGGGTTACAAAGGATCCGATCTAAAAATTGCAGACAGAATAACCGAAGAAATCGGAAAAATCGGTGAGAAAATCGATCTTTCGTATTATGGCGTTGTGAATGCCGAGCAGGTGTATTGCTACAATCACCCGGGCAATAAGCTAGCTTCCATTGTTGGTTTCAACAAAGGCACGGCAGAAGATATTGCCAAGGATGTGGCCATGCAAGTTGCGGCTATGGCTCCAGTATCCGTAGACGAAAGCTCAGTGCCTGAAGATGTAAAACAGAAGGAAATTGAGATCGGACGAGAGCAAGCGATAAACGAAGGCAAACCGGCTGAAATGGCTGAAAAAATTGCCCTTGGTCGTTTGAACAAATTCTACAAGGAGAGCACACTTTTGAATCAGGAGTTCATAAAAGACAGCAAAATCTCTGTGAGCGCTTACCTGAAGCAGTCAGACAAAGATTTGACGGTAGTTGATTTCAAACGTTTCGGTTTGAACTAAAACAAGACATTATTTCCGTTTCAGAAATAAAGGCCCTTCGGAATGAGGGGCCTTTTTTATTTGGAGAGAATAGAAATAAGTGACTCAAGGTAATGCCGTAGAGTTTTATCACGCATTGCGCATTGGAAGTGTCTTGAGGTTAATGCGCTGCGGGATTCTCGAATCTACACGATGGAGCAAAGTAATAGTTCGACCGGTGAATTCCGATATCTCCATCGCGTGATTCGGTATAATACCTATTCTGCACAATAAATAGTCCATGCTGCATTGCGCATTGGATGTTATTTTAGGGCAATGCGCTGCAGCATCTCGCATTCACGAACTGGGCAATGCCGTTATAGTAGCTGTTGTCTCGGCTGAGCCGAGATTGCAGATACATAAACCCAAATCAAGCGATAGAAAAATTGCACCCTATTTTTGCCGATGAATCCAGTCTTCTATCGCTTAGATTTGAGAATCCCGCACGCATTCTACCAAAATTGCCCTAATGCGCAATGCAGGATAAACGGTATAAAAACCTTGCGAGAGCACTTGCTATCTCTGGGGTTTAGCACTTCATAGCGAATCCCCATGCGGATTCTGGGATAATATGAACTGGTTAGCAATCATTGTTGCCGTATTGGCATCAGCAGTAATTGGATTTATTTGGTACAATCCCAAAGTTTTCGGCAATGCTTGGATGAAAAGCATTGGTATAACGATGGACGATGCCAAAGACACGAACGTGGCGAAAATGATGATCGTTGATCTTGCCATGGCAACGATCGTTTCTATCAATTCTGCCCGTTTCATGGGATATCCCGCCACGGAGTACATGACCATCAAACATGGGATTTTTCATGGCTTGGAAAGTTTAGGTTACCTCGTGGTTCCGGTCATTGTGACCACGGCGATTTACGAAAAAAGGAATTTCAAATACATCGCCATTACTGTCGGTTACTAGGCAGTCATTTTTTGTATGATGGCCAGTATTCACAGTATCTGGAGGTAATATAAAACCCAATGGTAAGGCCTCTTTATTCAGAGAAATCTATTTGGATTGAGAGGCCTCTGTTGTCGATCGCAATGAAGAACTATATCATCACAGCAATCGGTCTTTTCTGAGATTCTCTAGGGACCTTTAATCCGGAATCCACATTGGAAATCTATTGCAGCGCGAATCCCAATGCGGATTCTAGGTTTAAAAAAGAATATTCCCGGTTTGAACCTTGCGGTAGAAAAGAGTGTTCATTCAAGATGATGATCTACACGTCCCAACAACTTGTACCAATAAAATGTAATCCTGCATTGCGCATTGGAAGTCTGTTGAGGGTAATGAGCTGCAGGATCTTTCATGCAAACAGTGACAAATGCTGTTGTGATTTATATCTAGTTCAATGCAGTGAAACGAAATTGGACTATGACATAAATCGAAACGGTACAATAGAAAAAAACCGATTGTTTTTTGTTCAGGATATCCATACCCTTTCTAAAAATCATTTTCCGATACATCGAAAAGGCTTGAGGTCTATTTTCGCGCTGTCAAACAATTCACACCTATGAGCAAAGGAATTTTGAGTTCGTCAATTGCGAAGAAATTCTGGATGGGCCTTACCGGGTTATTCCTCATTTCGTTTCTAATCGTACACTGTGCCGTCAATGCCATGATTTTCTTCAACGATGGAGGGCTCATGTTCAATAAAGCCGCCCATTTTATGGGGACCAACATACTGATTCGCACTGCGGAGATAGTTTTGTTTGCGGGGTTATTGATCCACATTATTGATGGTCTATTGCTTTATTTTCAGAATCGCAAGGCCCGTCCTGTTAAATACGTTAAAGAGAAATCGAGTACCAGCAGCAAGTGGTATTCGCGCAGTATGGCCCTATTGGGGACTTTAATTTTGTTGTTCCTGATAGTACACCTGGCGCATTTTTGGGTAAAAACGAGAATTACGGAGTTGGACACAAGCACTCCTGTTATGATGAATGAAGGTCATGAATTGGAAAATCTTTTTTCAGAGATGGTCCTGGTGTTTCAAAGTCCGTTGATTGTGGTGATCTACGTTTTAGGATGTATATCTCTGGCTTGGCACCTCATACACGGGTTCAAAAGTGCTTTTCAAACCTTTGGCTTGAACCACAAACGATACAACGGACTCATATCCATGACAGGAATTGCCTTTTCTATATTGGTTTCGCTCGTTTTTGCAGCCATGCCGGTGAGTATGTATTTGGGTTGGATAAAATAACAATGAGCTAGATATTCATAATGATCAAATCTATTCGCATAACCAATTTTTTCGGATTTCTTGAGTCTTGCACCATAGACTTCGAAGAAGGAGAGAATGTGCTTGTGGGGATTAATGGATCCGGAAAATCTAATCTGTTGAAGGCTCTTAAACTTTTGAAAGAAGGAATTGGGGGGATTGGATATGAAGAGCAGATAAATCTTTGGGGAGGGGTCTCTGATATTCAACATCGGGGATTTCAATCAGACAACCCCAATCGAATCTCAATTACAATTTCAATTAAAGCTGAATCCATTTTCACGGGCGACCAATCATCAGCGCCTGCAGATGGGGGTTTCATGACATACGAAATGAACATTGTAGAAGACTTTGAACCCAGTTTTGAGAATTTCTACCTTGAAGAAAGCCTTTATTATATTTATACTGAAAGTCAAAAAAAAGCATCTTTGGTTACCACTGAAGATGGCGGTGGGGTTTTTTATAAAATTCCAACTATAATATCCGATGAAGATAATAATAGTATATCCGATAAAGATAATAAGGTTCACTACCCTGGCTTACACCCAAGAAATTCCATTTTCCAAGCCATTTCCGACCCTATTGCGTATCCCTTTCAATTTGCCTTCGTGCAAGCCATGTCTAAAATATTGGTATACGATCATTTTGATGTCTCAGAAAAAAGTCGCTTAAGAGAACGGTCCATTTTTAATCCTGCCAAATTTCTGAAGTCAAATGGAGACAATCTAAACTCCGTTTTACAGTATTTAAAAGAAACAAACCAGAGTGTTTTCAGTCAAATCCAGGAATCACTCAAATCAATAAATGAAAACTATGAGGAGATTCCGGATTTAAAAGACGACGATGGTAAATTGACACTTCGTCTCGCAGAAACAAAATTGCACAGCCCTATTTCAAATTTACAAATTTCAGATGGAACGCTGCGGTTTTTATGCTTAATGACGATACTTTACAATCCCAATCGGGGGCCATTGATTTGCATTGATGAACCTGAACTTGGACTTCATCCAGATATGCTTCTCAATTTGAGACGGGCCATCGAGTTTGCTTCGCAAACAAGTCAAGTCATTATTGCTACACACAGCCCTCTTTTATTGAACCTGTTTGAAATTGAAAATATTCTAGTATTTGAAAAATCGATCACAAATGGAACTTTGGTAAATAAATTCAAAACAAGCCAGTTTGATAGATGGAAAGAAGACTTCCTTCCTGGAGATTTGTGGCTTAACGGACATTTAGGAGGCACGAGATGGTGAAAAGATTCTTGTATATAGAAGCAGAGCCTAGCGGTAATGGACAATATCTGCGGCAAGCATTTATTGAATTGATTGGATGCGTTGTTGCGAATAAACCTAAAATTGTTCTAGGAGGTAATGATTCGAAAACAGCACAAGCCTTCAGTCAATCTTCGCTTGGCCATTCATGGGCTTTGTTTGATATGGACGGAGATAGAACAAGACGTAATGATAGAATTCAGCAACTCAACCTTGAACAAAAAGAAGCAAATGTCTTCTTCATGGTTCAAAAAATGGAAGCTTGGTTCCTGTCCCAGCCCGATGTTTTACAAAGTTTTTACGAATTAAGAAATATAGACAGTTTAAAAAATAAAAAAGCGGAAGAAATTCGAGATCCTGTTGAAGAATTGATTAAAATATCGAAAAAATCAGGTTCAAACAAGGGCAGATACTTAAAGTTAAAACACGATATCAAGATAATACCGATGCTTAACGCAAAAAAACTTATTATAGATTTTCCAGATTTCAAGAACTTGATAAACGCATTAAATAAATAAGATGAAATGAGTTTAAGCGCCAAAATCCCAGAAGGCCCACTCGATCAGAAGTGGACCAAGTATAAAAACACCGCGCACTTGGTGAATCCCTCCAACAAGAGGAGTATCGAAGTAATAGTGGTGGGTACAGGTTTGGCAGGTGCCAGTGCCGCGGCTTCGCTGGCCGAAATGGGCTATAAAGTAAAAGCCTTTTGTTTTCAGGATTCACCCCGCAGAGCGCACAGCATAGCAGCGCAAGGAGGAATAAATGCCGCGAAAAACTATATGAACGACGGTGATAGCACGTATCGCCTGTTCTACGATACCATCAAAGGTGGCGATTACCGCTCCCGCGAGGCGAACGTGTATCGTTTGGCTGAGGTGAGCTCAAGCATCATCGATCAATGTGTAGCACAAGGAGTTCCCTTTGCCCGTGACTACGGTGGATTACTCGACAACAGATCCTTCGGTGGAACGCAAGTTTCCAGAACTTTTTACGCCAAAGGTCAAACAGGTCAGCAACTTCTGCTCGGTGCATACAGCGCTCTTTCTCGTCAGATAGGAAAAGGTACTGTGCAAATGTTGAATCGCCATGAAATGCTCGATCTTGTAGTAGTCGATGGCAAAGCGAGGGGAATCATAGCAAGAAATTTGGTGACCGGCGAGATAGAACGGCATGGTGCCCACGCGGTAGTTCTCTGCACGGGTGGATATGGCAACGTTTTCTTTTTGTCGACCAATGCGATGGGCAGCAACGTCACAGCAGCTTGGCGCTCACATAAACGAGGCACCTTCATGGCCAACCCTTGTTTTACGCAAATACACCCTACCTGTATTCCGGTAAGCGGCGATCATCAAAGCAAATTAACCCTCATGTCGGAGTCGCTTCGAAACGACGGACGCATTTGGGTACCCAAACATAAAGAAGACGCGGAAGCGATTAGACACAAGAAGTTAAA
Source organism: Flavobacteriales bacterium (assembly GCA_034439875.1). Classification (GTDB taxonomy): domain Bacteria; phylum Bacteroidota; class Bacteroidia; order Flavobacteriales_D; family Sanyastnellaceae; genus JAWXBG01. The sequence goes on from JAWXBG010000183.1 coordinate 9,346, forward strand.
ACCAACTGATCTGACCGAAGAACGACGCGATTATTATCTCGAACGACGTTATCCTGCTTTTGGAAACCTCGTTCCTCGTGATGTGGCTAGTAGAGCCGCCAAGGAGCGCTGTGATGCGGGCTTCGGGGTGAACTCCACGGGTGAAGCAGTATATCTCGATTTCTCCGCCTCTTTTGAGCGTTATGGAAAGATGGAAGTAACAGTGCGCGGAATTCAAAATGCCACGCACGAAGAAATACTCGATCTCGGTCGCAAGGTGGTTGAATCTAAATATGGCAACTTGTTTCAGATGTACGAGCAGATCGTGGCTGAAAATCCTTACTGTACTCCCATGATGATCTATCCGGCTGTTCACTACACAATGGGAGGACTTTGGGTAGATTATGAATTGATGACATCAGTGTCTGGTTGTTATGCCTGCGGTGAAGCGAACTTCAGCGATCATGGAGCAAATAGACTTGGCGCATCGGCTCTTATGCAGGGCTTGGCCGACGGATATTTTGTGCTTCCATATACCATCGGAAACTATTTGGCCGATGAAATCAGAACAGGTCCTATCAACATCAACGGAGCAGAGTTTGTAGAAGCAGAGAATCATGTGAAAAATCAGATTTCTTCATTGATGAATAACGGAGGCACGGTGCCCGTAGATGAATTCCACAGAAAACTCGGAAAGATTATTTGGGACAAATGTGGAATGGCACGCAACGAAAAAGGGTTGAAAGAAGCGATTGAAGATATCAAACAGTTGCGCATCGATTTTCACAAAAACGTGCGCATTCCGGGAACTGCCAATGGCATGAACCCCGAACTTGAAAAAGCTATGCGCGTGGCGGACTTCATCGAATTGGGAGAACTCATGTGCATCGATGCACTCGATCGCAACGAATCTTGCGGCGGCCACTTCCGAGAAGAATACCAAACCGAAGAAGGGGAGGCTCTTCGTCAGGATGACATTTTCAATTATGTGTCGGCATGGATGTATAGCGGTGATCCATCGAGCCCTCAGTTGAAAAAAGAAGAATTGATTTACGAGAACATTAAAGTACAGCAGCGCTCTTACAAATAATCATCAATTGCAAGATCTATGAGCAACGAGAATATGAATCTTCGTCTGAAAGTGTGGAGACAGTCGGGTCCGCAAGACAAAGGAACTTTGAAGGAATATGGCCTATCGGAAGTTTCGCCGGACATGAGTTTTTTAGAAATGATGGACGTGTTGAACGATCAATTGATACGCAAGGGAGATGATCCCGTTGCGTTTGATCACGATTGCAGAGAAGGTATTTGCGGTATGTGTAGCATGTTCATCAATGGCGAAGCACATGGCCCAAATAGAGGTGTAACCACTTGTCAATTGCACATGCGCTCGTTTAAAGATGGCGATACTATCTACATAGAACCATGGCGGAGTGCGGGATTCCCGGTGATAAAAGATTTAATGGTAGATCGCTCTGCCTTTGATCGGATCATACAATCAGGAGGATTCGTATCTGTAAATACCAGCGGCCGCACATTGGATGCCAATGCCATTGCGATACCGAAAGACGATGCCGACAAAGCCTTCGATGCCGCTACTTGTATAGGGTGTGGGGCATGTGTAGCAACTTGTCCGAATGGGTCGGCGATGTTGTTTGTGTCGGCGAAGGTTTCGCAATTGTCGCTACTTCCACAAGGTCAAGTAGAAGGCAGTGAGCGCGTATTGAGCATGGTGCATAAGATGGATGAAGAAGGTTTTGGCAATTGCTCGAACATTGGAGCGTGTGAAGTTCAATGTCCGAAAAACATATCGTTGGAGAATATTGCGCGGATGAATAGAGAGTATTTGAAGGCGGGAATGAGTTCGGAGAAATAGGGGAATGAGGGGATTGGGGAATTGGTCAATGAGGGGATTAGTGAATTGGTCAATGAAGGGATTGGTGAATTAGTGAATTGGGGAATTGGTCAATGAGGGGATTGGGGAATTAGTGAATTGGGGAATTGGTCAATGAGGGGATTAGTGAATTAGTGAATTGGTC
>JAWXBG010000184.1:0-5940 GCA_034439875.1 Flavobacteriales bacterium
GCTAAACAATATTAATGCACCAAATGTCTCAACAATAATCTCCTGGTTACAGGGAGTAAAGTTTCTCTCAAAGGAAGCCATACCCGACTACGACACAAAAAAGTAGCAGGATTTGGAAGGTGGCGGAAACGTTTTATCAATTCCAATTTGATACTTTCGTATGTATGCGCAATACTCCGTTTGTCGCTGTACAAATAAGATACTTCCAATGCCTTAAAATTCTCGCCTTGACCTGTAATCCCCGAAAGCCGATAATTGTAGACCGAGACCTCTTCGCTTAAGTCGGGTTGGAGAAGCAGGTATCCTTCATCTGTGTAGAGAGGCAATATACCCAATGGTGCGAGTTCTATGTTTTGCTCCACCATCTCGTAAATGTGCCGGCCTTCCTCAAGTGTCCCCTTTAAAGTAGGGATGGCGAAATCCACTATTTCTGTAACGGTAGAAATATATGCGTTTTCTTCGTAGTGACTCTCATAAGAAAGCTGCTTCGATTCGACGTCTAGGCCTGTTAAATTTCTTGGGAAATTCTGTCTAAGCACAGCAATTTGTTTGTTTAGGTCTACCAAGTTTTTGTGGTGCTCTACCAACTCGCTCAAAGGAGGATAGAGAACTTTCTTTTCAAAAGCTCCCTGACAGCGCTGTAAGTAGGCCAACAATATGTACTTTTTAAATTCAAAATCTATAGATCCCTCTGTGATCCAATCTCGACTTAATGTATCCATCATATATAGCTTACGTTTAACTGTATCTCCTTGTTCCAAATATCAGACCCCAAAGTATAAAAAAAGGAGAATTTCCGGACTATTGGGAATCAGACCTTTTTGACATAAGAATGAACACTCTATCTCTCAGGAGGACCATTCAAAGAGTGTACATGCTTATTTTTGCCGCCAAATGAAGATTCTCCGAACCATAAAAACCATTGCTGGAAGAAATGCGCTCAAGAGAGAAAAGGAGCCAGAGCGCGTTCGCAAAGGTTCAAATTTTGCCAATGCCTCGAAAGTCGCATTTATCTATCTGGACTCCAATGAAGAATTTTTCAGGACAATAAAAAGCTACATCAAACAACTAAAAGCGGAGTTCAATATCAAAACCGTTTCTGCTCTTGGATATGTAGACGCCGACTCGAAGCGAATGCCTGTTTGGCAAAATCAAAAACTAGAATTTGAATATTTCAATCGCGGTGATTTAAACTGGCATTTGAAACCGGTTGGAAATGTCACCAAATTTGTGAAGGAGGACTTCGATATCCTTATTGATCTTACAGATGGAAAGGCTCTCCCTTTGAACTTTGTGGTAAGAGAGAGCAGAGCATACATGAAAGTTGGAATCAAAGGAAGCAAGGCAGAAAAATATTACGACCTAATTATTGACATGGGGCATGACTTTCAAATAGACAAGTACCTCGATCAAATAAAACTATATCTCAGCAATCCAAAAATCAAATGAATCAATTCAAAGGCCTAGGTGTGGCCATGATCACTCCGTTTAAAAAAGATCTTACAGTTGACGTTCCTTCACTCAAACTCCTCACCGACAATTTGGTTGAAAATGGTGTCGACTATCTCGTAGTGATGGGCACCACAGGAGAATCTGTTACTTTGGATAAAGAGGATAAAAAACTTGTGTTGGAAACAGTTCTATCTACTAATGCTGGTCGCAAGCCGGTGGTCCTTGGCGTTGGAGGAAATAATACTTTTGAATTGTGTCATCAGTTGGATCGGCTTGACAGCGCAGGTCTTTCGGCCATACTATCGGTAACACCGTATTACAACAAACCTACTCAAAACGGATTGTTTGAACATTACAGATCTCTAAGTGAGCACTCAAAAATTCCAATAATTCTATATAATGTTCCCGGTAGAACAGGTTGCAATCTTTTGCCTGAAACAGTATCTCGAATTGCATTTGAATGCAGAAACGTAATTGGAATAAAAGAGGCTAGCGGAAACATGGAGCAAATCATGACTGTGATTCACAACACACCCAAAGACTTTTTAGTTATTTCGGGTGATGATGCAATTACCCTTCCTCTCATTGCTGCAGGCGCAGATGGAGTGATATCGGTTGTAGGAAATGCGTTCCCTACTGAGTTTTCAAAAATGGTACACCATGCCATGAACAATGAAATGGTGGAAGCCCGAGCACTGCATTTCAAATTGCTAGAAATCATTCAGAATTTATTTGTAGAAGGCAATCCCGGAGGAATTAAAGAAGTGCTCCAACTAATGGACAAGTGTGATAATTATGTAAGATTACCACTCGTGCCTGTAAGTCAAAACACTTCTGAAAAATTGCGTCGAATGCTCATCGATGAAGACTTTCTGAAATAGAAGTCTCCTTAAAAGATTAATTTTTCACATCGAATCAACTTAGTCCTTGGGAAAAATCACCCCAGTTTCCCCATTATTCCTTTGGTGTAGGACAAGTTTTAAATCCGAATAGAGAATATAGCGGACAAAAGCTAACCGCGCTAGTTAGAACAAAAACGGCTCCGAGTCCCAAAAGCACGAATCCAAAAGTACCTGAAACCGTTCCTGTGAAATACAGCGCGCCAAAAACGAGGGCGAGTAATATGCGAACGATCCGATCTGTCTTACCCATGTTTGTTTTCATTGTTGTGCGTTTTAATTAATATATGGTTCCCGACAAAGATGAGTAGAATTAGGCATTTGTTTATGTGACTATGGTCACCTAGGGGTTTCGGCGATTGATCCTGAACTTAGGGGAACCTCTAAAAACCTCTTTCACGTTTCGAGGAAATTAATTTCCGCGAATCATAAAACAGGTTTTTAGAGGCCCCTTAAATGACAATAACACGGTTTAGGTAAAATCTGCAATCCAATTTTGCTTCACTTCACTGGCCAATAACAGCTAATTTAACCCAGAATTAAAAATTCAGGGATCGATATGTACTGACCTTTTCTGCTCATCCTGCACTTCACTCATTACCTCAAATATGGTTTGACAGTGTCGTTCTATTTCCAACATTGTGATGCTGAGAGGAGGAGCTAACCTAAATGACCATGGACATGATAAAAACCAAAACATGATCACCCCCCTTTCAAGGCACTTTTCTACTGTTTGTCGAACTACTTCTTCATTTAGCATGTCTATAGCAATGAACAATCCTATTTGACGAATTCCCAGTACAAGGGAGTGCTTTTCCAAAATAGATTTAATTCTAGCACCTTTTAATTCTACATCCGAAAGTATATTCTCATTAAGCATCCATTCGAGCGCTGCATTGCCGGCGGCACAAATTAGCGGGTGACCACCAAACGTAGTTATGTGGCCTAACATAGGATTAACCGTGAATTGTTTCATCATTTTTCTGGAGCTAATAACCGCTCCAATAGGCAATCCGCCACCTAATGCTTTGCCTGAAACCAAAATATCAGGCAATACATTCCAGTGCATGAAAGCGTACAATTTTCCCGTTCGACCAAAACCACATTGGATTTCGTCAAATATCAATATTGTGCCTGTTTCATCGCATCGCTGTCGAAGTGCTTTCAAATATTCTAACGACGGTATGCGAACACCTGCATCTCCTTGAACAGTCTCCATGATAAAACAGGCTGTGTGTTCATCAATTAGGGCTAATTCATCTGGCTCGTTGAATAAGACAAAGTGTACATCCGGTAAAAGTGGTCTAAATGCATTTTTCTTTTTTTCGTTACCCGAAACACTCAAAGCTCCATGGGTATTGCCATGATAACTGCCTTGACAAGAAATGATCTTTGATCTTCCTGTAAATCTTTTTGCCAATTTCAGTGATGCCTCAATGGCCTCTGCACCGGAATTCACAAAGTAAACAGTGTCTAGACTATTGGGCAATTGAGCAGTGAGCAAATTCGCAAAATCACTCTGAGCTTCCTGAAGAAATTCGCCATAAACCATTACATGCAAATGTTTCTCTGATTGCTTTCGGATGGCTTCTATAACATTTCTATTTCCATGTCCGATATTGCTAACACCGATACCACTAATCATGTCGGCATACGCTTTTCCGGACTTGTCGTAGATGTAGATACCCTCCGCCCTATCCACTTCAATAGAAAGCGGGAAAAGGGTGGTCTGTGCCAGATGCCGATCTAATAACTTCGTATTCTCCTTGTGCTCGTCTTCCATAAAATGTTGTAATCAAGAGGGCCCCATAGATTTCATTTTTTCTGCAAAAGACCAGCCAATGGAAGAAGCTCTCAATTTGGCTGTTTCCGCTGTTTCTCCGGAAAAAAGTTCATCTACCGTTTGGTGAAACAGTGCTAGCCATCGATCAAAATGTCTTTTATCAATTTTTAGGTCACGATGTTTTTCAAAAACATTGGTGGTATATCCCGGTTCGTTCAAGAGAGCAAACGACCAGAAGAAAACCATTTTGGGTTTGTGAGCCATAAAATCCAAATGTGCGAAGTGCGGAGCTAGTAATTCGTCTTGAAGAACTTTCCCATAAAACTCATCGACGAGCAAAGAAATGTCCAACTTGTTTGTGATATCTCCTTTCATTCCTCGTCGTCGATTTTAGAATAGTCTAGGTGATATGAGAGTTTTAATTGTCCCCCAGCATAAGGCTCTAGGAAATTCCATCCGGCAATTAAATTCAATCCAACCGACCATTTTTTATTGAGATACAATCCCATTTCTATTTGCACTGGCACGCCTACCAAGGTTCTCGACTTTCGAGCATATTCTTCCTCTTCACCCTGGCAATAAGTGCGTCGAGTAAGTCCCATGCCGGCTAGAAAGACAATGTATCCGCTCTTTCCAGAAATACCCTCGCCCCAAAGAGCTGCAAACTCAACAGAATACGCCGCCTTATCACATGAATCAGTTGGGCTAGATAATTGGTGTTGGTATTGAAGTCGGTACGAACTAGCCAACATATCATTTCTCTTTGTGAGCGACAGCGCCAACGAGCCACTGAGCCTATCACTTGAAGTGAATCCGGGAGAAAAGGAATACCATTTGGTGTTTTTCAAACGGTTGGTTTCAAATTGAGCCATTACACCTGAACTCGAAAGCAATAGCAGAGCGAAGACTGAAATATTTAGTCTTTGTATAGTCCTCCGAATTCTCAAAAAAATACTAGGAATAAGATGGTTCATAGGCCTTCATCGCAAACAGTACAAAGGTATTGTGCAGCGCCTGTAATCATAGGAAACTTAAGTGCGATATAGACATAGCTTTGTGAATCTGAACTAAATTTTATATTACTCATTATCAGTATTATACGCCCAACCATTTCAATAACTGTAAAACTTAGGGTGTAAATGCATAAAAATGCGTAGATTTGCCGCCCATTTAAAACAATTGTTTAATCGGGTTTCGTACCCACAAAAACAACAACATGCCAGTAAAAATAAGACTTCAACGTCACGGTAAGAAAGGAAGACCTTTTTACCACATTGTAGCAGCAGATTCACGTGCCGCACGCGATGGAAAATTCATCGAGCGCATAGGAAGCTACAACCCTAACACCAACCCAGCCAGCATCGAAGTGGATCGCGAAAAAGCGATTACCTGGTTGAAAAATGGTGCTCAACCTACGGATACTGCCCGTGCCATCCTTTCTTACAAAGGAGTTCTTTATATGTATCACCTCAACAAAGGTGTACAGAAGGGCGCACTTACTCAGGAAGATGCCGATAAGAAATTTGAAGCATGGCTAACTGACAAAGATTCTAAAGTTCAGGCTAAAAAAGACAGCTTAGGGCGCTCGAAAGATGAGGCTAAGAGCAAGCAATTAAAGCACGAAGAGCAAGTAAATCAGGCCCGTATAAAAGCTATCATTGCCGCTCAGGAAGTTGCCTCAGCTCCGGAAGAAGAAGCACCAGTTGCCAAGGAAGCACCTAAAGCAGAAGCGCCTACAGCAGAAACTCCAGTAGCAGAAACTCCAGTAGCAGAAACTCCAGTAGCAGAAACTCCAGTAGCAGAAAC
>JAWXBG010000185.1:0-13007 GCA_034439875.1 Flavobacteriales bacterium
AGATACATAAACCCAAATCAAGCGATAGAAAAATTGCACCCTAATTTTGCCGATGAATGCAGTATTCTATCGCTTAGATTTGAGAATCCCGCACGCATTGTACATAAATTGCCCTAATGCGTAATGCGGGATAAGCGGTATACCACTTCATGCATGAAAGATCCTGCAGCGCATTACCCAAAACAGACTTCCAATGCGCTATTCGGGGTGGACCATTTAGTAGTTAACAGGGGTGTAGAATATTGGCATTACTTCTGTGCCCTCCTGTAGAACCATAAGCCCACAAAAAGAAAAATCACATTGGGTACCCATACTGCTAGATAAGCCGGGAAACCTACATTGGTAGCGGATACAGTGGTGATGCGGGAAACAAAAACAAATAGAAATCCGACAACTACGGCTACCAACAAATGGACACCAGTGCCGCCTCTTGTTTTGCGCGATGCGATGGAAACTCCGATAAGGGTTAATATGAAGATCGAAAAGGAATTGCTCGTGCGACCATGTTTTTCTATTTCAATAAAAGCGGTTCTGCCCGAGCCATTGCTTCGTTGTTCTTCTGCAAATGCATTGAGTTCATCCCATGTCATTGCAGTAACAATTTCTGACCGCGGTGCAAATACTTCGGGTGTTAGTGCTATGGTTGTATCCAATCTTTCGCGCACATAAAAATTCTCTTTTCCATTGTCTAGAAATTCTCTGATCTGTGGTTTTACAATACTCCAATAATTAGAATCGGGATGATAGATGGCGCTTTGAGAAACGAGTTTCCATGTAAGATGACCATCCTTCCAGCGCTCCAATGAAAAGTGATAACCAATGTTTTTCTCAAGGTTCATCTCTTTGAAATAGGCAAATGTTCCCGGTGAAATTTCGCGGTGAAGGTTCTTATCTCCCAATGTGAGTGCGCCTTTGAGATAGGTAACTTCGAAATCGTATTTGGCTCTGTTGGCATGAGGCACGATGTAGTGCGACAACACCAAAGAGGTGATAACAAGGATGCCCGCACCCACAAAATAGGGTTGTATAAATCTTCTGAAACTCACTCCACCCGAGAGTATCGCTATTATTTCGCTGCGTTGGGCGAGCTGACTGGTAAACCAAATGATGGTAAGGAAAATGATGAAACTACTGAGAAGATTGGCGAAATAAAAGCAGAAATTCACATAGTATTCTGTTACAATTTCTCCAAAACTGGCAGGGCTTTTTACAAGGTCGTCTATGTTCTCAGAAATATCGAATACAACTGCTATTAGCATGAATGCTCCTATCATAAAGAAGAATGTTCCTAAAAACTTTTTTATAATATATAAGTCTATCTTCTTCATTTTAAACTTAGAGTCTTTCGCTCAATTGAGGTACTACCTTCTTTTTCCAATCGGCAAAAGTACCTGCAATGATTTGCTTTCGCGATTCTTTCACAAGGTCCAGATAGAATGCCAAATTATGCAACGATGCAATTTGCAGAGCAAGTATTTCCTGAGCTATAAAGAGATGTCGAACGTATGCCTTCGAATAAAATTGATCTACATAACTTGTACCATCAGAGTCGAGCGGTGAAAAATCGCTTTCCCATTTTTTATTTCGCATGTTCATTATTCCTTTCCATGTGAAGAGTTGGCCGTTTCTCGCGTTTCTTGTTGGCATTACACAATCAAACATATCTACCCCTAGTGCTATGCATTCAAGAATGTTCGAAGGAGTGCCAACTCCCATCAAATAACGGGGTTTATCTTGAGGTAGTATGTCGCATACCAACTCCGTCATAGCATACATCTCTTCATGTGGTTCACCCACAGATAGACCTCCGATCGCATTGCCATCGCAGCCCACTGAGGCGATCTTCTCTGCTGATATTTTGCGCAAATCAGGATACACAGATCCTTGCACAATGGGAAAAAGACTTTGCTGATAACCATAGAGAGGTTCTGTTTCTTTCATGCGGGAAATACATCTATCGAGCCATCTATGTGTCATTTCCATGCTGTCCTTTGCGTACTTTTTGTCGCAGGGGTATGGAGCACATTCGTCGAAAGCCATAATTATATCTGCTCCAATCTCACGCTGAATATCCATGACATATTCTGGTGAGAAAAAATGTGAGGATCCATCTATGTGAGATTTAAATGTAACTCCTTCTTCTTTTATTTTGCGATTGCCTTCTAGTGAATACACCTGATATCCTCCACTGTCGGTGAGAATAGGTCTATCCCATCCATTGAATTTATGCAAGCCTCCGGCAGCTCTGAGAATGCCCGTACCCGGACGTAAATACAAATGGTAGGTATTGCCCAAAATGATTTGCGCGTCGACCTCTTTTTTAAGGTCTTGCTGAGTTACTGCTTTCACCGTCCCAGCCGTACCCACGGGCATAAATATGGGCGTTTCTATTGTCCCGTGGTCAGTTTGGAGCAGACCGGCCCTGGCTTTTGATTGACCGTCCTTGTGCTCAATGTCAAATTTCATCGTGGGCAAAACTAAGGCAGTCAAGCCTTTTGTGACCCGCTCGCTGCTTGGTCAATTCGAATCGAGAACCCAGCAGCGAGAAAAAACAGACAAAATGACATGATTATAACACATAAACATGTCATATTGACAGCCTGCTTGATCAAAATCTGTAATTTCGGCACTTTTTCGTCATTGGTATTGATCTTGAAAGGGGTTGGAGTGAATAACAAAAACAAAATTTAATATATAAAAAAAATGACACTAGTTAAGCACGCTTTCCCAAATCCATCCTTCGTAAGAAGTTTCGATGATCTTTTCACACGTGGTTCTTTTGTGCCAAGTGGAAGAACGAATTGGAATAATACTCCTTCTGTAAATGTAAAAGAAACGGATGCCGCATTTCACATAGAAATGGCTGCACCGGGAATGAACAAGGAGGATTTCAAAATCGCGGTGAAGGAAGAAACGCTGATCATCAGTTCTGAAAGGAAATCAAACAATGAACAGAAAACGGAAAGGTACACTCGAAAAGAATGGAACTACAGTGCATTCAGTCGAAAGTTTTCTCTTCCTGAAAACATCAATGCCGCTGAAATAGTTGCAGAATACGAAAATGGTGTGCTGAAAGTGATCCTTCCAAAAGTGGAACAAAAGACTGCTGAAAATGAAATTGAAGTGAAGATCAAATAGTATAATTCAGGAGTTCTCTTCGGTCTAAGTCCACATTTGAATAGAAAGTTTTGAATTCTGTAGCACAATGCATAAAATGAAATAGGGAGCTACAACTCTTTTGTAGCAAGTAGTTGGTAAATTGGTTAGGGAACCCTCGTGTTGTAAGACATGGGGGTTTTTCTTTTTTGTTTCAGACAGACCGGATTTATTGTTGATTATCGGGATTCGCTCAAAGTGCATTTCCGAATAAAAAGAAACCGTACCGCATTCTATCCAAAAGTTACCGAATTCTCAAAAGCAAATATTCTTCTGTTGAGTTGTTTGGATTTTTCGGTCATGAAAGCGGAATTAAATCTTAACCAAAACAACATCACCATGAGAAATTTACAAATGCGATGTTGGCTGGCTATAATAGCAGTCTTCATTTTTTGTTGCACAGGATCTGTACAAGCGCAGTTCCAAAACACTGTTGTCCACAACAAGGACAAGGATCATTACTCCATTGTTACAAGTGTGCTCGACCCTACGCACTCTGTAGTAGCGGAAACAATTAACCGAGGTACACTCGATGTTCATTTGATGGAAATCGATGCCCTCGGTTCAGTCGTATTCGAAAGGATATATCAAACGTCGTTCAAGGAGCGCGTTTTTCATATCACCGAATCTTTGAACGGAGGTTATATTTTATGCGGTGCACAAGATCCTGGAGATGGACTTGATCATGGTTGGATTCTCGAGGTAGACCCGAGCTTTGGCTTCGTAAATGAGGTATTGTTCAACAATGTTATTTCACCTCGACATACTCCGGCTCTGCATATAACTGCTTCGATCAACGATCCTCAACCGGGATATGTTATCACTGGTTTTGTTGCCACTGGTTATGGAAATCCTGCTCCAAAGGAAGCTTATGTGAGAAAGTTAGATCCGACTCTCGGTCTTGTTTGGGAGAGATTCTTCAACGCCAATTCAGGCCAAAATCAAGACTGGGATATGGCATCACACAGTGTGGAAGTGCCTCAGTCTGGTTATTTCGTAGGTGGTTCCTCAACGGGAAATCCTGCCGGAGGTTTTTGCGATCAAGTAGTTCTTGCATTATTGCTGGATTACAATGGCAATGTTCAATGGTTGAATGCTGTTGAAGACAATCCTATTTCTTCTATCGGTCATGCAAGTGTTGGAGCGGATGCATTTTATAATGCCGCTACACATGAAATTTATCAACTCGCCAACTACAGCATTATTCACCACTTTGGTGTTAATGTATGGGATGTAAATACCGGTGCTCTAAATGGCGCTACCAGCTTTGAAGTATTCTCTTCATTGGGTTATGCTAATATTGCCGGTTTCAAAATTTTGGAAAGTCACAACCCTGACAACTTTCTAGTGGCCGGCTATATCCGAAGTGCTTCCATATCTGATCCTGTTACCGGAGCTCTCATAGCCGATGGAAGTTTTCCAATTGCCGCCGAGTTTAATAAATATTCAACGGCAGTGGTTTGGGATTATTTGTATCCCGTTCCGTCGAGTAATTATTTCGTCAGCTCCTCATACTTCGATGCCTTTAGTCAAGGTCAACAGTCGCGCATTTATCATCCTAAAATGGCCTTGCGACAGCAGGCTGGAAGTGGTTATGAATTAGTAGGTCCTCGATTGAGAGCTGGTTTATTTGAAACTGAATTACTCGAATTGGATGCGAATGGACGCAATGGTTGCATCAATACCGAGATAGCTCTTATTCCGCAAATGCTCAATCCTACATTTCACTTTATAGGCAATGCACCGGGTGCTATATTATCAACCGATCCTAATTTGATACCTGTTGGCGTAAGTTCATCTGAGGAGCCTTGTTCTCAACCTTCAACATGTACTCCAGATGCAACCTTCAACATTTTAAACAATGGCAACTGCTGCTACACTTTTATTGGACTTCCAGTAAGCGCAGATAATGCATTTTGTAGTGAGTGGACTATCAATGGCGTTGTAGTCGGCTCAGGGGTTTCAGCTTACACACATTGCTTCACTGCGCCGGGTGTATATACTATTTGTCATATCTCTTGTTGTATCAACATCGATGGTACAATCATTACTGCCACAAACTGCCAGACCATTCAGGTAGATTGTCCTGGCGGTCCTTGTATACCGGATGCCAATTTTTCAATGAGCGATCAAGGAAATTGTTGCTACTTATTTCAGGATTTGACACCAACCGCAACTAATGTCACGTGCCAGCAGTGGCAAATTTTCGATCCTTTCGGAAATCTCATAGGCAGCAACGCCGGTTCATTGTACTCGTTCTGTTTTGATGTGGATGGTATCTATCAAATTTGCTATACCGATTGCTGTATCAATAGTGATGGTAGTGTTAGCACTGTTACAAGTTGCCAAGTATTGGTAGTGGACTGTTGTTGTCTTCCATTTGCGCTTGTAGCGGATGTGAATGGCTGTAATGCTTGTTTAACTTATTCAACCCAGTGTCTGAATGAAGCTATCATGGTTACTTATGATTATGGTGATGGAACGTTCGGAACAGATCCTTGCCATACATACTCAGCGAATGGAAACTACAGTGCGTGTATGACTGCTTGTTGTATCAACGATGATGGTACAATAGGTCAATGTATTACTTTGTGCACTCCCGTTATAATAACTGATTGTGCAGGTTGTGATTTTCAAGGTCTGATCACTACTGTGGAAGAAGTTAATTGTGTTTGGACATGGACCTTCCAAAACTTAGGTGCTACTCCGCTCAATGAAATTTGTGTAAATGTGAATGGTGTTATTACAACCGCTGATCTTTGGAGCCAAACTGTCGACTTCACCGGATACTGCGGTGGATACGGTTTGTGTTACGAATTCTGGTGTTGTGAAGATCCGACAAACACTTTGGCAATCTGCATCGATTATTATGTCAATTGCTGTGGACCCTGCGATCCAAATCCGGAATTTTCCGTTATTCAGAGTGATTGTTGCGTGTCCTTAAATCTATTCGGAAGTGATCCTTGTTTGCTAACCGCAGCAGGAGCAACGGTAGATGTAAACGGCGATGGCGTGATCAATGCTCAAGATACGCAAATACTCATCAATAGTGGGTGCTGTATTATTCAATGGGGCGATGGTACATCAAGCAGTGCGAGTGGAAGTCTTACTCATTGCTACAATTCATCGGGTGTTTATACAATTTGCTACACAGCTTGTTGCATTGGTGCTGACGGACAGTTGTACTCCGAAACTTTTTGCTTAACTGTAAATGTTCAGTGCTGCTGTTTGCCAGATTCGCTAATCACAGATGTGGATGCCTGTCATGTGTGTGTTTATCCTGTTTTTAATTGTAATCAGGGCAGCACTTTAGTATCATATACTTATGGTGACGGTACAGTGGGAACGGCTCCTTGCCATGATTATGCTACAAGTGGCACTTACACAGTATGCGTAACTACTTGTTGCATCAACCCAGATGGTACAGTAGGTCAATGCAATACTCTTTGTACTGTAGTAACTGTAAACTGTTGTCAGGTTCCATCGTTTGTAAACTTTGATGTTTTCACATTTGAGAACTGCGAAATGGGATTCTGTATCAATCCAACGGTTGATCCAAATGTTTTCTGTGCTACCTGGAGTTTTGGGGATGGAACAGTTGAGAATTATCCTACAGATATTTGTCCAACTCATGTGTACAACTGCAGCGGAGTTTACAACGTTTGTGTTACTATCTACTGTTGCAACGACCCATCACAGGCAGTTTCAACATGCCGCGATATTCAAGTTGATTGTTGTAAACTTCCATCTTCTGTGTTTGTAGATGCTTCAGTAAACGGATGCACAGTTACAGCCACATGGGGATCTACAGACGATTACTGTCCTCCACTTTGCTTTGAGTGGATATTGGAAGATGGTACTGTAATTCCGGGAGTTGACATTCTTACTTATACATTCGATGATTGTGCTCCATTGCACACAATTTGTTTGCGCGTATTCTGCTGCAACAATCCTAATGTCGTAATCGAGAAATGTGTGACACTCGAAATGAATTGCTGCACTTTACCTTTCGAATGGTTCTATACTACCGACCAGTGCACAGCTTGCTTCGCTCCGATATTCGAAGGACCTTGTCCTACTGATTGTATCACTTGGGACTTTGGCGATGGAACTACTGGTACTGGTTTAAATCCTTGTCATACGTACCCGGCAAACGGAGTTTACATTGTATGTATGACTGCTTGCTGCTGCAGCAATTTGGATGCCACCGGCAACCCAATAGATCCTACACAGTGCACTACAATTTGTAAAGAGGTAGTGATCTCCGATTGTGGATGCAGCCCTGTAGGTCCATTCGATTTCAATTGGATTACATCCACCGATAATTGTGGACAGTTCGGCTTCTGCCCGCTACTCACATTTGCTCCTGCTGGATATTGTGCTACTTGGAATTTCGGAGATGGAACTATTGTAGATACTGCTTTGGAATTCTGTCCAGTACATACCTACGAGTGTGCAGGCGTTTACACAGTATGTCTTACAATTTACTGTTGTACCGACCCATCTATCAGCTCTACGGTTTGTAATGAAATTACTGTTGACTGTGGTTGCAAGTTGCCATCCTCTGCTGCCATCGTTTATACTAACAACGGATGCAATTATGATTTTTCATTGGTAAGCACGGATGACTATTGTGGTGAAATTTGTGTAAACTGGGATCTCGGCGATGGAAGCTCGGCCTCAGGTTGGATGGTTTCACATAACTATACTGCCAATGGTACCTACACTGTTTGTGCTACAGTTTTCTGTTGCAACAATCCGAGTGAGATTTACACCGTTTGTATCACAATCGTTGTGAATTGCGAGTGTTGCTATCCTCAAGACTTTAGTTACTCGGCTCAGAACTGTGGAGTGTGCGTGACGCCAATTTTCCCAACAGACTGCATGAATCCATCTACGGTGATGTTTGATTATGGAGATGGAACCGGGCTTACGTCTGATCTATGCCATACTTATTCAGGAAGTGGCACTTACCTAGTGTGCATGTACGCTGAGTGCCCAGGCATTCCTCCTGTTGGAATTATTTGTCATGAGGTTACAGTTAACTGCTGTTGCACTCCAAACGCAGACTTTACTTGGGAGCTCGGTCAAAACGATTGCTGTGTTATTTTCCATGACCTAACTCCTGACGGAAATATCTATGGATGCGAGTCTTGGGTATTCGGTCTTATACAGTCTCAATTGGCCGGCGACGATGTTACATTCTGCTTTCCAGGCCCTGGTGTTTACACAATCTGTCACTATGATTGTTGTGTGGATGCAGCAGGTAATGTTATCTACGACGAATACTGTATTGACATCACAATTGATTGTGGTCAACCATGTATTGATCCTTCTCAGATAGATCCAACGCAGGCATGTATCGACGTATACGACCCTGTTTGTGGCTGCGATGGTATCACATACCCCAATGCTTGTTATGCTTATTATTACGGTGGGGTAACTTCATGGACTCCGGGTCCTTGCAACAACGGATGTTGTCTGCCACAGGATTTGATTTATTCTTTGAACGACAATTGCTGCTTGAACTTTGCACCATTGTTCTTGGTGGATTGTGTGCCTACCGGCAACAGTTACATGTGGGATTTCGGCGATGGAAACTTGAGCAGCTTGGAGAACCCAACGCATTGCTTCGCTTCCAATGGAATTTATCATGTATGCCTTACAGTTACATGTCCGAGTGGAGCATCTATTGTGTTCTGTCAAGATATTACAATCAATTGCAATCCATGTCCTGTTGATTGTGATGTCCATGCCGCATTTAATCAGTCAGTGATACTGAAAACGGCATATTTCTCGGACAACAGTCACTCAGGTGCAGGCACTACCATTGTTAGCTGGTTCTGGGACTTTGGAGATGGCAACACAAGCGTTCTTCAGAATCCAACGCATACCTATACAACTACAGGAAGTAAAACTGTATGTCTTACTGTTACTGGCGTGAATGCGGATGGTACAACATGCGTCGACACTTATTGCTACGTGGTGAAGTTGCCATGCATTGGCGATCTGAATTTCGATGGTATTGTGAACATCACAGATTTGTTGGTGATGTTAGGCGTATTTAATTCATCATGTCCATAATACAAACGTTTCGGAGGTGCTTCTGAAATAGCATTTGGTGGATATAGGAGAGGCCCCGGATTCAAATGTGAATCCGGGGTTTCTATTTTTTACAGGTTCCCTGCAGCACAAGGCTCGTCAAGTTCGTTCGAATAGAACTTCAAATAATGAATTTGATCAATCGATTTTTTACTTCCAATTTTGAAAATGAAAATTCAGTTTTTATCCATTCTAATGTTTCGATCTGATAAAAGAAGACATGGGTAAAATCATTTTTGTAATACCATTTCTCAAAATCGATTTCACAACAGTAAATATGAGTCATGGCCACGAGGGCCCCGTTTTTATTCAGAAGTGAGCGCAACAACTTAAATTCACGGTGTGGCTGATGGAAATGTTCAATCACTTCACAACAGATAATGTAGTCGTAACTTTTTGTAAGTAGTTCCGGATTCTTGTGAAAGATCGGATCATACAGTTCAAGGTGATACCCTGCTTTATTCAACATTTCGGCTAATACCGGGCCTGGGCCGGCTCCAAAATCGAGACCATGTGATGTAGAAGAATACAATTCTATTATCGCATTGACAACAGGTTCTACAAACTTTCGATAGCCTTGGTCTTCAATGTTGTTGTTATGAAGTTTGTAACGGGATTCTTCTTCCATTAACGTGGGAAGGCAATTCGGCGAACGAAATATTCCCTTGCAGTTGGAACATAGTTGGAAGTCTT
The DNA here is from genome assembly GCA_034439875.1 of Flavobacteriales bacterium. GTDB lineage: Bacteria > Bacteroidota > Bacteroidia > Flavobacteriales_D > Sanyastnellaceae > JAWXBG01. The sequence goes on from JAWXBG010000185.1 coordinate 9,952, forward strand.
TCCAATACACGGAGGTAACTGAGCTGAAGCAAAGCGGACATGAATTCATACATAAAAAAGTATCGAGTTACCCTTCAGATTCAGAGTGAAATTCAACCAATACATTTCCTACTTTTTTGCCGGACATGACATATTCATATGCTTCACTTATTTTCTCCGGTGAATATTTTTTGTCTATTAAAGGCTTGAATTCCCTCAATTCTATTTGATTGACAACAAATGCAAGGCTTGCTTTGATGTTCGATGGAAATGGAAATTTGACTTTTTTCCCTTCGAGTAATGGGGTCGATATCGCAAAGAAAAGATTTTGACTCCATGGTCCTAATTCCGTTGAAATATATATTCCCTTTTCTTTCAAAAGCGGTTTACATTTCCCAAAAGTACTCTTGCCAACAGCGTCAAATACAAAATCGTATTTCTCTTCCGTTTCAAGGAAATTTTCGCGTGTGTAGTCTATCACTTTTGTCGCACCCATTGATTCAACCAGTGCAGTATGTTCTCCGCGGCAGACCGCAGAAACTGAGGCTCCAATAGAAACCACGAATTGTAAAAGAGCTGATCCAATGGCTCCGGTAGCACCAATAAGTAAAACGTTCTGCCCCTTTTTTAAAGAAATTTTATTTAAAATATTGATTGCATAATGTGCCCCTTCAATTGCCGCTGAAGCGTCTTTGAGTGGAATGCTTTGAGGGATTTTGACCAAATTACCTTTTTCTTTGATCACTAGATATTCGGCTTGTGACCTCGAACCCATATCGTGAAATCCCAAAACGCGATCGCCTATTTGGAAACTACTTACACTAGACCCTACTTTTTCCACAGTTCCGGAAAAGTCCGTTCCAAGTATCAAATTCTTTGGTCGAAATAAACCACAAACAAGACGCATAATCAGCGGTGTTCCAGTTAAAATGGCACAATCGGTTCGGTTCACAGTGCTGTTATACACTTTTATAAGAAGTTCATTCTCACTTTGTACAGGTGTTTGCGTCTCTTGATATTTTAATACGGAAGGTGGGCCATACGTATTTCGAATTGCTGCTTTCATACATCTGCGAAACTAATGGTTTTGTGAACACTGTGGAGCTTTGGTTACAAAAGAAAAAGCCCGTCGGTGAAGACGGGCTTTTTCGGACACATAGTTTTTGTTTTCTCAGTTCTGGACTACCTTTTAAAAAAGAAGTGATAGTCCAATGTAAGCCGCATGGGTGCGTACGTGTGCTTTGTCGAGCACATAGTAAGTGCCTTCCGTGTTGTTGTTGTTTTTGTCGCTAATATCTACTAGTCCGAATACACCGCGGTATCCAAGACCTAAACGCCAAGTGTGCAAAGTGTTGAGTCCAATGTCTATTCCTGCGCCGTAAGCAAACCCTAAGTCATTTTTCTTAACTGATAGCACTGCTTGCTCATTGTTTGCATCGTTAGTTCCATCTTGAGTTAAGCTGCTTCCAACATTGAATCCGATTTGTGGACCAGCTACAACATTCAAGTTCACGACTTTCGATTTTCCAGTGTTTAGTGAAAGGAGCAATGGAATGTTTACGTACCTCAAGTTTATTTTGCGGTTTATGTTTACGTCCGAAGACTCTTGAGAGATAGAAGAGTAGATTAACTCTCCTTGAACCCCGACATGCTCTGTGAAGTTGAATCCCAGAAAGATTCCTCCCCCAAAACCTAGAGTGACGTCACTAGTGACTGTGCCATCAGTTGAGGTTTGCATATCAAAGGAACTAAAAGTTGGCATAAAGCGAACTCCTACTTCCCCGTTTTGCGCATTTGATTGTGAGGTGCTAGCAAGAAGAAGTGCTGAGCAACATAATGAAGCGATTAATTTGTTTTGAAAAGTTCTCATTTTGGATAGTTTGTTATTGAGTACAAATGTGATGTTATGAATATCTGTGTGCGTTACAAAATTTGAAATAACACTTACATTATTTACACTTTCTCCAGTGATCTTCTTCTTTTACTCTTCAACGATTTGAAAAATGATGGGGTTAGGCCAGTAACTTTTTTAAACTGATTTGAAAGGGCCGCAACGCTGCTGTATTGAAGTTTCGCGGCTATTTCTGTGAGATTCAGTTCATCGTACAGAATGAGTTCTTTTACCCTTTCGATCTTATGCTGTATCATCAATTGCTCTATCGTGATACCTTCTGTTTCGGAGAACAGATTTGATAAATAGGTATAGTCGTAGTCGAGCTGTTCAGTTAGGTATACCGAAAAGTTTATTTTCGGTATTTCATCGGTTTGATGAATCATTTCGATGATCACATTTTTGATTCGCTCGATGAGCATTGATTTTTTATCCTCCATTAGTTCTAGTCCGGATTTTAGAAGGGCAGATTTCAGTTGCTCTCTTTTTATTTCTGTAAGGTTGTCTGTTATATCTACTTCACCTAGATCCACCGTATTGTAAGGTATGCTAAGTCTATTTAGTTCGTCTCGGACCACCATTTTGCACCTAAGACTTACCATGAATTTGATGTAATGTTTCATTTGGATTGATTTATATTGTCAATGGTGAAATTGAAACAATCATATTTGATTCTGTATAATGGGACAGGCAAGTTGATTTGAATGTGTGTATTGAAGGGGTATTGTATTCTTCTTTTTGCAAATTGTCTTTTTATAAAGCAGATAATAAACTTCACTGATGTATTATTGATTTAAACAAGGGGTCAATTTTGGAGATTTTTTGAAGGCACATTGGTAAGATTATTCTATTGGTCTATTAGATGTGCAGAAGGAATAACACTTCTCTGAGATTCGATTGCGTTGGAATAACTTCAAAGTATTATTTCATTCCTAATCTTCGTAACCGCTTTTTATTACGGTAGTCAGCATTTTGAATTTTTCGGTCGCATTAAAACTGTGTTTAGAATGTGCGGGAATGACTACCCCCTCTCCTAATTGAAGCATTATTTTTACATCGTTGATGAACACCTCTGCAGATCCGTCTATGATTTGAACATAGATGTCGTAAGGACTTACTTTGGCGCTTACCTCTTCGCCGAGCGCCATAGAGGTTGCGGTGATATTGCCAGTAATTTTCTTTACTA
>JAWXBG010000186.1:0-22651 GCA_034439875.1 Flavobacteriales bacterium
CAAATATTGGCCAAGCTAATTTTGACACGTACATTATTATACCAATTCTGCTTATTAAATAGTCCAAACTATTTTATGAGCATGAAGTGGTAAATACCGTCAAAGTAGCTGTTATAGGCTAATGGAGAGAAACGGAATTGGAATATTATAGATACATAAACGGTATTACATAGTTGTTCTGAAGAAGTTCAACATATCTGTTCAACATCTCAATGAACGACATCATACTAGATCTATCATTCGCCCCGAATTCTATCATTCGATCCGAAGGAATGGCATGATGCTGCGAACCGAGCGCGTTGAAAACTCTGTTGATAGTTGTTATCTCAGCTTCCTGCTAGAAGGTTCACATAAAGATAATTTTGTTTGACAGTAGTTGTAAATCAAATAACACACTATGCTCACAATTTTTGGAAGAAAGAAACTTACTACTGAAAGGACTGCAAATCTTTTTGTAAATACGATAATAGAAACGGTGGAGAAGGGCTTTCCCGATGTGGCCGGCTTCATTAATGATAGCCCAGAATTTGTTGTATCTCCCAACATATACCCAGAAGATTATGGACGTTTCCTCATGATTGTGATTACAGGAAACTTCAATTATTTGCCGGCTCATTTTCAGGAAAATCAGGATGATGAAATTATTAAACTGAGCATCGCAAAATTGGCACCGCTCTTTGATATGTCGGTACATCAATTGGAATTGACAATAAAGGAGTATAAAGATTGCATGTCTCGATTGAATGTGCCTTCAAAAAACACCCTTTACGCAATGTCAAAAGCTGTCTTTGCCAAATACGAATTGAATGATTTTCAAGAAGAATATTTCCGAAGCATGAAAACACCTAATCCAATTTTTCTCAAAAATCTCGACGAGTTGATGAGGAACTTTTTGTGGAATTGGGATGCCTTTAACGAAAAATATAAGGTAATTACAGATATGACAGATTAGAATGATTGATATAATTCTTGTCTTCTAGTTGTGCGTTTAAGCATGAAGACCTCGGTCCATTTCGCGTTTGAGGTCTTTTTGTTTTACATCATCCCGTTTGTCTCTCGCGTTTTTTCCTTTGGCCAAAGCAATTTCCATTTTTGCCAATCCTTTTTCATTGATAAACAATCGAAGAGGTACTACGGTCATACTTGTATCCTTCAATTTTCGCTCAATCTTAAGGATTTCAGTTTTGTTTAGAAGCAACTTGCGTTCTCTTCTTTCTTTATGCTGGGAATAGCCCGCATCCGCGTATGGCGAAATATAAGCATTGACCAAGAACATCTCTCGATTTCGAATTTTGCAAAAAGCTTCTGTAATATTGGCCTTTCCACCTCTTATAGACTTAATTTCGGAGCCTGTGAGCTGAATACCTGCAATAAAAGAGTCGAGCACAAAATATTTGTATTCAGCTTTTTTATTCTTTATTTCGAGATTATGATTTGACATGGTGCATAGGTGATCCCAACCATTTGCAAAGAAACTACATTAGGGGGTGTTATCCTCAAATCTTTGTAATAGGATCACAGAACCCAATGAACAGAGAAACGTACAAACATCTATAGGAGAAGAAAATTTGTTATTTACGGCAAGACATTATATCACACGAGGATTAAAGGCAAGGAGAATATTTTTCTTTTTTCCTTTTCAATTGCTTGTGTTGCATGTGAAAAAGAACCACATGCTGATATTTTTCTGGTTGCTCCTATTTGCTATGATTTTCGGGGTATTTGCCGATAAAATGGGCGTTCCTCAACAGTTGTTGTTCCCTGAATACATGGGCGAAAACAATATTTTTTCCTTCGGAATTGTGGGCTTTGCCTTGGGTGGTTTTATCACTGGATTTAATCTCTACACCTATATCACGCACGGATATCGTTTTCCGCTGATAGCAACTCTCAACCGACCGTTTCACAAGTTTTCGCTGAACAATTTCATTATTCCTGCTCTCTTTATTCTCTGCTATATATGGAAGTCAGCACATTTTCAAGTATACAAGGAGCTAGTTCCACCACTCGATGTGTTCCTCAACATTGTGGGTTTCCTCACTGGGGTCATTCTTTTTCAGTCGTTTTCGTTTTTCTATTTTAGATACACCAACAAGGATGCTGAAGCACTGGCTTCTGATGCTACGAAAAACCCAGTTTCACATGTTGCAGATACCACAATGCACAACACTTCTCAGTGGGGTGGAAGCGGAAAATCCATACCGAAGTGGCATGTGGAAACCTATATGGCCAATATCCGGAGAATAGCTCTGGCTCGGGATAGTAAGCACTACAGTCGGGATGTACTTGAACAAGTATTTGCACAGAACCATATCAACGCTTCTCGTTTCGAATTAATGCTTATCATTTCTTTTTTGGCGGCGGGGACTCTTCGCGAGTCGGTGTATTTTATTGTGCCGGCAGCCGCTAGTTTTATGTTGTTTTTTACGGTAGTGATCATGGTGGTAAGTGCTATTCATTCGTGGATTAAAGGTTGGACATTGAGTATTTTGATAGCGGTCATTTTTTTATTGAACTACTTTCACCACGACCTCCCATTTATAGGCACTGATAGCAGGGCGTATGGCATGGACTACAATGGTCCGGCTGTGGATTATTTGCCGCAAGAAACCGCTCCAACTGCCGAAACAATAAGAGCCGATTACGATAGCACCATTCTCATTCTTGAGCAATGGAAACTAAAGCAGCAGGAGCTATACGGGGCAGATTTCAAACCGAAATTGGTAATCATCAATTGCAGTGGAGGAGGCACCCGATCGGCCTACTGGAGCATGCGAAGTTTGCTTTATGCCGACAGTTGTACAAATGGTCACCTTCTCTCTCAATCGGGAATGATGACAGGAGCTTCCGGCGGAATGCTTGGTGCGGCGTATATAAGGGAAATAATGCTCAGGAAAGCTCAAGGTGAAGCAGTAAGTCTTTACGACACAATCTATGCGGAGAATATGAGCAAAGACTTACTCAATCCCGTGATACTCTCTATGGTTACCAACGATTGGTTTATACGCTTTCAAACACTTCGGGATGGTGACAATGTTTATTCTAAGGACCGTGCGTTTGCATTCGAAAATCAATTAAACTTGCATACAGATGGTTGGCTCAACAGAAGACTGCGAGATTACAAGAAACCCGAAGAGCAGGCAATTATACCTATGATGATTTTGACCCCTACCATTGTGAATGATGGCAGAAGACTTCTCATTTCACCACAACCGATGAGTTATCTTACACAGGCAAATTTGGATCAGGGTAATGGAGATTTTATTCCGGAGGACATAGAATTCAGCAAGTTGTTTGCTGATCAGGGAGCGGACAATCTTTTCTTCACAACTGCACTTCGTATGAATGCCACTTTCCCATACATATTCCCGATGACTAGCTTGCCATCCGAACCACCTATGAACATTATGGATGCCGGAATTAGAGATAACTTCGGATTGAAAACCACCACCCGTTTTCTTCACACATTTAGCGAATGGATTAACGCAAACACAAGCGGAGTTGTAATAGTGCAAGTGCGAGATTTGCCGAAGAATAAAGATTTAGGAGACGACGAACCTGGGGCATTCAGTCAACTTACAGCACCCCTTGGAAGTATCTATGGAAACATGACTAAAACCCATGACTACAACAACGAGCAAATGTTATCGTATCTCGATGGGTCATTTGATGAAACGATACAATTAATCACATTTGAGCTTCAGCAAACCCGTGAAGATCATGTTAGCTTAAGTTGGCACCTCACAGAAGCCGAAAAGTCGTACATCCGAAAAGCCACGCGCAGTGCATACTTCCAGTCAGAACTAAAACGACTTCAGAAATTACTTGTCAGCGAAGAATTGATTGGCGAGCGAGATAACTGATCGAACTTTATTTTCATCCGTTTCTTCATAATCAGTTTCGAAAATCTTTTGTGGAGCTGATGATTTGAAAATGCTGCGAGCGCTCATATGGTATTCCAAAATGGCAGGATGAAAAATGTCCTGAATGTTTTCTACACTTACGCCTCCGCCGGGGAGTATAATTATTTTCCCATCTGCTTTTTCTCCCAATCTGTGAATTTCTGCTTTTCCTGCTATACATGAAGCCTCTCCACCTGAAGTAAGAATCCTTTGACAACCACTGTCGATTATTGCCTTCATAGCATCACCGAGATTGTCGGTTACATCAAAGGCGCGGTGAAAAGTGACCGGCAAGGACTTACATCGCTGAACCAAACTTCTCAGTAATTTTTGATCAACCCGGTTGTTTTCGTCAAGGGTGCCAAATACGATTCCATCTGCACCTGCTTCGATGCTCAACTCTATATCTCTTTCCATCACTGCGATTTCGGAAGAACTATATACAAAATCACCTTCACGCGGACGAATCATTACAAATACAGGAAGGCTGACATTTAGTTTCACTTCACGAAGAAGTCCGATAGACGGGGTAACGCCAGCCGTTTTTAGAGCCGAGCAAAGTTCTATTCTTCGGGCACCACCTCTTTCTGCATTCATGCAAGATTGAACGGTTGAAGCGACAATTTCCAGAGTAAACATTTCCATAGGTGGATTTTATACTAATGTTATACCAATGTTACTTAATAAATGGTACATCCTGCTTTGCGCATTGGAAGACTGTTTTGGGTAATGCCCTGTAGAATCTTGTACGCCTGAAGTGCTATACCGTTTAAGTATCTGTAACAGACCAATTCCGTTTCACTCCATTGGCCTATAACAGCTACTTTGACGGCATTTACCACTTCATGCTCATAAAATAGTTTGGACTATTTAATGAGTAGAATTGCTATGAAATGGAAGTACAAAGTAAAGGATTCGACAATTCTGGGTAAAAAAAAAGCGGCCAAGGCCGCTATATTTTTGGATTTGGTTGGTTAGTTGCCTGCCGGAGCTGCTTCCTCTGTAGGAGTGAAGTATCTTCTCTCCTGAATGCGGCTGGCCTTTCCGGTCAGCGAGCGGAGATAGTAAATACGTGCGCGACGTACTTTACCTTTTTTGGTCACATCTATTGAATCAATAAATGGTGATGCAACAGGGAAAATTCTTTCTACACCTATGCCACCTGAAATTTTTCTCACAGTGAAAGTAGCGGTAGATCCATTGCCTTTGCGCTGAATAACAACACCGGCAAATTGCTGGATACGTTCCTTGTTTCCTTCTTTAATTTTGTATTTAACGTTGATGGTATCACCTGCCTGGAAAGTTGGCCAGATCGTAACAGGTACCAGTTTGGCTTCGAGTTCTTTAATGCGGTTCATTGCGCTCAATATTACGGTTTACCCAATTGGGGGCGCAATATTACGAACTTATCTCGTATGAAAAACACTAAGACTACAAATATTTTGGTTTTCCCTCGCTTTTCATCTGTTATTCGCCCAATTGCAGTAACTTAGGTCTTTTTGCGCCGGTGTTTCCAGCGCTTGTGAGTCCAAAGGTAGTACTCCGGAAATTGACGCACCTTTTTTTCCAATTCGACATATAGAATCTGTATGAGTTCACCCTCTTGGAAATCCCTTGGTTCCGAAGAAACTAAGGTATAAGTGATCTCATAGTGCCCCCTCTTTACTTTGTCAATGGAGCCAAATATGATAGGATAGTTCAGCTCCTTTCCATATTTTTCAGCTCCGAAATAGGCAGCAGTATCCCTTCCCATGAAATTGATCCACACGCATTTTTCAGGATCCGCAGGGGACTGGTCGAAGGCGAATGCAATAGCCTTTGGCAACTGAAGGTTTGTTCTAAGATAATTCCCTGTTTCGCGGGTACTCACTAGAATAATTCCACTTTTGCTTCTAGATTCCCGCATTTTCTCATCAAAAAAAGCACTACTAAGCCGTTTGTATATTCCTACAATGGGATATTTCATGCCATAAGGTGCCGCTGCAGCCCAGAGTTCCCAGTTGCCGAAATGACCTGTGCACAGAATAACACCGCCGCGTTTGGCCACCCATTCATCTACAATGGCTGTATTTATTTGTGTCATTCTTTCAGTGGCCTGCTTTTCAGAAATGGAGAAGTTTTTGAGGCTTTCAATCACCAAATCGCAGAAATGGTGATAAAAGCGCCTTCTAATCGAAAGGAGTTCTTTGCTTTCCTTTTCCGGGAAAGATTTTTCAAGATTATCACTTACAACGGTTTTCCTATACCCAACTACATAATACAAGACAACGAAGAAAAAATCGGAAAGGCCATACAGAAACCAATACGGACAGAGGCTTATAGGTTTGATGATGAGGTAATAGAGCAACTTGCTTCCCATTAGATTTCTAATTTTAATCCGTCGTAGGATAAAAACACGTTCGCAGGCAGGTTTGCACTTACTTCAGCATGAGTGCCCAGTTGATGACTTATATGGGTCAGAAAAGCTTTTTCGGGTTTTATCACTTTTATGAGTTCCAATGCCTCTTCCAAATTAAAATGCGAAGGATGCTTTTGCTTTCTTAAAGCATTTAAAACCAAAATTTTAGACCCGTAAACCTTCTCCATTTCTTTATCTGAAATGAAATTGGCATCCGTGATATACGTAAAGTCTCCAACCCGAAAACCAAGGACATTCATTTCCATGTGTTTTACAGCAATAGGAACAAATGGAATTCCATCTACATCGAAGGAATGCATTTGAATATTGTGAAAGTGTAATACAGGAACTCCTGGATATTTTTCTTCGGTAAAAGCATAGTAGAATTCTCTTCGAATAGCCTTTTCAACAGCATCATTACAAAAAACACGCATGGCAATACCAGTAAAGTAATTGAAAGCACGCACATCATCTAATCCCGCAATATGGTCTTTGTGCTCATGAGTAAAAACCACGGCATTCAATGTTTTCAATCCTTCACGAAGCATCTGCTGTCGAAAGTCAGGACCGGTATCTATAACCACATGGTTTTCGCCTTCAGAAATGAGAATAGAGCTACGAAGTCTCTTGTCTTTTGGGTTTTCAGATGAGCATACCTCGCAATTGCATGCAATTACCGGCACGCCTTGCGAAGTTCCTGTTCCGAGAAATGTCACTGTCATCGACTGCAATGTTAATCAATAATAAAATTTTATAGATCCGTTTCGGAAGTAGTTCGAAAGGTCAACTTTCAAATGACTTGTATTTTCAGCCTAAATGACCATTTTCTGAAATTGTATTTACACAAATTGGAACGTTATCATCTATTATCATGTTTAAAGTGTTGAAATTCGGGTATCTTGATTGCTCCTTGTAGAGATGAAAGAGCTAATTTTGAACACTTTTAAAATTTGAAACCTGTGGAATTTGATAGGGTTGTGCTGTCGGCAAGCCAAAAAGCGCTGAGAATCAATCTGAATCCAGACATCTATGGAACCTTCGCCGAGATTGGCGCGGGTCAGGAGGTAGTGCGTCACTTTTTTCGCGCAGGAGGTGCCTCCGGAACTATAGCAAAGGCCATGTCGGCATACGACAAGGACTTTAGTGATGCTATTTACGGAACCGAAACAAAAGGTCGATACGTCTGTAAACCTCGCTTGGTGAATATGCTGAATCATGAGTACAAACTCATTGAAGAGCGTTTAACAAGAAAACAACATCCTACGAAGAAATTCTTTTCGTTTGCAGATACAGTTGCTTCGATCAATTATCAGAAAACTATTCAGGGTCATGGATGGATGGGAGTCAAATTCGAAACGGAGCCAGGAAAGGAACCTAACGTGGTGATTATACACGCACGTTTGCACGAATCTGAAGTCTTGCTCCAACAGGCTACTGTGGGGGTATTGGGAGTAAACCTACTGTATGGTTGCTTTTATTTCCACGAAAATCCAAAAGAACTCCTTCTCTCTTTGTACGACAACTTGATGAGAGATCAGGTCGAAATTGATACAATACAAGTAAGTGGTCCTGATTTCCTTGATGTAGATAATAGGCTACTGTCTTTGCAATTGGTGAAAAACGGAATGACGGATGCTGTTATTTTCTCTCCCGACGGAAGAAATTTGCAAGCTGCCGATGTGCTTTACAAAAAGAATATCCTCGCTTTGCGTGGAAGTTTCAGGCCAGTTACCAAAGTGAATATCGATATGATAATGAAAGGCTTCAAGCTTTTCGAAAAAGAGTATCGAGTAGATGGCGAGAATATTCAAGTGTTGTTTGAAATAACCCTGAACAACCTGAGAGCAGAGGGCGATATCAATGAACAAGACTTCCTCGATAGGGCCGATATTCTTTGTTCACTTGGGCAAACAGTATTGATTTCAAATTACACGAAGTATTATAAACTTGTCGAGTTTTTCTCGAAGTATACCAACAAACGAATAGGTATAATCATGGGAGCGAATATGCTTCTTGAGCTATTCAATGAAAAATACTATCGCGATTTGAATGGCGGTATACTCGAAGCTTTTGGTATTTTGTTCAGCCGCGATATGAAGATTTATCTCTATCCATGGCAGGACAGCAATTCAGGTGAGCTCATCAACGTGCATAATTGTCCAATTCACCCGAGATTGCGCCCACTATACGATTATTTGGTATACAACAAACGTCTTATCGATATTACCGATTTCAATCCGGATGTCTTGAACATCTATTCAAAGGATGTTTTGGATATGATCAAACATGGGTATAGTGGTTGGGAGGAAATGGTGCCCGCATACGTAGATACCATCATCAAAGAAAATCGATTGTTCGGATATGATCCTGAAACAAAACCCGACGTGAACTATGTACCTCCAACTGCTGCTGGTATGTCGCATCGGGTGAATCCTATGTAATTCTATTCTAAACGGGATTCCCGATTTACGCATTGCCCTATATTTCATCAAGCCTAAAGACCTCACCCAGTCTTGGACCTCTTTCTGTTTGTTCCAACTCACAGCATTCATTTTGTGCATCATGTTCAAACATGAGTATCCATTTTTCATCGACAGCTTGATGCAAGAATTTCTTTTTTTCCTCCATTGTAATGAGTGGTCGGGTGTCATAACCCATTACATATGCTAAAGGAATATGTCCTGTACTCGGCATGAGGTCTGCCATGTAGACAATTGTCTTTCCATTGTACGAAATTTTTGGTAGCATCATGCTGTCGGTATGACCATCAACAAAAATCAGATCAAATCCGAGGTCACACATTTGTGCATCCTCTTTTCGCTCGATGAATTTTAGCTGTCCACTCTCTTGTATGGGCAGAATATTCTCTGAAAGAAATGATGCCTTCTCACGGGAGTTTGGCTCTGTTGCCCATTTCCAATGCCTTTCATTACTCCAATATGTTGCGTTCTGAAATGTGGGAATATATTTTTCTCCAATTTTTTCTATGGCACCACCACAATGATCAAAATGGAGGTGTGTAAGAAATACATCGGTAATGTCGTTTCTGTGAAACCCCTTTTGTTCAAGAGAAGAGTCGAGGCTTTCATTGCCATGAAGGAAATAATGACTAAAGAATTTTTCGGATTGTTTGTTTCCTATTCCAGTGTCAACAAGAATAAGTCTTTTGCCATCTTCTATAAGTAAGCAACGCATTGCCCAAGTGCACAGGTTGTTTTCGTCGGCTGGATTAGACTTTTGCCAGATGCTTTTTGGAACAACGCCAAACATGGCACCACCGTCAAGTTTGAATAGTCCGGTATTTATTGAATGTAATTGCATGGGAAATATTTAGAAGTAAAAATACTCACGTTTCAATTTTTCAGAAACGATAAGAAACCCAAGCTTCCAACACCCTCAATCTGAAATCAATACCGGAAGAATAGTTGAACATTCTCGGTTCATCTAAGTCCAATATTTCGTTGTACATAGCCTGATACCTGAATTCAGGAGAGAATTGTAAATATAGATCGACTTTGTTTTTTATAACGATTTTCCAACCGACGGTAAAATCAAATCCAGCGTATATAAACTGGCTGGTTTGACTGTTATATAAAGGAGCAACGGTTATATCATCTACATAACAATTGGAGCAAAACGCAGTATCGAGAACGGTGAATTTGGTGCCGTAGATATCATTTATAGTTGAGTGACCTAGAATAAGATCGATACCATAAAACGGGGTTACCTTTTTGGTTGGATTGGACCACTCAAGACCGATCCTGAAATCCATATCCATTTTATCACTACTTCTGTACCTGATACTGCGTGTGGTATCTGAAAGAAGAGCAAGGCCGTAATACTCTACGTCAGGATCAATATCAAATGGATCGTAGAATTGAGCGTTGAATGTGAGTCTGAATTTGCGGCTTGTACGAGTTTGGTTTTTGTAGACAATTCCAATTCTAGGATTTACTGGCAGCCCTCCGCTGATGAGCACCAGTGCGGGACTCACGTTGATACCAAAGCTATGATGGTGAAGTGGAATCTCTTCGATCTCCTCCACGTATTGACCAAAGAACACCTTCGGGAGCGTGAGCACGAGCCAGATTACAAAAAGAGATTTCCACATAGGAATAAGATATGGTTTTTGCCCAATATTACAATCTGATGTTAGGCTAAAATTGCATTTCACAAATTTAGGTCAGAGCTTGCACATTATGTTTATGGAAGGATGGTCGATTGATGTATCCCAAGTTTGGGTTTGTGCAGAAGAAAAATTTGTATAATGAAGGCAATCCGAGACGATTAAATCTACACAAATAAAATAGGATTTTGCAGGAAAAAGGCTTTGCAGCAGTCCAAAGGTGATTTCGGTTTATTTTGGCCACGTCGAAAAGTAGATGACTATGAAGAAGCTTATCAAAAATATCAGACATCTTATTCAGGTTAGAGAAGAGCGAATAGACAAGGTTTCTGGTGCAGAAATGCAAAATCTGCCCTTGCTGGAAGATGCGTGGTTGCTGATTGAGGATGGATTAATTTGTGCTTTTGGAAGAATGTCTGAAGATATGCCTGAAGCCGAAGTTCAGATTGATGTTGAAGGTTCTTCTGTTATTCCGGGATGGGTTGATAGTCACACCCATGTTGTTTTCGCCGGCGATAGATCAAGTGAATTCGAGATGAGGATTCGTGGAATGTCTTATGAAGAAATTGCGTCAAAGGGAGGCGGAATCATCAATTCAGCTCTTTTACTTCGCAATACATCAGAAGATGAGCTCTATGCTGCTGCCTATGGAAGGTTAGATGGAATGATGGCCATGGGTACTGTAGCCGCGGAGATAAAAAGTGGTTATGGTTTAAGTATGGAATCAGAGCTAAAAATGCTCCGAGTTATTCGTCGACTTCAAGCCGATCATCCGATGCTTATTCGCTCCACATTCTTAGGGGCACATGCCATTCCACCAGAATATCGCGAAAATAGGGAAGGGTATATTTCTCAATTGATAGAAAAAATGCTACCGGCTATTTCCAATGAAAAGCTCGCAGATTTCATAGATGTCTTTTGTGAAAAGAACTATTTCACAGTTGAGGAGATGCAAAAATTGCTAGATGCAGGCTGGAAATATGGACTTGAACCAAAAGTGCATGTCAACCAGTTCAACAACCTTGGAGCAGTTGGTGTTGCAGTTCAAATGAAGGCGAGAAGCGTAGATCATCTTGAAGTAATTTCAAATGAAGATATAAATGCACTCTTGGGAAGCAGCACCATTCCTGTAGCCTTGCCGGGATGTTCTTTGTTCATAGGAATCCCATATATCCCTGCCCGACAGATTATTGATGCAGGATTACCACTAGCTCTGGCAACAGATTTTAATCCGGGCTCATCACCATCCGGAAATATGAATTTGGCCATCAGTCTGGCTTGTATTCAAATGAAGATGACACCAGCCGAGGCAATTAATGCTGCTACAATCAATGGAGCTTACTCAATGAATTTACACGAAGAATTAGGAAGTATTAGTCATGGAAAAAGAGCTTCTTTTATACTTACGAAGCCAATCAACGGAATTGCGTCTTTGCCTTATTCATTTGGCCAACATCAAGTGAAGGAGGTATGGATTGATGGAGAAGTGCGTATTCTGAACAAATCATTACCCAATAATTAGATAAAATGGAGACAATTGTTAAAATCATGCTTCAGGTGCATATAGCAGCCGGGGTGCTTGTATTGATTACCGGGTTGTGGCAAATGATTGGAAGCAAGGGAGGCAAACGACATAGAATAGTCGGTCAGACGTATTTCTATGGAATGACTGTGATTTTTGTGACGGCCATACCACTGTGTTTTTTGGATCCTGACATGGTATTTTTCGGGAGAATATTTCTTGGAGCAGTATCACTCTTCAGTTACTACTTTGCGCTAATGGGCATGCGTTTTGGTCGCCTTAAAAACCTTAAGAAACCTGAGAAAATGGATAAAGTCATTGCGAGCGCAGGACTTATTTCATGGATGTTTATGGTCGGGATTTTTATTTGGTGCCTTTTCAATGATCATAAAACTACTGGCATCATCCTCGGAGTTTTCTCTATCATTTTTGGGGCTGCAGTTATATTCGATTTCCGCCGTTTGGTGTGGATGGATACTACAGAAAAAGTATATGCAGGAACTTCGTGGTTGAAAAATCATAACGGTCGAATTATGGGTTCTTACATCGCTGCAATAACAGCATTTTGTGCGAATGTGCAGCCATTTCCCCTTCCAGTTTTGAATTGGGTTTTACCAAGTGCATTAGGGTTTATTTTTATTCCATACTTCGCTCGGCAAATCAGAAGGATGCTAGGTGAAATCCCAAGGACCAAGGCCTGAAATAGAAGGCATAATATTTGACAAGTACGACAGCCATGAGAATAATTTACGTTTTAGCTCTTTTGATATTCATTTCTTTCGCCGAGACAGCCGTGACACAGATTCCGCTTCCCGAATTTGTTGTTGCGGAGGACAAGGTATATGATGAAACCATTCGATCGGTGCAGATATATCCAACAGGCAATCCACTCGGAGTTCCATTTATTCAATTGGGTTCGGGTGAAAGATTGGAAATTCATTTTGATAAATTGGGCCTCGATATTGGCGATTATCAGTTCAGAGTTCAACATTTTACTTACAATTGGAAACCGACAGCGCTAGAGTCTTATGAGTACATTCAAGGATTCGCAGATGGTGATATCAATGATGTTGAGGCGTCGTTTAATACAATTGAAGATTTCGTTCATTACACATTCGAGTTTCCGAACGACATGATGAAGGTGAGAATTAGTGGAAACTACTTGCTGCTCGTCTTCAAAGCAGGAGAGCCTGATAATATTGTTCTCTCATCAAGAATTGTGGTGTATGAAACCTTGCTAGGTGTGCAGGGCAAGATTGTAAATAGCTCCATTATTTCCGAAAGATTTTCTCATCAGGAATTTGATTTCAACTTGAATACTACGTTTTTCAAGATTCTCGATCCCTATGCCGATTTACATGTGGCACTGCTTCAAAACTGGAGATGGAGAAATGCGATCACCGATTTGAAACCGATTTTTGTGAAGGAGAATGAGATCACCTATGACTACAGTGGTGAAAATTCCTTTCCAGGGGGCTCTGAATGGCGATTTTTTGAAATGAAGAATTTTCGATTTGTGAGTAGTGAAGTTCTCTCAATAGATCGAGAGGCGAATGGATGGAAAGTGATATTACAACCAGATTTGCCGCGGGGATCAAAAACCTATGAAACGGCACAGGATATCAATGGTCAGTATTTTGTTAGGAACGATGAAGGAAGTGATGCCGATCTGGATGCAGAGTATTGCAACGTACATTTTTCTTTGGCCTGTAATGAAATCCCTGGATCAACTGTCTATGTGGAAGGTGCGTTCACACGTTTTAATCAGGAAGCTTTCAAGTGCAAGTGGAACGAAAAGAATAGATCATATGATTGCGATGTGAAGCTGAAACAAGGGCTTTATAATTATCGTTTCGTGGTGTACGACGAGTATTTAGCAAAGGCAGACATATCCTTCACAGAAGGAAATCATGTGCAAACGGAAAACGACTACACGGCTATCATTTACATGTGGGATAGAAATGGATTATACCACAGGATTATAGGTCAGCATTACCTAAATTCTAATGGCAAGAACTAACGAGAATTGCTAGTTTCTTTCTTCCAGCATTCAATTAAAAGGTCTTCTGCGGGTTTATCCTGCGGAGAATATTCATCTCTGGAATGTCGGTCATTCCTATTGGATTCAGGAAACCATTTCCACATAAATCCTCCCGCAAACCAACTTTTGTTGCAGCAAGTTTCCATCAAGGCTTTGTAGCAATTGTATTGTGCCTCATTATTTCCAGAAGTATCTGTATGGTACTCCCAGGGTCGATCGGCACAGTAATCTACACTTCGGTATCCCCATTCTGTAAAAAGAATTTTCTTGGATAGAGAGTCCGAAAAATGAGCAAAATTTTGAGCCAAAGGTGCCCATGCAATTCTGAGTGAATCTAAACTGGGTGTTTTTTCAGCCGTCAACGGGAAATAAGCGTCGATACCGATAAAATCCAATTCATTCCAAAATGAAATTTTATCTACACAATTCCAATTGCATGCATAAGTCAGTGGGCCTTTGTAAATCTGACGTACTTCTTCAATGAGCTTTTTCCAATACTCCGGTCTTAGTTGTGTCCATTCGTCGAACTCAGTTCCGATACAAAAGATTGCTGCTCCATGATCCTGAGCCAACTTGGCATAAGATAAAATCCAATCGGAATAGCTCTTTTCAAATTCTAGCCACTTTGCTTCAGAGTTGAGCATGAAAAAGCCGGTGTACGATCCATGGTCTAGCCAAACTTGGGGTTTAATCATACAATTGATATCCTGCGCCCGCGCTAGTTCAATGCATGTGCGTACACCCTCCTGACTTTCACCCCACCATTGCCAATCCACATCTTTATAGGTCAGTTTAGAACTCCCTGAATCGCCGTAGGCGAAAGGCATAAGTGCAATGAAGTTGGCGTGTGTTCTTTTGACATCAATTAGATCGAGCGAATCGGATGGTTTTGGACATCCAACAAAACTTAAACCTTTGACCATCGACGACGTGTCGCGCACTGAGTCAGAAGTCATTTCGGTAGCCGCAGGAGATTCGCTGGCGCAACCAGACAGGAAGAGCGCACTCAATAATATAAGTCCAGTGGCCAAGAACAAGAGCGCTGTTCTCGCTATTAAATGAACAAATCGATTGAAGAGAAACATATATACAAATGTACAAAGTGAACGAGGGAATTCACACAAAGTGGCTTGAACCCAGAATTCGCATTGGAAGTCTATTGCAGCGCTAACTCCCTTTGTTATCAAGCACTTTCTCGATTTTTATTCTTGATGTATGAATATACACCATCAAATAAAAATCTGGCGAGAGCACTTGCTATCTTTGGGGATTATACCAATTCATAGCGAATCCCAATGCGGATTTTGGGTTGAAATAGAATTGACGTTTGGTGAGAGTTTTGAGCCAGATTCTGAGGAAGGGAAGTCCATTATTCACGCTCAATTTACTAATTGAGATCGTGATGACGTATTTTCGCAGAACAATGAAAATAGGTATTGCGGGAACTGGAAATCTTGCCTGGCATTTATGTCGGATAGCCGAAAAATCGGGTTATGCGGTATCTCAGATTTGGGGACGAAAAGCTGAAAGAGCCAGAAGTTTAGCCGCCGGAGTCCAGGCCGATCATATTGCCGATCCTTCAGAGTTTATGCAGGATTTGGACATTATTTTTCTATTGGTGAATGACGATGCGATTTCAGAAGTCTCCGCATTGTGTCCCATAGGCCCGCTACTGGTCCATTGTAGTGGCTCTACTTCAATCGATGCAATTCAAGCGGAGAGAAGATCAGTATGCTGGCCAATACAATCATTTATTAAGGGCAAAAATGTTTCTTATGCCAACGTTCCTGTTTTTATGGAAGTAGAGTCGGATCGAGTAGAGGAAAAATTATCGGATCTCTGGAAAAAGAGCGGTATGAAAGTCTTTTCAGCAGATAGCGAACTGAGAAAACGAATTCACATGGCTGCGGTTTTTGCGGCTAATTTTTCCAATCACATGTATACACTTTCATCGGAATTGATGAAAGAAAATCAATTGAATTTTGACCTTTTAAAGCCACTCATATTCGAATCTGTTGAGAGACTAAGAACGACTCCTCCTCAATTAGCTCAAACAGGTCCGGCTCTCAGAGGGGATCAAAATACAATGAACCGACATCTCCAATATTTGATAGAAAAACCGAAGTTGTCAGAACTTTATAAGTTGATTTCAGAAAGCATTCAAGAATATGGAAAGCAATAATTACAAGGCACTACTCAAATCTGTACACACTTTTTGTTTTGATATAGATGGTGTGTTTACAGACAACATAGTATATCTCACATCAGATGGTGAGCAAGCTCGGACAGCCAATGTGCGAGATGGTTATGCGGTACAACTTGCCATTCGAAATAACATTGATATCGTTATTATTTCCGGGGGTAGAAGTGAAGCCGTTCGAAAGCGATTTGAAGGTCTTGGAGTAAAGCATATTCACTTAGGCGTGAAAGAAAAACTGCCTTTGCTGCGCCAGTATCTTGCGGATAATCTCATCAAAGTGGATGACGTGTGTTATATGGGTGATGATATTCCAGACTTAGCTTGCATGAAATATGTGGGTTTACCTGTATGTCCGGCAGATGCAGTTCCCGAAATTAAAGAAGCGGCTGCCTATATTTCCCCTTACGGAGGAGGCAAAGGTTGTGTGCGCGATGTGCTCGAACAAGCGATGAAGCTGAAAGGTATTTGGATGAATGACACAGCACATATTTGGTGATTATTTGCATTTTTGTCACTACACAGGTCTTTAAAGTTTCTTTTAACAACATGAATCAAACACTCATTCATTTTTCCTTCTGTCGTTTGCTAGTGCTATCCTTTTGGATTGTGTTTTTCACTTCTTGTGGCGAGGTTCCTGTTGCTTCGACGGCGGGAACTGTAGCCAAGACAGAGCAAACAGTTCAGAAGGAGCAAGAACAAACGGAGGTTGGCAGCACAGAATCTACAGACGTGCAAACAAAGCCACAATCTTTAGAGAAAATTACTCCGGGTGATCCGGAAATGGTAGGAGAAAATCAGGGAACAGAACTCACTAGTCAATCCAGTCCGCTGCCTTCTACCAATTCGACGCTTCGTGTGGCGGGAAAGGCTGTGGTATTTTACTTTCCAACAAATGAAGATATGTTGAACACTCCGGAAACGGAAGCAAATGCGGGCATTGTTGAGATTCTCTCAGACTTCGAGAATAATGCACGTTCATTTCAAGCAAATCATGATCTGAAAGGTGTTCAGGTTTTGTGGTCCACAGATAAGGACATATTGGTACACTTAGAAAATGGAACCCAACATAAGTTCACGCGCAACTTAAGCGATCGAGTTGTGGGTACTATTTTCACGGATGGCAAAAAGGAACCAAAAGAAATTCAATCTCTCCTCAGCGAAACTGAATACAGGGTAGCGGCAAAAAAATTCTTCGGTCAGTGAGTCTCTGAGCTGACTTATTTTTGCGCACCAATCCAAAGATTATGCGCCTCATAGAATGTGTTCCGAATATTTCAGAAGGAAGAGACCGAGAGAAAATTAACCTTATCGCTTCTGCCGCCTCCGAAGTAGAGGGTGTAATGCTCCTCGATGTAGATCCGGGTGCGAGCACACATCGCACCGTAATAACATTTGCCGGAGAGCCAGAAAATGTTGCAGAAGCGGCGTTTCGATTAATCAAAAGAGCATCCGAATTAATCGATATGTCCATGCATAAAGGGGAGCATCCTCGTCAAGGCGCTACCGACGTATGTCCTTTCATCCCCATCTCAGGCGTAAGTATGGAGGAGTGTGTGGCTCTGTCTCGAAAGCTAGGCGAAAGGGTAGGCAAGGAGTTGGGTATACCCGTTTACTTGTATGAAAATGCAGCTCAATCAGAGGAGAGAAGAAATTTGGCCAATTGCAGAAAAGGGGAGTACGAAGGAATTGAAAAAATAGGTTCACAAGAATGGAAACCCGACTTTGGTCCGTCTAAAGTGAATGAGCAAGTAAAACGTTCAGGAATCACAACAATAGGTGCCCGTGAATTTTTGGTAGCGTATAATGTGAACCTGAATACTACCTCAACGCGCCGAGCCAATGCAATAGCATTTGACATAAGGGAGGCCGGGCGAATTGTGCGGGAAGGAGATCCGTTTACTGGAAAACCGATATTGGATGAGCAAGGAGAACCGGTTAGAATTCCCGGCACCCTAAAATCGGTGAAGGGCATAGGCTGGTATATCGAAGAATACGGAATTGCGCAACTGTCCCTGAATCTCACAAACATCAATATTACTCCGGTTCATATTGCTTTTGAGGAATCTTGTTTAAAAGCAGCAGAACGGGGAATTCGGGTTACAGGAAGCGAGTTAGTTGGACTTATTCCACTTCAAAGTTTGCTTGACGCAGGAGATTATTTTCTTCGAAAGCAAGAGCGTTCATTAGGTATAAGCCAGAGGGAAAAAATTCATTTGGCTATTAAATCTCTCGGGCTCGATGATCTTGCGCCATTCAAACCGGAAGAAAAAATTATAGAGTTTGTAATAGCATCGAAAAGTAAATCTTCGAAAAGATTGGTTGATCTCGATCTAGTGGCTTTCTGCAATGAAACGGCGGCAGAGTCGCCTGCTCCAGGTGGGGGAAGCATAAGTGCATATTGCGGTGCTATGGGAGTGTCTCTTGGTGTAATGGTTGCAAATCTCAGTGCCCACAAACGCGGATGGGACGATAGATGGGAAGAGTTTTCAGATTGGGCTGTGAAGGGACTTCAGTTTCAATCCCAATTGCTAGCTCTTGTAGATGAAGATACAAGTGCTTTCAATCGTATCATGGATTCATTTGGTTTGCCTAAATCAACCGATGAAGAAAAGAAGCAGCGATCTAAAGCAATTGAAGAAGCGACAAAGTATGCCATCGAAATCCCTATGCAAACCGCTCGATTGGCACTAGCCAGTATGGAAGTAATGGAGGAGATGGTGAACAAGGGCAATCCAAACTCAGTTACAGATGCCGCCGTGGGAGCTCTATGTGCACGAACTGCTGTGCTCGGTGCGTGTATGAATGCCAGAATTAACGCGGCTTCATTGAAGGACAAAGAATATGCAGAAAAGGTGGTATCTGAAGTAAATGCGATTGAGAAGCAAGTGGATACAACGGAACGAAGGATTAGAGATGCAGCATCAGCGAAAATGTAAGTATAAGCCACACTATCTCACTGTTTTATATTTCGTTCACACAACAATCCTGCGTTTAGGAGTAAATTCGCTTTTCTTTTTTACAAGTACATGGAATTATCCCCACTGACTGCCATAAGTCCGGTTGACGGAAGGTATTACAAACAAACCGAGCAGCTTTCGGCTTACTTCTCGGAGTTTGCACTTATGCGCTATAGAATAATGGTTGAAGTCGAGTACTTCATATCTCTTGCGCTTATTCCCCTGCCTCAATTGGCTTCTGTGGATCATAAGACTTTTGATAAGCTAAGAATACTGTACACAGATTTTTCTGAGGCTGATGCCTTGCGCATAAAATCAATTGAGTCAATAACCAATCACGACGTAAAGGCAGTCGAGTATTTTATCAAAGAAAAGCTAGAGAAATTAGGTCTGAAGGAGGTAGGAGAGTTTGTTCATTTCGGTCTCACATCTCAGGACATCAACAATACTGCGGTTCCTGCTAGTATTAAAGATGCAATGAATGAGGTATACAAACCTCTGATGAGTAAGCTCATTTCTATTATTGAAGAGTTATCAACTTCTTGGAAATCTGTTTCGATGTTGGCTAGAACTCACGGTCAGCCGGCTTCTCCAACCATTTTGGGAAAAGAGATATTTGTTTTTGCCGAACGATTGAATATTCAATTCAAACAGTTGGAGAACGTCGAGTATCGAGCAAAATTCGGAGGGGCTACCGGAAACTTTAATGCACATCATGTGGCTTATCCAAACACAGATTGGGTTGCTTTTGCGAATACGTTTGTTCAAGATACATTGGGGCTAACGAGAAGTAGGACTACCACTCAGATTGAACATTATGATGATATGGCAATGTTGTGCGATACTCTCTCGAGGATCAACAACATTTTGGTAGATATGTGTCGAGATATTTGGACATACATAAGCATCGATTATTTTGGTCAGAAGGTGAAAGAAGGCGAAGTAGGTTCCTCTGCTATGCCTCATAAAGTAAATCCGATTGACTTTGAGAATGCCGAAGGAAACCTGGGTATGGCCAATGCAATCTTTCATCATTTTTCCTCAAAGCTTCCAATCAGTAGGTTGCAACGCGACTTAACAGATAGTACGGTTTTGAGAAACGTCGGTATTCCTTTCGCCCATACCATTATTTCAGTGAACTCGATTTTAAAGGGTTTGGGAAAATTGAAGTTAAATGAAGCGGCCATCAAAAACGATCTTGAAAAGAATTGGGCTGTTGTTGCTGAGGCGATTCAAACCATATTGCGTCGCGAATCTTATCCCGAACCATACGAGGCATTGAAAGCTCTCACGCGCGGAAAAGATCGGATCGATGAAGAGATTATTCATCAATTTATAGGATCACTCGATGTTTCAGAATCTATAAGAAAAGAATTGATGTCCATCACACCAGCAAATTATACAGGTGTCGATCTCCTGAAACAATTCTAAACTATCTTGAAAAGATTCAAAGAAATATTTGGCCTTGTTCGTGGATATCGAGGCGCACTGATCAACAACCTTTTGTTCAACATACTGAACGCCATTTTTTCTCTTTTCACTTTTTTAAGTGTTGTGCCATTTTTATACGTTCTTTTTTCGATTGATAAAGACGGTTCGAGTCAAGCAAAGAAATCTGATATATGGCAGTCGATAAACGATTGGCTCGATGCGTTTATCGCCGACAATGGACGAGTGCAGGCCCTTGCCCTGATGTGTGGGTTTATAGTTGTACTCGCATTGATGAAAAATTTGGTCAACTACTTTTCACTACTAAGTATTGCACGAATCCGAACGTCGGTATCCCGCGATATGCGTCAGAACTTATACAATAAGGTTCTTGATTTGCCAGTAGCATTTTTTTCTAATGAGCGCAAAGGCGACATCATTTCAAGAATGACAAACGATCTCATGGAGATCGAATTCTCTGTGATAGGTGCACTGGAAGCCATTTTAAAGAGTCCAGTCATGATTGTGATATACTTGGGAACACTTTTCGCATTGAGTTGGAAGCTCACCATTTTCTCGTTGATCTTTTTACCGATTAGCGGCTTTTTAATTTCACGTATTGCGAAGAGTCTGAAGAATGCAGCGAAAAGAGGAAAGGACAATTTGGGTGAATTGATTTCCATCATCGAAGAAACTTTAACCGGTATTAGAATATTAAAGGTTTTTAATGCCGATCAACAGTTCAGGCAAAAATTTGAACGGAAGAATGATTTTTACTTCCGTCTCATGCATAAGTTGTACAGACGAGAGTACTTGTCGTCGCCAATGAGTGAGTTTATTTCACTAATAGTAATAACCATTCTATTATTTGCAGGCGGTCAAATTGTATTAAATGGTGAAATGGATGGCGAGCTGTTGATTGGGTACCTCGTGATTTTTTCACAGATCATTCAACCGGCCAAAGCGTTTACAGATGCCATATTTAAGATCAACAAAGGAGCGGCCTCGCTGGATAGAGTGAACGAAATAATGAATGCACCCTTGACCGTAAAAGACGAAGAGGGTGCAGTGGAAATGGAAACATTTGGCAATGAGATTGAATTCCGCGACATACGTTTCGGATATCGTGGTGATGAAGTGATCAAAGGTGTAAGTCTGAAAATTAAAAAAGGTCAGACTGTAGCATTGGTCGGACCAAGTGGAAGCGGAAAGTCTACCTTGGTTTCTCTCTTGGCTCGTTTTTATGATCCCAATAGCGGAGAAGTATTGATAGATGGAAAGTCGCTGCGTCATATGAAGTTGGAATCTATTAGAAAACAGATGGGATTTGTTTCCCAAGATTCAATACTCTTCAACGACTCTGTTCAAAACAACATCGCTTTGGGTGCTACTGGAATCCAAATGGATAGAATAGAGCAGGCTTCGCGCATTGCGAACGCCGAAGAGTTTATTCGCGATCTTGAAGGCACTTATAATTTCAATATTGGAGATGGAGGCAACAAACTAAGCGGCGGACAAAAGCAACGTCTGGCTATAGCGAGAGCCATATTTAAGAATCCACCCATTCTGATTCTCGATGAGGCCACTTCAGCTTTGGATACACACAGTGAAAAGTTGGTTCAAGAGGCCATTTTCAAATTGATGCAGAATAGGACTTCATTAGTTATTGCGCATAGATTGAGCACTATTCAAAAAGCCGATTTAATTGTTGTGATTGAAGCCGGTCGCATCGCCGAACAAGGCAGTCATGAAGAGCTCATGGCTAAAAATGGTCTTTATCGATCCTTGGTGGAAATGCAGAATTTTGCGGAATGATAGAATTATGTTGATGTCGTTTCTACGGGTAGTATGATGCCGTTCCTACGGGTAGTATGATGCCGTTCCTACGGAACTGGTATGATGTCGTTCCTACGGAACTGGTATGATGCCGTTCCTACGGAACTGGTATGATGCCGTTCCTACGGAACTGGTATGATGCCGTTCCTACGGAACTAGTATGATGTCGTTCCTACGGAACTGGTATGATGCCGTTCCTACGGAACTAGTATGATGTCGTTCCTACGGAACTGGTATGATG
>JAWXBG010000187.1:0-27538 GCA_034439875.1 Flavobacteriales bacterium
ATTACAGATACATAAACCCAAATCAAGCGATAGAAAAATTGCACCCTAATTTTGCCGATGAATGCTGTATTCTATCGCTTAGATTTGAGAATCCCGCACGCATTCTACAAAAATTGCCCTAACGCGTAATGCGGGATAAACGGTATTCGCACTTCATAGCGAATCCCAATGCGGATTCTGGGTTTAATCGAAATAAACTGCTATTGGATAATAGCTCGATCTTTTCATCATGACCGCACACACTCCCATCATAATGACTGCAGCCTCTATAACTGTGTTAGTCACTTTAGGGTTGAACAAATCTGTTTAGTATTTTAGTGGTCAAATCATTCTTTCATGAAATACTCCTTTTGGTTAATTCTATTGGCTTTTGCTGCTTGCACAGAAAAACCGGTACCCACCTCTTCAAACACAAGTTCATCAGCTTATTTCGTTACACAGGAAACGGGAATAAAAGATGGTGGAATTCAAATAATACCCATAAAAACTATGGGATCAGAATTCAACATTTGGACCAAACGAATTGGAAACAACCCGAAAATAAAGGTCCTTCTACTCAATGGCGGCCCTGGATGCACGCATGAGTACTTTGAATGCTTCGAGAGTTTTCTTCCTGCCGAAGGAATTGAATTTATCTACTACGATCAACTTGGATGCGGCCACTCGGACAATCCGACCGATACCGTATTTTGGGATCTTCAAAGGTATGTCGACGAAGTGGAGCAAGTGCGCTCAGCCCTCGGACTTGATTCTACCAACTGCTACATACTGGGTCATTCGTGGGGTGGTATTCTCGCTTTAGAATATGCCTTGCAACATCAACATAATATTAAAGGTTTGATCATTTCCAATATGATGTGTAGTTGCCCCGATTATGGTAAGTACGCCGACGAGGTGCTTGCCACCCAAATGAATCCTACCGTTCTCCAATCAATTCGAGCTATTGAAGAGGCAAACGATTTCAGCAATCCGCTGTATATGGAACTTCTCCTGCCCAACTTTTATCAAAAGCACATCTGTCGAATCCCCATTGAGGAATGGCCGGAGCCTATGGAAAGATCGTTGAACCAAATCAACCAATCTCTCTATGTGACTATGCAAGGTCCTAGTGAATTTGGCATTGCGGGCAGGCTAACCAATTGGGACAGGAAAGACCGTCTGAAAGAAATCACGATTCCGACACTTACTATTGGAGCAGCATTCGACACCATGGACCCCGAGCACATGAGATGGATGAGTACACAAGTTCAAGATGGAACACATGTCCACTGTCCTAAAGGTTCACACATGTGCTTTTACGACGATCAAGAAACCTATTTCTCGGGCCTGATTGAATTCCTCAAGGGATCGAATTAGAAAAGATCATTTCCATTTCTAGCATCTCACATTCTTCGGAATCATTATCACTCGCCAAAATGAGTTTAAACGTGCTCTTGGAATCTAAATTCTCAGAGTAGTCAACCCCAACAGCCTCCACTTTATACTTCAAAATTATTCCATTCTCCGCAATCCATTCGAAATCCGGTTCAAAGGAACTCGATCTTTCATTTGCAGGAAACCATCCTACTCCACTTCCCAAAATATCGCCGTCATCAATCCAATTTGTAGTTCTTTCTACTGATGCGGTAAATATGATTAGATCTCTCTCTGGCAAATAGGTTGCTCCAGACACTCCGGTGTAATTGCCCTGCAGTGGCGGCAAGGTCATCGTTTGATATATAATATTTTTCGGAAGTTCATCACCGTCTACCATACCGAGAAATTCCGATATCGGTATTCTGATCACGCCATTTGTGCCCCGATTGAAAAGGAACAACTCATCTTTTGAAGTGCATGCTCCTTCCAAATTGAACGCATCTGTCGATATTCCCGTAATGTCTCTCAAGTTCTGATAAAATAAACCCGCATTAAAAACGATCGTGTCATTTTCTAATGACGTCAAATCTTCTAAATAAATAAAATCACGCTGCGGACTTCTCGATCCTGAACCAAATTTGATCAACCATATTTTGTTCTTCCCCTTCATTAATGTCAAGGCCTCATAATCCGGCTTCGCATCTTTTGGAATAACACTGCGACTCTGGCGCTCTTTGGATTGCTCTGAACCCTTATTTACTAGACTTCTAAAAGCACTATCCAGATAAGCTATTCCTGTTCCATGTTCATTGTCAGATATAGTAATCACATTCTTTCCTAGAACCTCCAGACCGGACACCGATCGATGATCTTCAAGAGTATAGTGACGTATCAACTTTATTTGCGGACGTTCCAGTTTGTTCACACAAGATGTGTATAGCGAAATAAATAAAACCAAAATTATGTAAAGCCTTTTCATTTGATCATTTCTTGATTAGACAAACAATCGCATTTAATCAGATCCAAAAATAGCACCAAACGAATTTGTTCTCAACTAGAAGTTCCAATGGTTACCAAATAACTGAGAACTGCTTTTTGTTCTTTTGAATCAATTTCTTCAGATCCCATCTTTTTGTTTGCCTTCCATATTATCTCACGTACAATATCATTCCACAGTGATTCGCTAAAAGATGAAGGTCTGTGCATTTCATGCACATGTCGCAATTAGCTTGATAAGGGCCCTACCCAATTCCAACTACGCTAGAGTTAAATTAGGGTACTTTGATATTCCTGATTCAACATTGGTCTGTGTGGGTGTGATCAATTTCACCTTGCAACAAGCGACCAAAGCGATAATGAAACAAGAAAGAACAAAGGTTCTCTTCATGGCTTTAAATATGTAAACACAAACTGACTGAAGCCTCCATTCCAAAAGAACATCCCAATCACTTACTTCCTGGATTTTTAAACGAAACCAATATAAAGCTAGGATCACAAGTAAAAAGATGGTGTAAAATCCCCATATGTCCTGCTCCATATAAAACGAGAATGCGATCTTTAGGCGAACTTGCCACTCGCTTGATGTTGCGAAAAATTCTAAGATTCCTACTGTACCAATGTAGCGCCAGTGCATCAGAACCTTCATATTCTCCAAGTTCGAAGTCTCCATTTAAATATGCGCCATATCCTCTTTGATAGGACTTCTCGCTATTCATTGCAATAAAAGATTCCAACAATGATTGTCGCAATTCAAGGCTGTCAGTAGCTCTATAATATCTCGAATAACGTCTACTTATCCCGTCATCACTTCTAAAATCCCATTCATCAAAAATGCTATCAAGTATCGGTCGAAGCACCAATGAATCTTTGTGATCGTAAAGCGAACCCACCAACGTACCGGCATCAACACCATATATAGTATCCAAGCCCATTCGTTCCATAATCCGAAAGCCTATCTGTTCCATTTCATCGGCCCTTAGTTTATGTACTCCCTTTCCATACTCCCGATAACGATGCATCAGATAACCTGTATTAGGCCCCGATTCTACAACAATTTTATTCGGTCTAAACTGTAAAATATGACTGACAAGTTCTGCCATTTCCTTCTGTCGATGAGGCAACAGAACATTTACTTGATCCTCCTCGTTCACCACATGTGCATCTAAATTGTAATAGGCGAAATGAAAAGATCCGACAAGCAATACCATAGGTTGTTCATCATTTCCCACAAGAATGTCATCTGGATCTACTTGTGCACTCAACCAAATAGCACTGCACAAAATCAATGCTGTCAAAATTGTCTTCATATTAATAATGATTTTCGTTTGAACAACATTACATTAATCAACTTATCACAAAGGCAAGAAATCGTCCGCTAGGCCGAAGCTATCTCCAATTCAGAACTTTCCATCTGCCAAATGAATTGGAAGACAAATTCCCGTCGTTTGCAGACAGAGCCAAGGTCATTCGCAAATCATTGCGTATCTCTGCAAAAGAATATGATCTCCTTCAAAACATGGGGAATTTTTTCCCTACTATTTACATGCTACTTTCTGATTCTACAAGTAATCGGAGACATGCTAAGCATCGCACTAGATCAAGATTTCAAATGGTGGTTTAATAGCAACCTCGATGTGTTGCTCACTGGTTTTGTTGCCTTTTACATACAAGCATTAGCAGTATTCCTTTTTCTTCTTCGCTTTTACTCAAGAAAAAAAATATGGTATACCATTCTAGGCATAACCATTCTTATTCCAATATTGATTGGCACCAGGTTCTTTATTCAAGAAAAATTAGGATTATGGATCTTCAATCAGACAAACTATAATCCATCTGTTTCTCTTAAATATTACTTCGTTGATAATATTTACTACACTGTTACTTATGGATCGTTTGGGTTGGTATTCTTCTTTGTAAATAAAATAAACACACAACAAAAACTGCTTCAAGAAAAAATGAGAGCTGAACTACAATTGCTCAAATCTCAAATCAATCCACACTTTCTATTCAACAGCATCAACAGCATATATTCCTTGGTATTCCAAAAGTCCGACCAATCGCTTGTTGCAATTGAAAAGCTGTCGTCTATTCTTCGGTATATGCTCTATGAACAACGCGAAAAAGTAGAGTTGCAAGAGGAGGTCCAATTTTTGAACGACTATATAGAACTTCAAAAATTGAGATTTGGAAATATTCATGCGGATATTCAAATCATTTATTCTGGAAATCAAACTATTCCACCGGCCCTCCTAATAGCCTTTGTCGAAAATGCTTTCAAACATGGCGACACTCAGGATCCAATGCATCCCATTGTTATTGATCTAAAAATGGAGAAAGAAACTGAGCTCAACTTCCTTGTGAAAAATAAACGTTTGTCAATCAAATCAGATAATCAAGAAGGTGTAGGGCTCGACAATGTTCGAAGGAGACTTGAATTAATCTATCCTAGAAAACATTCACTCATCATTCTAGAGGAAGAGCATACATTCATGGTTCAATTGAAAATGCAATTATGAGCATTGATCAAAAGATACGTTGCCTTGTTTTGGACGATGAACCTCTCGCTGCGCAACTTCTATCAGAGTACATCAAACAAACCCCCGGACTAGAGTTGGCTGGAATTTTCACCAAACCCCTCGATGCCCTCCAGTGGATCGAAAATAATAGTGCTGACATTTTATTTTTGGATGTACAAATGCCTCAAATTACAGGTGTTCAAGTGATGAAAATTCTAAACGGAAAACTCCAAGTGATTCTTGTAACCGCCTATCCAGAATATGCGATAGAAGGTTTTGAATACAATGCCTTGGATTATCTTGTAAAACCTGCTGCATTTGAAAGATTCCTAGTAGCAATTCAAAAATTCCATGGAATACACAACAAAGTCAAAACTAATACTACTGCGAAGACTGAGGAAGAATCTCATTTGTTTGTAAAAGCCGAATACAAAATACTGAGGATACCTTTTGACGACATACTGTATCTGCAAGGTTTAAGAGACTATGTAGCCATTATCACCAAAGAAAAAAAAATCCTCACTCTTCAGAGTTTGAGATCCTTTGAAGAATCTCTCCCTTCCGAAAGGTTTATGCGAATACACCGATCCTATATCATTTCTCTAAACCAAGTAAACTATGTAGAACGCAACAGGGTTTACATCCAAAGCACACCTCTTCCGATCAGTGATACATACAAACCGACGTTCAATCAGCGTATCAACAAGTAATCCTCATGTAAATTAATATATTTTTAGTTCAATGTCGTGAAATGAAATTAGACCTTTACATAAATCCAAACGGTATTGCAGGCCAAGGGAGTGAAAAGGTATTGGATCATTACAGATAAGACCAATTCTACTTATAAAATCGTCCTAAACTATTTTATAAGCATGAAGTGGTAAATGCCGTTAGAGTAAATGTTATTGGCCAAGGGAGTGAAACGAAATTAGACTAATACAGATGCACAAGCGGTATACCTATTCGACATTACAACAAATAAATACTATTTCATTTGTGCCCTATTTAGACTGAGTTCGACTGACACTTCTCACATTGCACTCCGAACATCTATTTTCATCTTTTCCTCAAAATCACCAAATACATCAGATTCAATTGCTGAAAAACCTGACCTGTCACACGACTTTCGAATCTGACCTTCCAGTAAAAATTGAATCTCCTCACAAATATTTAATAGCGGACTCAGTATGTGAGACGATAGTAAAACAGTCTTACCAGAATTTTTCAGTTCACTCGTAACGATCTCTAAAATCTCCTTCGACTCCAAGTCCAGTCCATTAAACGGTTCTTCCAAGATGCAAACAGACCGATTCAACTTTAAAAGACCAATGAGCGCCAACTTCTTCTTTATTACGGTGCTATAGTTAGACACCAATTCATTCAATGGCAAATGCATGATATATGTCCAAGCCTACAATATCAATCATTTAAGATAACCACTAAAAAAATTTCAGTCGATTGGTAACGAGAATGGATCAGACCACTCATTTTGTTTGGGCAAGCCCTCCAACCGGAAAGCCTTTTAATTTCAATCTATTAAAATTAATCATCTTCTTCATTCTCTTCCCCTCCACCCACTAAAGGAGCTATGGCAGCACTATCCAATTCGGGGTGACGGATTAGTCCGCCCCTGTGTGAAGCTTCGATCACAAAATAGATAGCCATCCCAGCCACCAACAATGCGGCAATGGCGATCGTATTCGACCACTTCCATCCCTTCCATGCTGCCACTAAATAAAAAAGGGCTAAAACTGCTGAAGCAATTGCAAAAGGCAAAACTTGTTCTGCCGCTTCTTCGTGGTCTTTAATAGCGCTCTCATTTACACCTGCTATCTGCTCTATCCTCTCTTCCGTGTCCTCGCCTGTCTTATTCACTGGAAGTACACTCAATCCAGATATGAGCAGAATAATCGCGCCCGCACTTAACGCCTGTGACTTTTTAAAAAGTAAGGATACTATCATGACCATTACACCAATGATCAGTCCAATAGAAGGCAAATGGTTAAATAGATGATGAAGTTGTTGATCTGACATCGTTCTTGAGATTAATTTAGGGCAATATAAGACAATTGAAAAAACACGGTACTGATTGTTGTCATGTTGGTTCAGCTACTGTCGGAAGTGCCCTTCAACCCAATTCACTGACCTCCTAAAAACGTCTTTCACATTTCGACCTAAACAAAAAAATATGAAAACAATTCGAATTATCTCTCTGAACCCTTCGCGCCGAAACTCCCATTGAAATAAGAGATTATATTTGAACCTAGATCTTTCCGAATGAACGCAAAAAATATAAATAAAATACAAGCACTTATATCTTCAAACGATAGATATGCTCTCCAAGTATATCTGAAAGAATTGACCAAAAGTGAAATTCAATTGTACAAACATTTACCCGTTTATCACGATCTACTATTGTTCATCTTGGCCTACCCAACTGATGCCCCTGAAATAAATTTGGCAGAAAAACTGCTTCGCAAAATAAGTGCATTCTTAAAGAAAAACGTTCACTCTCTTCCCTACTCACTCATCAATTCAGGTCTTCCATATACTAATACTATCACACAGTTTTCGCACGATTTCCTAGAATGGATATCAACCAGAGAAAATTGCTCTTTCTATTTCGATTACCATCAACAAAGTTCAACGTTACCTGGTTCAGTGCTTCAGAATGTACTGCCTTATGTTGAACGACTTGATGTGGATGACTCTGCAAATTGGGAGGAGCTATTCGAACAGCTTGGAATCCAGGAAAACAAACGAGATGAATTCGTCGTTTCTTCGTTCGCTACGCTTAATAATCAACCATGGATTAAAGACTATCTTTTTGATTCACTTGAGTTGTACTCTACTCTCTCTCCGAAGAATGAGCAGTTTTCAAGGACCTATAATCGCATTGCGATGAAGAGTGTGTTTTATCACACCGAAATTCTGAGGAAATATGACTTCATTGCAATACTCAATTCTCCTTTGGCACCAGAACGGCTGATGGCCCCCAATGAAAGAATTGAAGTATGCGACTGCTTAAAAAATACAATGGCTTTAACCGCCCGAGAAACGGATCCTGCCACCTTCATGGAACCCAAATCTCTCAAGCTATTTGATCTTCAACGCGGAATTAGCGTAGCCATTTTCGGCATGACTGTCTTGCGTCAATTGCCATTTGAAACGTATTTCGGTTTTACCCTTTTCAAAAACGGACTACCGGCTGCTTATGGTGGAGCATGGGTATTCGGTAAACGCGCGCGATTTGGAATAAATATCTTCGAACCATACCGCGGAGGTGAATCGGGAATCGTAATGGGAGAAATACTGCACGTTTATAAACAATGTTTTGATATCGACTTTATTGAAATAGAAGCCTACCAATTTGGGCAAGACAATCCCGATGGAATCAAATCAGGAGCCTATTGGTTCTACTACAAACATGGATTCAGATCAATTGACAAAAAATTAAGACAACTCGCTGAAGAAGAAAAAGCGAAAATGAATTTAAAACCGGGATATCGCAGTAATGAGAAAACACTTTTGCGATTTACGGAGAGTAATATGGCTCTTATGCTCACGCCAAATACGCCAACTGATGTAACGGAATTAAACATATTGATTCGCAAAAACATAAATAAACAATTCAAGGGAATTAGAACTTCAGCGCTACAAATGGCATTTAGTCAAATAATTAATAGAAAACCTGTTATTCTAGCAACCCATGAACAAAAACATATCTCCGCTGAGTGGGCTCTTCTCGCTCAAGCTTGCGGAGTATTTGCAATGGATGAAAACCAAATCTTCTTGGACCGAATAGAAGAAATTATAGAATTTCGCATCAATGATCTATACAAATACCAGAAAAACTTGAACTCGTTGATTCAGGATCTAATAAAAAAATAGATTCCTGCAGAGCATTTTGCGCTACAACTTTCCTGAAAGTAACAAGAGCTCTGTCTCCGCTATCTTGATCTCGTACTCTAATTCATTCAATTGGGTTTGCGCATTCTGATAGGATAATTCCGCTTCACGAACCTCCAATATACCAGCTTGTCCCAAACGAAAGCGATCACTTGCTATCTGAAAATTTTCGCGTGCCATTTCAACGGTTTGTTGTTGAAGAGCATACATATTATAAAAACCTTTGTACACTGTAAATTGTGAATCGAAGCCAGTAAGCAACCTCAACTCAATTTCATCCATCTGCAAATTCGATCTTTCTACTCCAAGAACAGCTAGTTCTTTTCTCGTTCGGATTGTACCACCTGTAAATAATGGAATACCGATGTTTACACCTGCTACAGGTCCATAATTGCGATTCAGCAGTGAGAAGCCGGCAGAATTATCTGTTCTGGAAAAATTATATGCGCCGCTCGCCACCACTGTCGGCAATTGCTCGCCACTTATAGATTTCACAACAAGTTCGGAGAGCTCCACTGATTGAGCGGCAATCTTCAACTCCAAATTAGAGGATAAAACTTCTCCCCTCATTTTCATTTCATCCTCCAACACTTTCAACTGAGAACGATGTGAAACCGCCCACGTTGAATTTTGATCTCGACCCATTAAAAGATTGATAGCTTGTCGCAGTTGTGTCATCTGAATTTCGAGTGATCTCAGCAATTGCAATTGAGCATTTTTATCCACTTCTGCTTGAAGCCACAATGACTTTCCCGCCACACCTGCATCGAAAGATGCTTTCGCCAAAATAGAACGTTCTTCATTCAATCCTGCTATTTCTTTAGCCTGCATATATTGCTTTGAAATCCTCAAAAGTGCCATGTAGGATACAGTAACATCCCTCACTGTTTGAGCCATTTGGTTCTTCAATTGAATTTCCCCAAGACCCTCCATCATCTCTAGCCTGTCTCTTTCTATGGAGATTCTAAATCCACTAAATATGGTCCAGTCTAAAGCTATAAATGCTGTCAAATTATTGCCTGCGGCATCTGAGGATCTAATCTCTTGACCTGTAGAAAAACGTTGATAGATATTATTCGTAGAATATTGGTCGGCAACTCCGGCAGCAACAGATGGGGATTGACCTGCCATTCCGCGTGTATTTGAAATCTCAGCGATTTCCTTATCAAGTCGCGCAATTCTCACAGTATAGTTCTTCTCCATTGCTTCGGATATTGTCTGCTCCAACGACAGTGAATCTACTTGGCAAATAGATTCCACACAGTGCAAAAAGAGAAAAAATATAACTAGAGCTATTTGCTTCATTCGGCAGTAGGTTTTTCGGAAATATTCTTTCTCACCTTTTTTGAAGCGATGTATGTATATGAGGTTGGCACGACATATAAAGTGAGTAAAAGTGAAAACAATATACCACCAACAACTGCAATTCCCAATGGAATCCTGCTTTGAGCACCCGCTCCTAAGGCGAGTGCAATGGGCAATGCACCGAGCGCTGTTGCCAAACTTGTCATAAGGATGGGTCGCAATCTCGAAACCGAGGCTTCCATTGCGGCCTCTGCCCTTTCTAAACCTTTCGTTCTTTGCTGATTGGCAAACTCCACGATTAGAATTCCATTTTTCGTTACCAAACCAATCAACATAATCATTCCAATTTGAGAAAATATATTCAATGTTTGATCGAATAGGTATAAAGAAAGCAGTGCACCAGCCAAAGCAAGTGGCACTGTAAGCATAATAATAAAGGGATCCCTAAAACTTTCGAATTGTGCAGCAAGTATGAGATATACAAGTATCAATGCCAAAATAAATGCGAAAGATGTATTCGATGCACTTTCTGCGAAATCGCGCGAAGCACCTGAAAGTGTTGTTTCAAAACTTGAGTCCAGTACTGTAGCAGCAATTTTTTCCATCGCTTCAATGCCATCTCCTACTGTATATCCAGGAGCCAGCGAAGCAGAAATGGTCGCTGCTTTATATCGGTCGTAGTGAAAAATTGTAGGGGGTTCGCTTGTTTCCTCAACTGAAACAAGATTATCAAGTTGTATGAGTGTTCCTCTGTTGTTCCGAACGTATAGAGTAGATAAATCAGAAGGTTCGTCCATGTGCTCGCGTTCTACCTGACCAATAACTTGGTACTGCTTTCCATTCATCATGAAATATCCAAACCTTCTGCCGCTATATGCCAACTGAAGAGTATTGCTAATATCCAATAC
This sequence comes from Flavobacteriales bacterium, assembly GCA_034439875.1. GTDB lineage: Bacteria > Bacteroidota > Bacteroidia > Flavobacteriales_D > Sanyastnellaceae > JAWXBG01. The sequence goes on from JAWXBG010000187.1 coordinate 10,994, forward strand.
CGAAACTCCCAACTCATTTGCCTTCAATCGGTCGATGGTGACTTGCAGCTCAGGTTTGTTGAACTTTAGATTCACATCAGCATTTCCAAATATGGGCACTTGTCTTATGGAATCCATAAATTGTGGAAGTACTTTCTCTAGTTTAGCAAAATCAAGGTTCTGCAATACAAACTGAACTGGGAGCTGACTTCCCGATGATAGTGATGTTGAAATGGTAGGCTCCTGATTAGGAAATACTCGCGCCTGAGGCATCCCGGAAAACATTCGAGTCATTCTATCATATACCTGCTGCTGACTTGCCTCTCTCTCATCTTGATCTTTCAACATCAAAAACATAAAGCCACTATTGGCAGCACCTTGCCCTCGCATAGATGGCGAAGCAATTCCGAAAACCATCTTCAGTTCGGGAACACTGTCCATGACCAACTGAGATGCTTCAGACATAAAGCGATCTGTCATGTCAAAATCTGATCCTTCAGGAAGCGTAACTGCCGCGCGCAAACTACTTCTATCCTCAAGTGGAGCCAGTTCAGACTTCAATTGACTAAATAAAAACACCATCATTCCTAAACATATAACAACCATCCCAAGACCTATCCATCTTCTGCGCAAAATAGACAGTAAGGATCTGCGATAAGTATTTTCCATACCTCTGAAAAAAGGTTCCGTTCTAACATAGAACCACGAATGCTTTGCCCCTTCCCTTGTGAGTTTCAAGTTGAGAACAGGTGTTAAAGTCAATGACACAAAAGCACTAATCAATACAGCAGAAGCCAGTACGACTCCAAATTCCCTGAACAGTCTACCTGTAAATCCTTCCAAAAATATTACAGGTATAAACACGACCGCCAATGTAATTGAGGTAGATATGACAGCAAAGAAAATCTCCTTTACACCTAACCTCACTGCGGTATATTTATCCATACCCTTTTCAATCTTCTTATAAATGTTTTCGGTTACAACTATTCCATCATCCACTACAAGCCCAGTCGCCAAAACGATAGCCAACAATGTCAAAATGTTGATCGAAAAACCAAATAGATACATCACGAAAAAGGCCCCAATGATGGACACCGGAATGTCGATTAGGGGTCGCAATGCTATGCTCCAATTCCTGAAAAAGGCATATACAATCAATACAACCAGGATAAAAGCAATGAGCAAAGTCTCTTCTACTTCTGAAATAGCTTGAACAACAAAACGTGATTTGTCGCGGGCAATGTCAATAATAATATCAGATGGAAGCTCTTTTTGAATTTCTTCGAATCGTTTATAAAATTCTGTTGATATATCAACGTAATTAGATCCGGGCTGCGGAATGATGGCGAGGGATACGTTATATGCATTATTCCTGCGAGCAGATGTCTCCTCAATCTCTGCGCCAATTTCAGCCCACCCAACATCGCTCATTCTGATCACCTGACCACTTTCCTGACGAATAATGAGGTTCGAAAAATCTGCCTCCGATGTTAGTCTTCCAAAAGTCTTAACATTGAGTTCGGTTGCATCTCCACGGATTTTCCCTCCGGGTAGATCCACATTCTCTCTATTCAGAGCTGCTACCACATCTTGTATAGTAACTCCATGCGCCATCAGTTTTGAAGGATCAATGCGCAGTCTCATAGAGGGCCTTTTAAGACCATAAATCTGCACTGCACTTACACCAGGAATCGACTGAATTTTTTCTAGCAGTACATTCTCAGCATATTCACTTAGTTCTGTTATCGAACGAGTAGAACTTTGTACTGGCATAAATATGATTGGATCTCCAGTTGCATCAGCCTTTGATACAACAGGAGGCGCATCAATGTCCTGAGGTAAATTGCTAAGAGCCTGAGCAACTTTGTCGCGCACATCATTGGCAGCTCTCTCCAAATCCTCACTGAGATCAAATTCTATTGTGATGGTGCTGTTTCCAAGAGCTGAGGAAGACGAAATGGATTTGATTCCCTGAACACCGTTGATAGATTTTTCAAGTGGCTCGGTAATCTGAGATTCTACAATATCAGCATTCGCGCCGCTGTAGCTCGTTCGAACCGTTATATTCGGAGGATCAATGGCGGGATATTCTCTGATCCCTAAATATTGGTATCCCAGTATACCAAAGAAAACAATGATGACATTCATCACCACCACCAGTACAGGTCTACGAATTGAAAGTTCTGCGAAATTCATTACTTCAAATTAGAGAATACAAGCGGTGAATTCGGTCTTAGAAATAATATACCTGTTGACGCAATCGTATCGCCCACTTGCAGACCATTAGTTATTTCTATTTTATCATTTTGACGGACTCCTGTCTCAACAGGCGTAAATATTGCCTTGCCAGATCGATTTACTATAACAACTTTTTTCCTTCCTTGAGGTATCAAGCATTGTGTTGGAATAGAAATGGCTGATTCATCTATTCCAAGAGGCAACTGAACATAGGCAAAAGCACCGGGGATCAATGAAGAAGAGTTGGATGTCACATTTGCTCGAATTCTCAAATTTCTCGTTTCCATTTCCACTGATTGTTCCGTTGCCATCACCTTGGCTATATATACATTGGTATCTCCACCTAAAGTAAATGTAACTTCTTTGCCTGATTGAACGAGGGAGCCATATTTCTCAGGTATCGCAAAGTCCAATTTCAACTGAGCCGCGCTTCGAATGGTGCATATCGGAATTTGCGAATTTACAAGTGCGCCCACACTCACTTTTTTCAGGCCTACAATTCCATCAAAAGGTGCTCTTATCTCTGTTCTTGATATGGATACTCGAATAATGTCAGCATCGGCTTCTAACACCCGAAGTTGCATCATAGATTGATCGTATTCCTGTTTGGCAACTCCATTTACAGTAAGCAATTCTGCCAACCGTTTCTCTGTTTCTTTGGCCAGATTTATTTGTGCCTCAGTCTTTTTCAGTTGAGCTTGAAGGTCCGCATCGAACAATTTCACTAGCAAATCACCTTTCCTTACTTTTTGCCCTTCAGGAATACTCACAGAAACAATTCTACCGCTCACTTCGGGATAAACGACTGTTTCTTCAAAAGGAAGAAGTGTTCCGGAGGCTTGCACCACCGTGGAAAGAGATTCGGCTCTCACAATGATACCCTCAACAGCCATGGATGCAGAGGCCGTTTTGCCCTGAGGTCGATCACTTGATTTTCCGCATCCCCAAAGGAATGTAGCGAAAAGTAAAATAAACAAAACTCTGTTAATCTTCATTTCTTTCAGTGATGTAATATTGATGCTGAGAAAAACTTTTAGGCTGCGGCAAATAAACAGCCTAATGCATCAAAAATCCATAGACTTTGATCAAGATTAATTGGGAAATTTGAAATCCAAATTTCCAATCGCTCTCAAAACTCCTTAACTTACCGCACTTCTAAAATTTGTTGCGAGCAACTCACTCATCTGCTTCAAAGTCTATAAATCCTAAATTTTAACTATTTTAACGAATATTGTGTGTCCCTTGGGATCAATAGTTCTTCGCTAATCCGAATGTTTATAAACACTTGCTTTAACAAAAACATGGTCCATTGGTTCAAATCATTGTGGGATGCCTTTTTCAATGTCCCTCGTGAGTAATGGACTCAGAAGACATATAACAAACCATCCTAATTATCTCAAGAATACATAGGAAAGCTCTCTACAAAGTCTGAAGTGTGATCCGAATTCTTTTGAGCACCTGCCCCACTTCACCGCCTATAAGGTCGATCTATGACCTTTCAGACGAGTAATACCGTTTGGATCTATATAATAGTCCAACTTCGTTTCACTCAATTCAATTAAACATAAATCACAATGATATTTAATACTAATTCTGCCTATTAAATAGTCCAAACTCTTCTATAAGCCTGAAGTGGTAAATGCCGTCAAAGTAACTTTTATAGGCCAATGGAGCGAAACGGAATTGGAATCTTACAGATACATAAACCCAAATCAAGCGATAGAAAAATTGCAACCTCATTTTGCCGATGAATGCAGTATTCTATCGCTTAGATTTGAGAATCCCGCACGCATTCTACAAAAATTGCCCTAATACGTAATGCCGGATAACTGGTACTAGCACTTCATAGCGAATCCCAATGCGGATTCTGGGTTGAACCAATATATCTTTGGGACATGTCCAATTCACATAACGCGTTTAGTGCCTGGCGCATAACGATTATATCTATTCTTCTGGCTTTGGTTTCGGTCTCAAAGACAAATAGCCAAACGACTCTTCCCTTGTTTGGTCCTGTATTTTATCAGGATGAAGTTTCATTAGTTCATATTTACTTGCCGTCAGATAGTCTCAGTCAAATGATTCTTGAAGAAAGTGGAGAAAATGAATATGCCTGTTCCTTTCAATTTGTGAATTCATTGCTCAATGAAACAGCCGAGAACGTAACCATCCGTCTACGAGGAAATACAAGTCTCAACGCCGACAAAAAATCATTTCAAATCTCGTTCAATGGAATTCAATCAGGACTCAATTGGCAGGGATTTGAAAAAATGAATCTCATCGGTCTGCAAAATGACCCATCAATAATCAGAAGCAAGTTGTGCCATAATATGTTCCGATATGCAAATGTTCCGTCTGCTCGAACTTCATTTGTAATGCTCTACATAAATGATGAATATCGTGGTTTGTATATGAATCAAGAACACATCGATGAAGAATTTGCTTCTTTGTACTTTGATGAGCAAGGAAATGGCAATCTTTACAAATGTACCTATCCGGCAGATCTCGACTATCTCGGTAATAATCCGGAGCTATATCAATTTAGCCTCTGGGGAACGCGCACTTATGATCTGAAAACAAATGAATGGGCAGACGATTATTCAGATCTGAGCGAGTTTATAAATATCCTCAATAATGCTCCTTCTGAAGATCTGATTTGTGAATTGCAAAAAGTATTTCACATCGAAAGTTATCTCAGGGTTGCCGCTATAGATGTACTTTCGGGAAATTGGGATGGATATATTTTCAACAATAATAATTTTTATCTATATCACAATCAAAGTACAGGGCTTTTTGAATATATACCCTATGATCTGGATAATACGCTCGGAATAGACTGGTTTGGTGTCGACTGGGCTGATCGCGATATGTACGAATGGTCGCCCGAAGGAGAGGCAAGACCATTGTTCAATCGACTACTAGAAACAGAATATGGAAGAAATCTATTTTCAAGTTATGTAAATAAATTCATAAACGAATATTTCAATGAATCTGTTCTAATTGTCGAAGCGCTGAATCTGCATACACTTATCGCAGAGCCGGCATTGGCAGATCCATACCGCCCACTGGACTTCGGTTTTGATGAAGCTGCCTTTCTCAATTCGATTACAAGTGCATGGGGTGAACCTCATGTTGATTATGGAATAGAAGAATATATAAATCTCAGGAGGCTAAGCGCGCTGGACCAATTGGAAGCCTTTGAAATATCTACAGTGCTCCCCGAATATTTGTTTGTTGAAGAAGTAAACTTTGTATTCAATTCCCTCATTGAGTTCCGCACCTATGTCCAAGGAATAGAAGCTAGTGAAGTACTTTTAGAAATATCTACTGACAATATAAACTTCTCAGTGTTGCCCGGATTGAATGATCAAGGGCTAGGAGGAGACCTTCAGGATTCCGACAATATCTATAGTCTATCTTGGAATCACTCTTTAGATGAAGACAGGTTGTACTATCGCTTGTTACTCCCCGATGGTTCGCATTATCCGTGTGAATCAAAAATGATATGGCTCACCAATTCCAATCCAGGCATTGTGATTAATGAAGTTATGAGCAACAACACTATTACCATTGCAGATGAATATGGAGGGTTTAATGGTTGGGTCGAATTATTCAACGGAAGTAATCAGCCACTTTCACTTTCTGGGAAATTTCTAACCGACAAATCAAATGATTGGAACAAATTTCCTCTACCAGAAGTAAGTCTCGATCCGGGAGATTTTATTTTGATATGGCTCGATGACAATCCTTATCAAGGTCCGCTGCACGCCAATTTCAAAATGGATTCGAATGATGAAGAACTCTGGCTCGTATCAATAGAGTCTGGCTCGCCCAGAGTTACCGATTATTTCACACCTTGTGTATCATTGCCCGACAATAGTCAAGAAAGAACTGTAGATGGTGAAAATATCATTGAAATGACAGATGGGCCAACTCCAGGATCATCGAATAGTGGAGTGAATGTGCTTGAACAAACAACTTTCTCCATAAATATTTTCCCGAATCCCGCTACAGACGAAATCATTTTCAGTCGAAAAACTGAAACGGTTGAAATCTTTGACTTACTTGGACGGCAAATGTTCCGAGAAAGTAATGTCCAAAAAGTCAACATTCACAACTTGAAGAACGGTCAATACATACTGAAGTTGGCAACAGGAGATAAACTGTATACAAAAAATTTCGTTATTGCGCGGTGAAGACTTCGGAAATAATGACAACTTTAATCCCTGAATCCGCATTTGGATACTTGTAGTTCTCAACTAACCTGAATCTCAATATTCTATTATGTTCTAATTGTAAACTCTCAGGCCATCTGAAGTTCAAGCCATCTCTCGTTGGTAATTTCATACACGAAATTATGCGGATTCGGTTCACTGGGAAAGTCAATAATCTGTTCCCCAATCTTTATTGCCCCAAGTTTTCCCATTGCAGTTTGAGAGCGAATATTGTTAGCACCAACATGAAACATAACAGAGTCGACAAACTGAAAAGCATGATCCAGCATAAGTTTCTTGATAGATCTATTGTAGGTATGTCCCCAATATTCTCTTCCCAGAAAAGTGTAGCCAATGGCAACTTCGCTTTCCTTTAAGTCATAATACCACGAACAACCGATGACCTCTTTGGATTTTGCATCTCCAACAATCAATGCACCTCCAGATGCCAATCCCTCATCAAAATACCTTCGGAATACATCCGGTTTGTAGCGCTCCCGATTGGGGTGTTGTTCCCAAATCAAAGGATCAGACGCAATGGCAAATAATTCATCGAAATGGCACTCTAGCAGTGGCTCCATCGAGACCAATGAATCGCCAAGAATAGGTTGTAAACTAAAGCTACTCATTTGCTTACAAAGATTGAGAAATGAATACCAAATATATCCCATTGGACTTCTTTCGCCCCTTGGCAATTCTAAAACCAAGCTAATGCTTCCGAACAACATTTGACATTTCTCCAAATTTAGAAACATGAAAACTACACTCTGTATGGGAGCCTATCAATCCCTATCAGGTATCTGGTGATCGAAACTATATGCCCTACTCAAGTGCCAACTATTCTCATCAAGAATCCACAAATGAGAAAACCGTCCTACACTGGTAAGTACTTCGGTTCCGTTCTCAAGCGTTTTGTAGAATCCATGTTCACCGTTTTGTAGCACAGCATAAATAACACCTTTTTCAGCGAAAGTATGCATCTCAACTGTGGACAAATCTAGTTTTCGGATAGCTTGATAATTCATCGAACAGAGTCCACTTCTGATGTCATTCATAAACTCGTCTTTGGATCCTGTTTTCCCACTTATGTCATGATAAAATTCAAAATCACTGCTTATCATAGCAGCCATTTGGATCGTGTCACAAGTATTAAATCCTACTTCAAACAAAAGGCTGTCGCTCTTCATAATATCCCTCCACAATGTTGCTGTAGAATCGATTTGGGCCATGAATGAGTTGGCCAGAACCAATGCAAAAAGCAAGCTCAACGCAATTCTCCATTTCATATCGCTGAAATTAATTTTTAGGGAAACTTCAAACCACAATAGTAGCAAGTAAATACAAGTGGAAAATTCTTTCTAGGGCAAAATAGACCAGTAAATTGACATACAACCCAAATTATACCGATGTAACTCAATAAATAGTCCATTCTGTATTGCGCATTGAAAGTCTGTTTTGGGTAATGCGCTGCAGTATCTTGCATGCATGCAGTCGTATATCTAGGTGTAATTTATGTCTAGTTTGATGAAACAAAATTGGACTATTACATAAATTCAAACAGTATTATGCAACAAAACCGCGCACATCTCTTGGATGCGAACTGAACCTACTCTTTCTCAACTTCTACTTTATCAATTTCCACTTTCTCAGGTTCACCCATCAAAAATCCCCAAGGTTTCATTTCCGGTAACCTGTCGAAGATTAGTTTTATAATAGCTGCTAAGGGTATAGACAAGAACATACCGGGAATACCCCAAAGGGCAGCTCCAACAAGAACTGCAATCAATGAAGTGAGCGCATTGAGCTTCACACGTGATCCTACAATTTTCGGAACTATGTAATTGTTGTCCACAAATTGAATAAGTGCATAGAGCCCTAAAACATAGAAGACATACTCAGGCGATTTAGTAAGCAAAGCTATCAGCATAAATACGGCCACACCAATGAGGCCGCCTATATATGGAATAATATTCAGAAATGCACTCAGAATTCCTAAAAGTACGGCGTACTCTATGCCTAATAGCAGAAGGCCTAAAGTATTTAAGACCGCTAGAATGACTACCTCAAAAAATATTCCCACAATGTAACTCTGGATGATACCTTTCGTGTTTGTCATGATATCAGAGACCTTATTCTGGTTATATGGTCCAAATACACGTTGCACAAACATTACCAAATGCTCTTGATACAACAGAATCATAAAAACGTAAACCGGAATAATTACGGTTGCCTTCAGTGCCTCTCCCAAAGTAGAAATTGTAGTACCTAAGATGGCAGTTCCTTCTTCTGACACCTCTGTTTTCACTTCTGCATTCCAATACTTTATTTCACTTCTACTTAAATCGAAATAATTTGATACCCAAGCCATCATATCATTCCACATGCTTTGAACACGCAATACAAGTCCAGGCCACGACTCACTTAAAATACTGGCTTGAGAAAAAATCAGCAAAGATAAACCTGCCAAGATCACCAGAGCAAAGAATACAACAACTACGACCCCCCAGATCCTTTTAAAACCAAGATTTATGAAGAAACTTACGACTGGACTAAGCAGCATGGCCAACATAGTGGCAAAAATCAATGTCACAATTAATCCTTTTGCAATGAAGAGCATACTGATCAATGCGTACATAAAGATCAAAAAATATGTTGCTCTTATAAAAAACGGAAATTTCTGCGGCTCTTCGTTTCTCAACATGGTCGATTAGATTTCATTATTACGACAGAGCAACCCCCATTCGAGGAAACTCGATTTTCAATATACCATCCATGCTTTTGCATTTACCTTCCTCAAATTTTTTTATGGTTTTAAACTCTAAAAAGGCAGCATGTAAAAACAATAATCAGTGCTCCATAAAACTCCACTTCCGCTCATGAAAAAAAGGCACAAACAATTGAGTTGTGCCTTATCTATCTTAACGCTTAAACCACAATATTTAGAAACTACAAATTGATCTTCAATTCTCCTTTCTAAAGAATTATGCAAACACTTCGAAAACCCCGAATCACCGGAAAGCAGCTATTTTTTGCCAAAAACTACCACTTAACCTTGCCGCTTACCAGTGACCTGGGTATCCCTAAATATTTATATATAAAATCACGAAAAACATCTTATCACTTCAGTACTTCCAATCGTTCAATAATCTTCCAAATCTTTGCTGATACTTTTGAACACCACATTGCTTAATCCGTGCGTTTTACCAGCTTTTCAACTCGTCTTTGTAATCAAGGATAGTTGGCATTAGCTAAATCACTTTCGCTCCTGTTGCTCCGCCAATTCCCTCTCCACTTCCCAAATTATCCTATCATTATCACGCAACTAAATTGCGGCATCTCCTATAATTTATTGTTACACTATTCATCCAAAAAATTACAAAATTCCCATATGCGAATTATGTACTCATTTCTGCTAATTCTGCACGAGCATTGACGATGACAGCATATTTACTTTGGATATTTTCTCTCCTTTTTGAAATTTCGCGATTTCAAGCCTAGCAAGTAAATAACTCACAGTAGATTCTGCACCTTGATTGATGTTTATATATGTGTCCTCCAAGCCATCATAACAGCCGCCGGTGCATGGATTGTACACAATCTGCCCCAGATGGTTATTGCCATGAAACCAACTCATCGATGTGAGCGTTAATTCTCTATACTCTTCCTCTTCAAATACTTCGTAAAACTTACTCAAAGCCAAAATAGTATAGGCAACATCTATTGGCTGTTCACCACCTACTACAATGGTTGGATTATTGTCGCCTCTGTGATGCCATCCTTTGTTGCTAATTACACTTATTCCATCGTTATGCATGATTTTCGACAGTAAAAAATCGAAACTTGACTTTGCAATATCTCTGTAAATTAAATTTCCTGTAGACATCCATGCGCAGAGTAATGCTTCAGGTAAAAGGCTGTTCGCATATGTAAGATAGCTCTCGAACCAGGACCAGTCTTTGGATGCTTCATGTTGATACATTTTAACCATCTTATCCGCTATTCGCTCAATCAAATCAAGATCAATCGGATCGGTCTTGATCAAATTTCTATAAAACAACCCCTTAATAATAAAGGCCATTGCCCTAGTAGAATGAATCTTGTGCGCATTTTTTAATGCCAAATTCATCATCTCCTCCGCCTCCCAAATTAGTGCGTTGGGTAATATCTCAGCCTTAGAAATTAAAAATCCAATTGCCCAAATTGCCCTTCCATTTGAATCGGCGAGATTCGTCTCTTCATTCTGCCTCGTGAAATTCCAATGTTCATCCACATAATTCAAAAAATATCCCTCAGATTGAAGGCAATTCTTCAAAAAATCAAAATAGATTCTAATCAATCTCAAGTCCTTTTCGTCGCGGGACTGATCGTAATGCTCACAAATGGCAATCATAGCCCTAGCATTATCATCTAGTGTGTATCCCGATGTAATATCTGGTGCTCCTAATACAGCAAATTGAATGATGCCCACATCGGTGGTTAGATTCTCAATGTGCGATAAGTTTATGGAGGGAATGGCATAAGTCAAATCGAACAAATCAGAACTTGCGCTTCTAAATAATCGTGCATGTGCAATTGCGGAATTCTCCCAAGCCGCTGGCGCCATCCGATGTAGACCATTTGAACTTATTTGGCTTTTAAGCTCTGCATCTTCCAGAAGTGCATTCACAGCTTTAGAAAGTTGGGCAGAATCACCAAAATCCACAATTACACCGGCATCGTTCTGAAGTATCTCCTTGGCATGAGGAATGGGCGTTGAAATGATCGCACAACCGCAACTTGTGGCATACGAAAAGGTACCGCTTACCGCTTGATTTGGATCCTTGGAAGTAAATAAATAAATATCACTTAATTGCAAAATATCCAGCAACTCTTGCAATGGAACAAAGTAGTTCAAAAATATTACGTGATCTTCCAAACGCAAACTCCTCACTAATCCTTGGAGCATTTCACGATACTGTTCTCCCTCGAGTGTTACAACTGTTGGATGTGTCTTTCCGATAATTAAAAATAAAACAGTAGGGTGTTGACTTATAATTTCAGGTAAAGCCTGCAGTGTCGTTTCGATTCCCTTTCCTGAACTGATCAGTCCAAATGTAGAAAGTACAATTCTTCCTGTAAAATCATATTTCCGCTTTAGTTCCAATACATCTTTGTTCTCCACCAGATGTATACCATGCGGAATTATCGAAATCAAATCGGTATGAATATCATATTCATTTTCAAGAATAGTAGCTGAAGTATTAGTCATCACAATAAGGCCTGAACTAAATTCAGCCATCCTGATAACACTCTTCTTCAACTCATCATTCGGATTTGGCAGAACAGTGTGGTACGCGATCAAAATCGGCTTCCTAATTTCTTTGAGAAGTCTCATGAAACTCTCTTCATTGCTTCTAAACAATCCAAACTCGTGCTGAATAAGAACAAGAATTATTTCATCATCTGAATTCACCAATGACGCCAAATTCTTATAAGACTCCATATTGCCCGAGTCCAAAATATAACGAACTATATCAGGATAATTCTGACTTTCAACCTGAGATTCAATTGCACAAACCCTAATTTGTACAGATCTATCCATATTATTCTCTAGGGCCTTTATCAGATCGGCAGAATAGGTAGCAATGCCACATTCACGTGGCGGGAATGAAGTAACCACCAAAACTTGCCCACTTGCAATTGATGGTGCTATTCTCCGCCCCTGTCTCTTTCCATAATAATGCAATGAGCCAGATAAAGTTTGGCCTGCATTTCTCGCTATTACATTTTGTCCCATCTCATTCTTTATTTAGTAGTAATTCCTTTAACAATTCGGTCATACTAAATGATGCACATGCAATTTGCTCATCCGCAGCACCGTAATACACGTACATAGTATCACCTTCTACCACACATCCTGTGGGGAAACACACGTTACTTGTCTCACCAATGGTTTCCCAATTGAATTCTGGCTGAAATAGAGCATAGGGTAGCCTTGCCAATACTATACTTGGGTTCTCCAAATCCAGTAAAGCTGCACATGCCGAGTATATGTAGCCCGAAACAGAATCTCGAACTCCATGATATATCAACAACCATCCTTCCTTTGTTTCAACGGGAGGACATCCTCCACCCACATAACTTACTTCATGTTCGTACTTTGGTCCAAGTGCAATACAATCCTCAATGTGTAGAAAATAATTCTGCCAAAACTCTGGCGTTAGTTCATCAAGACTCTGGACTGCCACTATTTGTATATCTGGTCGAACTCGATGCAGAAAGCATAATTTACCATTAATTCTGCGAGGGAAAAAAATGACATTTTTATCCCATATGAATAGAGATCTCCCGTTCCTTTCTATAAGTCCTCCATGGTCATTGTATCGCAGGTACTTTTCATTTATGGATTCTTTGGAATGGGCTAGTCGGCTAAACTGCTTATATGTCAACTGCGGTACAATAAGACCTTGCTTCTCGAAATGTAATAGGTCTCGAGATATTGCAAGGGCTCCGAGGGCATTTACACCATCAAACGCAGTGTATGTCAAATAATAGAGCTCTTCAATTTTCACAATCCTCGGATCCTCACAACCATGAGACTCATATTCGAATTGAGGAAACAATACAGGCACATCGTGCCTCAATACGATTTTTAACGGATCTGAAAACTTACAGTATCCAATACTGGAATAATTCCCCTTACTCACAGCCCTGTAAAACATATGAATTTCCCCACCTTCAGCAATTACCGCCGGATTCAAAACTCCTTCATTCTCAAACCCATGATGGGACTTTTCCAATAAGACACCTTCCTTCTTAACGCTTAGCATACTTTTCCCTTTTTATCTTTTTGGAACTCAACCCGGTCCTTGTGCTTTGTGCAATTGCATTGAAATAACAGCTATTACACCGATCGTAATAAATGTCAAAAGAAAAATTGCAACGAACTTGCTCACTCCGAACTCACGAACAATAAGTCTAATTGGAAAAGTGATCACATCATAAATCATAGTGGAAATTTTTGACTTGGCATTCACTCCCACAAGAGCCACATCATTGGCACCATTTCGATATGAGTCTACTGCAATGCCAATATTTTCATTGGTCGATAGAACTATCACTTGAGTCTTAGGGTTAATCGCCTTTATCTCCTTAATCAGATGTTCTTCACTTCTTTTTTCAGTTTGATAATCCAATACAACAATATCAGTTGACTGATTCACTCTTCGCAGCGCGATAGAACCATCGTTAAATTCTGTAATATTGATATTATTGCCAAACTTCTGGTCCAGAAACCTTCTCAAGCCTACTATCACCTCTTGATCATCATCGACTATAAAGAGATTTATACTCCGTCTTTGTTTTTCCATAACTCAGTTAAATAATTACAAGTAAATGTTCCGATTCTGCAATTCACTCAATCTTCAACTCCCATATCCCCTCTCCCAACTTATCATGTCATTCTCACGGTACCAAATTCCAATAGCCTATGTAATTCCCAGTTACACTATTCTTTCAATAAATTACAAAGTTGATATGTCAGATTTGCGCGAAAATCCCAGTAAATAGTAAGGAAACAAGTAAAAAAAGCCCTTTACTCCACCAACAACATTTCAGAATCGCCTTCTCCTGTGGTCGTGTTTATCAATTTTATACAATAGACTCCGTCCGGAAGAGTAGAAGGAGTTTGAAAACTTCGTATTTCACCTGCCATCATTTTACCTTTAAATATTCGGGCAACATGATTGCTCACTGTTGATATGCAAACCAGTTCCATTTCTCCAAATTCAGCGGTAGTAATGGTAACAGTGGATGTAACATTGGTTGGGTTGGGGAAAACATCCGTAATATCAACACTCAAATATGCAATCGGATTCGTTCCAGGAATGCCTCCGTCCAAATCTTGAAACGAGATATTCTGTGAAACAGCTACCTCGTTGCCAGAACAATCTGTTGCAGTCCATGTGCGCACAATGTTTAAATCGCATCCCACTCCAGTAAATGTCTCTTCAAAAATGATTGACTCAACTTCTCCGCAATTATCCTCGGCTGTCACATTAAGTGGCACTGGAGGAACTTCCTCACCACACTCCAAGACTAAATCTTGAGGCACATTCAGAATGTTTGGGGCCATGGTATCGATCAAGTGAACTAAAATCGAAAGTGAATCAGTATTTCCACAGTCGTCTGCCGCCAAAAATGTTGCTGACCACCAACTATTGCATGAACCAGATAATGGATAGAATGTCAAAAGTTCAATATCCACATTAACGTCACATGAATCGAGTGCTATCGGATAAGACAATGGTCCCCATTCAGAACATGAGACTTCTAAGACACCGAGTATGGACTCAAAAACCGGCGCCTGAGTATCCATGTATATGGTATAAGATGCCACACTCATATTCCCACAATTGTCTATTGCCGTCCAGATTCGTGTTAATCCAGCGTCACATCCGGAGCCTGAATCGACTTCTGTAAATTCAATACTCAACACATCGCCGCATTCATCGTACGCTGTTACATTCGGTACCTCAGGGATTATTCCATCGCATATAAGCAAGGTATCCTGTGGAACATTTAAAAACAACGGTCCTACATTATCGTACAAATCCAATAAAACACTCAACGTATCGGAATTTCCACAATCATCAAATGCAATGAAAGTAGCTTGCCACCAATTATTGCACTCTCCTGATAAAGGATAGAAAGTCAGAAGTTCTACATCAACATCAACATCGCAAGAATCTGCGGCTGTAGGATAATACAGAGGGCCCCAATCAGCACAAGAGATTTCCAAAACACCCGGAACTATCTCAAAAATCGGGGCTTGATTATCAATATAAATAGTATAAGATGCTACACTCATATTCCCGCAATTGTCTATCGCTGTCCAAGTGCGCGTTATTCCAGCTTCACATCCCGATCCTGAATCAACTTCTGTAAATTCAATACTTAACACATCGCCGCATTCATCGTACGCCGTTACATTCGGTACCTCAGGGATTATTCCATCGCATACAAGCAAGCTATCCTGTGGAACATTCAAAAACACCGGTCCTACATTATCGTACAAATGCAGTAAAACATTCAATGTATCGGAATTTCCACAATCATCAACTGCAATGAAAGTAGCTTGCCACCAACTGTTGCATTCACCCGACAACGGATACATTGACAACAAAGTAACTTCTACATCCAAATCACAATTGTCTGTTGCTCCAGGGAATGTCCAACTTTCGCAAGGCATACTTAACACTGGTGGCTGCTCTTCAAATATGGGGGCAAACGTATCTGTAACATGAATTATAAGCATGGATGTAGCGCTAGCACCACACAGATCTGTAGCAGTGCAGGTGCGAACGATGGTGTAACCACATTCCTCCAGTATTAGCTGTTCTGAACATTCAATTTGAAGAATATCTCCATCTTCATCAGTAAATGTTGGATATATGTCAGGTATCAATTCTATACATTCAATTTCGATCGGAGTCATAATATCTGCAACAGGAATATTGTTCGGAATCTCATTAACAATGGTTTCGCAAGTTGAGCTACATCCATATATGTTTGTTACAGTTACTGAATACGAACCGGGCATTGTAATTTCTATACAAATTGATGTTGCACCTGTACTCCAGAGATACGACGCAAAGCCATCCTGCGCGCAAATTGTAGCAACCTGGTCTTCACATGTGATCAAACCACCTGTAATTTCACAAATTGGAAGTTCAAACATTTCGACAATCGCGCTACATGTCATCTCACATCCCACAGAACCCTGAACCACCACAAAATACTCGCCCGGTTCGCTCACAACAATACAATTTGAAGTAGATCCATTACTCCACAAATAAGAGGCAAATCCTGCCGCAACACAAAGCTGAGCTGATTGTCCTTCGCAGATAGAAAGATTGCCACTGATCAGACAAACAGGATTATCACTTACAAATACTTCTACACTGCATGTGCTTTCGCATCCGAAGACAACTTGAACAACTACGGAATAAATTCCGGCTGTACTAACAGAAATGCAATTTGTTGTTTCGCCATTACTCCATAAATAAGAGGCAAATCCGGGTGCAACACACAGTTGCGTTGACTGTCCAAGACAAATTGATATGTCACCGGAAATCAA
>JAWXBG010000188.1:0-4154 GCA_034439875.1 Flavobacteriales bacterium
CAATAACAGTTCCTTTTAAGTGGTAAACTATGAACTGAAACGGTGGTAAACTTTGACCGTAATATCCACTCTGATGAAGTCCATTCAAAATTTAAATGTCCTGCGCCAAATTTTATTGCGCTTTTCTCTAATGATCCTGATATTGCAAGAAACTGCATTATAATAAGATCAACTGATGGAAACCCATATGTAAAGATTCCTTGTTTGAATAATAATCATTTCGATATTGAAGTAAATATGTCAATAATTAGAGTACTCAAACCAGATCATAAAATAAATGAGTATCGATATGAATTTGTAAATTAAAGGTTTCAGCCACTAACAAATGATACCACAGCATATCCTCCTATGTCGGATATGCTGAGTATTATCATCCGTTAGTGGGAATTAAAACTCTAATTCCCGCCAACCGGAACTAATGCAGTCTTCCATTCACCTTTTTCATGGTCATTAGGTATGTGCAACGAAATTTCATTTGCTGTTCGAATATAAAGAACGGGAGACACTGTACTCATGTCCCAAATATGGAAGATGTAAGAGTCCATTGAATTTTTTGCTTTATCCCACTCATTACGTGTAAGTATAAATCGCAAAGGAGATGAGATAGTAGATTTGACCTCTATCATGCGAGCCACAATGCCAGACTCAATTTTGTCATATGATAAAACGTCATATCCAGCAAAGTTGTCGTCAAACCCAGGCCATTCCACTTCTTTGTCAATACCAACCTTTGCAAGCTTCTTGCGTTCATATTCGATAGTCATTATTTCAGCTTTGCGTGCTTGCTCCATTTTTATTTGATCAATAATAAGACGAGCGTAACCAGAAACATTGTCCCACCATTCAACTAAAGAGGAAGATGGAGGTTCTTTCATTAGACCAGCCGCTTCAAAAATATCATGATCATTTTCACCAAGAGAATTAATAAATCTCTTACGTCCTGCGCGCATTAGCTTTGACCAAATTGGTTGATGTTTAAGCAAAACTGCTTTAATGCACCCTTGATAAAAAGCAACACCTTCTAAAGGACATTCTTGATCAACAATCATTGATAAATGTACTGAAGCCTCAAGATCAAGGTTGTGCGCATCTGCTTCAACATTCTCAATGAGCGCAAGCAGGTCTGGAATATCTAGCTCTGGGTGAGTGTTTTGATACAATCGAAACAGTCTTACGCCTTCGAAACAGGATAGTGAGAAAATACGGTCGGTTGGGATTGCCTCGGTCATAGTTCTTCCGGAGGAATATCTCCTGCGACACCTTCTAATTCCGCAATAAGATCAATTAAATCCTGAATATCTACATCATAATCTAGGGGATCTGCCGCCTCTTCTTCATCAAATGCAATTTCATGCAAGTCTGGATCATCTAGTAGCATTTGCATGTTCCGTATCTTTTCAACCAATCGCCGACTCACTGACATATCGATGCTTCCTATTACTTGGGGTGCTTTAGATCGGTAAATATGAATATGAGTTTCTTGTTCTGGAAGAAGGCCTAACCTATGAATTCTATCTATTGACTGCAAATAATGTGTTGATACATAGCTTCTATCAGCATATATTGCATTGTGACAAACAGTATGCAAACTTATACCTTCACCTGCCGCGGCGGGGTTTGCAATAAGGACAAAACAGCCACTATCTTCATGAAAGCGACGTATTCTTCCTTCGCGACTTTCAGTATCTTGAGGTAACCCAGAAGGCACACCCCCATGAATGTAAACAGGATTAAGGTCAGCTAGAGAAGAGGTAAAACTGTGAATAGTGTCAGTGAAAATAGTCCAGATAACAGATTTTTGACCCGATCTTGCAAGAGCATATGCATGATCCATTACTGCTCGCATTTTTGCTGAATGTCCTTCTTCAAGAACTAGATCAACAATTGCAGATTCAATCTTCGTATCATCGTTGGCCATAGCGCTGAGGGCAAGGACAGGATTTACTGATAGCTGTAAAAGCCTCATTACCGAACGCCTCGCTTTCAAGAATTGTGCATCTCCCAACCCTCGAGAAAGTCGTTTTGAATAATCCCGGAGGAATTCGTTGCGAACGATTGAATACAAAGCAAGTTGACCTGGATCCATTGAAACATCAATAAAATGTCTTTGTGCTTTTGGTAGACCAAGTTCATTTTTGGTTGTTCGGACATAGAGATTGCCTAGTACAGTACGTGGAGCCTTACCTTGAGAAATCTCCAAACCATAGCCATGCCCTGGCCATAGAAAATCTAGCTGAGATTCCATATCCGATGCAGATTGAGGCATCGGTGTTCCTGTGAGAATATCTCGTCGGATTGGGTTATCAGCTATACGGAGAAGGAAGGCACCTCTTTGTGATTGCCAACCTGCTTTCATCCGGTGCGATTCATCAAGAACAAGATGTGTTTCTGTAGTGGCAAAATGCGCAGCTAGCAATCCTTGTTGCCTGATCACCATATCATAGGAAATGATAAAACGGGTAGCTCCAGAATTGATGGCATTTCTAATTTCTGCTTCTGTACCGGTGAGTAGGGTAAAACCCTCTGATCCTCCATTAGGAGAATCTGTCTCCATACATTCGTCAACTATATCCATCCAAGCCTGGAAAGCTGCTTTAGGAGCAACTACCATAAAGTGTTGGTTGTCCTTTCGAACTAATGTATGCAATGCGAAAGTAACGGTTGTTTTACCTGCTCCTGGAACAGAGAAATTTGCCCCATTAGGCAATGACAATAAATGAATGAGGTCTCGAATCTGAAAAGGTTTGAGCTCACGTTCTGTAAAACCCTTTAATTTTAATTTCTCTTCAACCTGTTCAGGAGAAATAACCTCAGTTAGCTTATTACGTTGAGTGCGTGTAAGTTTGATCTGCTCAGAAAAGGAACGAATTTTTTCTAATGCATCACCTTCAGGGAGAAAGCGAAAATTTAAATTTTGTTGGTTGATTTTACTTCCAAGCTCCCTGACAACACCTAGGGTATCAGGCCATGAAAGATTTATTTCTCCCTCACTAATTGTATGATCGATTTTTTTTGTGCGAATTGCTAGTTTAATACGTGCCCAAATTGGTGCCTCTTGAGCATCCATTGGTACAGAGATTGTACCGCTATGATCGGCGTTATAAAAGATTCTGACTATGATTAGAGATGTGTTCACCGGCTTTATTCCTTATCAAATAAAGTAGCGTCTTTACCCACTCGGCGGGCATTGATAGCATATTCTATTCTGTCCAGTCCTTTCCGTATTGTTTCAATTTGTTTAAGCATACCGGGTAGTGTTTTTATACCTGCTGTAGAAACATCAATACTTGTGACTTTGGAATTGACTTTGACCAATGTATTTAAAGCAGTTTGTCCACTTATTTGTCCTTTATCTAGTTCAATAGCTGTTTCGCAGGCATCAATTAGAATTTCAATTGTTTCATCTTTGGCATAATCATCTTTAAGAGCATGGATTATCGGTGTGTAATCCTTGACTGCATCATCTGAATCAATGTCGATTGTGAAATCATCATCTCGTACTAAGGTGTCATTGTATTTGGTCAAGTCCAATTGTTCTTCTAGAATATCTAAAACTTTAGGAGCAAGCTTTCCAAAGGCGGAATTGAACCGATATACTCGGCCACTTATCCTGTCTCGGTTCTCGAATATTGCCCAAGCAATGGCTCGACTGGCATTCTGTAACCCAACATCTCTCCTAGCAATACTTTTTGGAATATCTCCAAATATTTGCTGGCCTTCCTGGGTTACAAGCTCATATTGTCCGGGCTTTTCTATCCATTCACTCAAATATAAATCAGCTTCATCTAAAGCTTGAAGTACATTCTCAATATCAAGCTTGCTTCTACGTAACCGATCAGCAACTTCTTTAGATGTGCGTCCTTTATCAATTTGACGACGAATTAATCGGGCGTCTCCTATCCAGTCATAATCCAACTTAGTTTGGCGTCTAGCTTGAAGGTCAGCTTCTATGTCATCAATTTCATCCCGCGTTACATCGGATGGGAGGATCGAACATTTTATGTTAGTGAACCTGTTGTCCGCAGACCCATCTTTTTTACGAAGAAGTTCCCGCATTGCGGCAAGTCTTCTATTTCCATTTACTACTACGCCTGTGCTCGTAACCAATAGTGCTTCGCGCTGACCGTCCTCTTCTAGCTCCGAGATTATTGGTG
>JAWXBG010000189.1:0-6381 GCA_034439875.1 Flavobacteriales bacterium
AAGTCCTCGTGCCCGCGTGAAGGACAGCAGCGAAAAGCCCGCAGGCACGAGGACTTGAAGCGAATGGCCTGACCCCGCAATACAAATATGAACCGAAGAAAATCTGTTTCAATCAAATTGGAATCACGATGGTGCAAGGCGGGGGCACGCCCAATTCAAGGGGACCTCAAAATAAAATAATTGGGTCCCTTTATGTTTACTGTTGCTCATTGCAAATCGAAGCCATTTGGCCTTCAAAATTCCACTTGTACAATTTCGACAGTTTTATAATCACTATACGCTAGCTTCGCTGTATGAAACTGTTTTTGCGTCTCATAAAAGAAAGTTTTCTCTTTGCCTGGCAAGCTTTGGTGAATAATGTGCTGCGCACTGTTCTGTCTTTGCTAGGAATAAGCATCGGTATATTTTCTATCATTTTGGTGTTAAGTGTAGTCGATAGTCTGGAGGCTGACATGAAGTCTAGCTTTGATATGATTGGGAGCGATGTGCTTTTTGTGCAGAAATGGCCAATGGGTCCAGAGGAAGGCGATGAAGAGTACGCCTGGTGGAAATACATGGGACGAAAACAACCGAGTCTCGATGATATGGAGATGCTCCACGAGCGACTACCTAGTGCAAGTGCCATGGCATTTAGCGCGACCAATATGACAACTGCGAAGTATGAAAACAACTTCACATCGTCTACTATTATTATGGCCGTTACATTCGAATACCGTGAAGTAATAGCCTTAAACCTCACTTCTGGACGATACTTTACAAAACAAGAAGCGGATGCGGGTCGCAATGTGGCCATCATAGGCAGTGATGTGGGCGAACAATTATTTGGATTTGCATCGCCATTAGGCAAAGAAATTCGGCTTGGTGGTCAATTAGTGCAAGTAATTGGCGTATTTGAAAAAGAAGGTCAATCACTTTTCGGCACGGGATTCGATCAAGCTGCTATGGTTCCTTATAAATTCGGTGTCAGACTACTGAACCCTCAACAAGTAGATGCGAGCATTACCGTAAAAGCCAAGGCAGGAGTAAGTAATAAGCAACTGAAAGACGAGGTAATTGCGAATTTCAGGGCTATCCGCGGTGTAAAACCGCGGGGAGAAAACGATTTCTCAGTAATAGAAAGCACAATGATCACCGGAATGGTAGACAGCATCATAGGCATCTTCAACATTGCGGGTATGGTGATAGGCATCTTCGCTATACTAGTCGGGGGTTTCAGCATAGCGAACATCATGTTTGTGAGTGTGCGAGAGCGAACCAATATCATTGGCATTCAGAAATCTCTCGGAGCCAAAAACTACTTCATCCTCGGGCAATTTCTCTTTGAAAGTATCGCCCTTTGCATCATTGGAGGAATTCTTGGACTCACATTGGTATGGTTGGTAGTGCTTCTTCTTACCTCTGTAACCGACCTCGACTTTATACTTCCGCTTGCCCGAATTATACTTGGGCTTGCAATAGCCGTGATCGTAGGCATCATTAGCGGTATCATTCCGGCCCTCATGGCGGCGCGTCTAAATCCGGTTGACGCTATTCGTTCCAAGTAATGATCGTGCCTGCCTATACTAAAACACCTTTCCTTTGCGTTTTTAGCGGTCTTGTCTATTCTTTGGAATATCACACATATCATTTCATCTAAATGGCTCCGAATCACCGGGCTCATTTGCTCATTGCTGATCCCTGCACTTTTTGAGGCTCAAATCTCCAATGTGCGTTCCAAAAAAATCGCTCTTACATCAGACACCATTCGAATAGACACCTTGAGTTTAATGCCCGGCAGCTTGGTGATAACTTCAAACGATATAGCAATGCCAGACAGTCTCTTTGCGGTTGACATAAACACATCTACAGTAATATTTAAAACCAGACCTGACACAGCGGAATTTGTTTATCGCGTACTTCCACTGGATTTAAGTAAAAAATATTTTCACAAAGACAGCACCTTAATTACAGCAGACGGGGCTGGAAAAATAAACTTCTACCAGATTTCACCAAACCTGCCGGATGACTATCTCGGTGAATCCGGAATTCAAAAAAGCGGAAGTATCAGCAGAGGAATACAAGTAGGCAATGCGCAAAACCTCAGTGTGAATAGCGCACTAAATCTTCAACTCTCGGGCAAACTCACAGAGCAATACAGCGTACTTGCCAGTATTGCCGACGACAATATTCCAATTCAACCACAAGGAAATACGCAACAATTGCAGGATTTTGATCAGGTATTCATTCAAGTCTACGATGAACGAACAAAGTTGATTGCAGGAGATTTTCAGATAAAAAGGCCTCGGGGATACTTCATGAATTACGCGAAGAGAGCTCAAGGCGCATATCTTTATTCGAAGAGCAGAGACATCAATGGCAAACAAACCTTTATTGAAAGTGAAGTTTCCGCGTCCATTTCAAAAGGACGCTTTGGGCGAAATCAAATACAAGGCATAGAAGGCAATCAGGGTCCATACCGACTTTTTGGAAATGATGGCGAGGTCTTCATTGTAGTTTTGGCCGCTACGGAGCAAGTATTTATTGATGGCAAATTGCTTGAGCGAGGACAAGATCGCGATTATGTAATTGACTACAATGCAGCCGAAATTCGTTTTACCACACGACAGCCTATTACCAAAGATAGACGCATTGTGGTTGAATTTCAATATAGCGACAAGCGCTATGCCCGACCCATGATCACCGCTAATATAGCGATTGAAAAAAAAAATGCGACATTTTATATCAACACATTTTCTGAAAATGACGCGCGCAATCAACCCTTGCAACAAGAACTCACCTCTGACTCCAGGATAGCCCTGAGTATGGCCGGCGACGATGTACTTGCCGCCTCCATTAGCGGAATAGACAGCGTGGGATACAACAATTCTCAAGTACTCTACGCGCTTCGCGATACACTTGGATACGACTCTGTGTTGGTATATTCTACATTAGACACCGAAGCATTTTACAGAGCAATATTTAGTTTTGTAGGTCAAGGCAACGGTGACTATACAGAAAGTGATTTCTCATCGAGTGGACGTACGTTCGAATGGTTGCTTCCAGTAGATGTGGATGGAACGTTGATACATCAAGGAAGTTATGCGCCCATTCAAATTCTATTTACCCCGCGTAAAAGACAGATGGCGGTAGCTGGAATGAATTTGCTATTTCGCGAATCCAGCAGTCTGAAAATAGAAACCGCTGTTTCCAACAACGACCTGAATACATTTTCGGACAAAGACGATCAAGATAACATTGGGCATTCGCAGTGGCTTGTATTTGATCATCTCTATTCGAAACAAGGCGCAAAAGACAGTATTTGGCAAATGGCCCATCACATATCTTTTGAACATACCGATCCTTCTTTCATTCCGATAGAAAGATTTAGAGCAGTTGAGTTCGATAGAAACTGGAACGTACTTGGAAAAACGCTCGAGGGCCATCAATTTATCGGCGACCTTGAGATAAGCGCTTTGAACAAACAAAACGGTACAGTTTCCCTTGGAATCGAAGGTTTTTCTGTGGGCTCCGCTTTCAATGGCACGAAAGTCAAAACCATTTTGAACGTACATCACAAAGGAGCAAAAGCCGATGTGCAAGCCTCGGCATTGCGCACTACGGGCATTGTAGAAAGCCAATTTATTCGACATAAATCAGACCTTCTTTTACCCTGGAAATTTCTACGTTTTGGATTCAAAGATGAACGGGAAGACAATAAGCAATTTGTACAAGGCACTGATTCGTTGAGTCCTCTATCCTATGGCTTCTATGATTGGGAAGCACGGGTGGGGACATTAGATAGTGCGGGAAATTCATTTGCTTTATTCTATCGCGATCGCATAGATCTACGTCCAAGTCAAAATCAATTTTTGGGATCAGCACGAGCCGAACAATACGGTTTTGAATCGGTGTTGAAAGGAGCCAAAAAAAATCTGTTACGCATAACAGTTTCGAACAGAAAATTGCGCGCGTTAAATCCTGAGACATTTTCGCAAGAGCCAGAAAACACTCTTCTTGGGAGGTTGGAGTACAATTATAAGTTTTGGAAAGGATTTGTTTCGGGCAACACCTTTTACGAAGTGGGATCGGGCTTAGAACAGCAACGAGAATTCGTTTATCTACAAGTACAACCCGGTCAAGGACTTTACATTTGGAACGATTACAACGCCGACGGAGTGAAGGATTTGAACGAATTTGAAATCGCGCAATTCACTTATGAAGCAGAATACATCAGAGTCTTCTTGCAAAGTGACACTTATGCACGAACCTATACAAACCAATGGACGCAGAACATCAACATAGATCCATCGCGCATTATCAAAGATCCGAAAGGGTTTTTGAAGTTTGTTTCCAGACTTAGCGATCAGGCCTCCATAAAGGCAGATCGAAAAACAAGCCGAGAAGACGAAGAGAGTCGCTTTAATCCATTGATCAACGACATTGCAGACACCGTTTTGCTTGCCTTAAATTCTTCCTTTAGAAACGTCCTGTTTTTCAACAAAACACATCCTGTTTTTGGGATGGACTATACGTATCAAAACATGAGCAATAAGACATTATTGGCAAATGGTTTTGAATCGAGAAACGACCAATATCAACAATTGGGAGTTCGCTGGGCGTTCACTAAAAACATCTCCTTTATACCCAACGTAAAAACAGGGGTACGCTCCATAGCTTCGGACTTTTTGACTGGTCGAAATTTCCGGATAGAGTACATACAACTCAAGCCAAATCTCACATGGCAGCCGGACTACAACAGGCGACTTTCCATTTTATCCTCCTATACACAACGCAAAAATACAATGGGAACAGAAGTAAGTACCGTTTCTGAAATTGGATTAGAATCTCAATTAAATACATCACAACAAGGAACTTTTCAGATGACATTTTCCTATCTCAACATAGTTTTCAACTCGGAAAGCAATTCATCCTTGGGATTTGAAATGCTCGAAGGTTTGAGCGCCGGTAACAATTTTACATGGGGAATCAATCTGCAACGAAATTTGACAAAAAATCTTCAAATCAATTTTGTCTATAACGGCAGAAAACCAGGAGATTTTCGGGTTGTGCACAGCGGGGGTGTTCAGGCGAGGGCGATATTCTAAATCACAATGAAACTTCCAATGAGATCATTTCACCCCATAGTAAGGCCAGCATCAATAATACAAATTTCTTAATCAAAAACCACATGGCTACTTTCGTCGATGAATTATTTTCTAAGAACAACATCCAGGCAGAATTGATCGAATTTTCGACCTTCGAGAATTGTGTCTTTGATGGTTGCTATTTTTCCGGAGCCAATTTCTCCAATGCCAAATTCATAGATTGTGAATTCAAAAGTTGTGATCTAAGTCTTGTGAAAACAAATCAGACCGCACTTCGACATGTAAAATTTTTCAATTGCAAAATGCTAGGTTTGCGATTCGATGAAATGAACAATATGGGAATGGCAGTGACTTTCGAAAATTGTAATCTTTCGCATTCCTCGTTTTACGTCATGAAACTTCAGAAATCCTATTTTAAGGATTCCCTTTTGATCGAAGTAGATTTTACCGAGGCAGACTTGGCCTCTGTGAAATTTGAAAATTGTAATATGCTGAAAGCAACCTTTGTGAATACCATATTGGAAAACGCGGATTTAAGGAGTGCTTATAATTTTTCGATCAATCCTACAACAAACAGAATAAAAGGAGCCCGATTTTCGTCTAGCGGTCTTGCCGGACTCTTGGACATTTTTCTATTAAACATTGAGTAATTGGATTTCACGGCTCATTGTATTGCAACCGAGTTGCATTTTCGTAATTTCGAGCCCGCATGAATACTTCGAAAACCCCACGCAACACTATTGCCAGAACAGAAATTCTGAAACTGGTGAACGATTCTGTATCAGCACTCTCGCATGCCGATGTTCAAGTTGCTATAAATGGGCTTTGCGATAGGGTCACTATATATCGTGTTCTCGATCGCCTTGTTGAAGATGGAAGCATTCATCGCATTGTTAATGTCGATGGCATTGTTCGCTATGCAAGTTGCCACACTTGTGAAGAAGGTCACCACCATTATCACGATCACGTTCATTTTAGCTGCGACAAATGCAAATCTGTCACCTGTTTGGAAGAAGTTGTGCCGAGCTTCAAGCTACCTCGAAAATACCAAGTGAAAGAAGTGAATTTCACGGTGCGCGGGCTTTGTCCTTCGTGTCGTTAAGAGAGCGTTTCTAAAATAATACACATACAGCATTGCCTACTCCATCTATATCTGGGGAACTTGATTCTACTTGCGATCAAGGCAAACAACTGATACCGTTTGGATATCTGTAATAGTCCAATACAGTTTCACTACATTGAACCCAAAATCCGCGTTGGAAATCTATTGCAGCGCGAATCCGCCGTGATATAAATC
>JAWXBG010000190.1:0-3585 GCA_034439875.1 Flavobacteriales bacterium
ATCTTGAGGTTAATGCGCTGCGGGATTCTCGAATCTACACGATGGAGCAAAGTAATAGTTCGACCTATGAATTCCGATATCTCCATCCCGTGATTCGGGATAATACTAAGGATGAATAAACACCCAATGAGAGTAAAGCTCCGGGTTCTTCTTAAACTATTTTTCTCATCTATTGTAAAATAGTCGATGTTGGTTGAGCACAATGGTTCAAGACGTATGTGCCTTACGACTCGGTGATGGGCCCTTTTGCTTTTACTCAAGTTTGGGGGAAGTAGAAACGCACAAATTAATAAACAGTAATTGGGGCCAAAGACAAAGAAAGGAGACTTTGCCAAGGCACAGTTGTGAGGGAGGGTTCTTGCTATTCTTTAACGAATTGTTCAGTAAGGATGCCATTTTCTGTCTCGATGAAAATGAAGTAAACACCTTGAGAAAAACTTGAAATGTCGACGAGTACGGTCTTTTCATTCTGGGTTAAAATGTAGTCACATGCTACTTGTCCAATCGAATCTGAAATTCGTAAGTTGTGAATTGGTAAACTGCTGGAAATTGTGATTGAGTCATACGAAGGATTTGGGAATGTTGTCACCCACTCATGGGTATTGTGTTCTTTAATTCCAACAGGAGTGCAACAGTCGAGTCCTTCTGGAAACTCATTTGTTGGAAAGACTCTTTGCTCTTGCTGTAGGAAGCAATGAAGGTTTGTATTTAAATCCACACAGGAAGAGCTTAATCCATGTATAATGCCTATATACAAATTGCCGATTCCTTCAATCCAAATTTCTTCATTGCCCGAATAGAACGAATTTTCATCATAAACCAATGTCCACTTCCGTCTTGTAGTTCCATCATACATCAAGATATCTTCAACATCAACAACACTCAAGGTATGAAGTTCTTCCGTAATGCCATAACATGCACTAAGAGTTACTATGTCTCCGATTTCCAGCGTGAAATCAAATAGCAATTGTTCTGATGCTGTTTCCGAGGATCGTTGATACCATTTTCCTGAATCTTCTCTGACGTAAAACACAATAGATGGCGTCAAATTCTCACCGCAAAAACTGTATTGCTCCACAGGGAAATAAAGAGTGTCATTGAAATTAACTTCTTCATTCATGTGGTATGCAAATGTTCCATTGTCAGAAAAGTTGAACATGCTGTACCAAAACATCTGCCATACGCCATCTACTGGAAGTGGCAATGGTTCTTCTTGCCCATATATATGCGATGTGGAAATGACCAATGCGAAGGCTAGTAAAAGTGTTTTCATGTCGTCAGTGGCTAGTGATTATTTCAGACCGAAAAGTCTTAAGTTCGAAGATACAAAGAAAAGTAAACCCACGAATGAAGATTGTTACTTTCAATTGCTGGAGGTTTTGACTTTTTCAATATTTCATTCAAAACATACTTGTCCTGGGCGTTAAATAATTCAACTTCTCGATGACGTTAGAAGTTTTCATTCCCTTGCGATAGACTGCAAACTTCTCTTCCCTACAAAAGGAATTTATGCGAATTCTCTCATGAATTTGCTTCAAAAAATTGCGCGCAATGCCCATTTAGATTTCGCAAAATCCTCAATTTAGGAATATAACACCTAGTCAGAACTCTTATAGCTTACCTCTGATTTAAAGTATAACCTCTTTAGGCAAACGACTATACCAAACCCTTTCCGCTATAAGATCTGTGCCATTCCTTCTTAAGGACCTCTAAAAGTTCGTTTCTCCGAATCTAGATGTGTCTGAAAGTAGTGTGCACTTCAAAATCGGGGATGATCTGAAATACTCCAATATAGTAAGTCTGGAAGGCCGCTTTTTGAGAAAGGAAATTCCTCAAGATCCCCGACTGAGGGGCACGAACTGAGCTCCATAGATTTTGAGCCCTTTGGCTTGAAATCGGTAAGGACAAATTTTGGAATGATCCTGAGGATGAGCTTTTTGGGTTCAAAAACTTGATTTTGAGCGAATTATCATCACTTCGTCGGTCATATTATGCATTTGATTGGAATAAATAGCCTGTTGGTCGATAATAGTTGTACTTTTGTCGTTGAACTATTGAAAACAGTTTCCCATTTTTGACTCTACACAAGTACTTTTTGCTTGCTAACCTTTTTTGTTTAACTTAATCAACAACCATGAAGAATTCTACTCTTCGATGGTGTGAGAAAGCCGGGACTTCAATGTCGCGTTTCTTACACACCTCCCTGACGGCGATTTTAGCCACAGTTGTTATCACCAGCTGGGCTCCAAGTTCAGCGAAGGCTCAGGACGCTTCGGCGAAAATGCTCCTTCCTATTCCTACTCAGGTTCCTACACCTGAGAATGCTCCAAGTGTTACAAACATCATTACTGAAAGCTTCACTAGAGGCCTTGAAACCGATGGTTGTTACATTCCGCACAATCCTGATACCTGGATTCAACCTGATTTCGTGAACAACGGATCTGGCGGTGATGGTCAGGATGATGGAAGCAGCTCGTTGATAAACCTTCCGTTTACTTTTAATTTATATGGTGTAGATTATTCTTCTCTATATATTAATATAAACGGAAACGTTTCTTTCAGTAATCCATACTGGCAGTATACGTCAACTGGTTTTCCTTCTTCAGATTACATCATGATCGCTCCTTTTTGGGGTGATGTTGATTTGGGTGGTGCCGGCGAAATCTGGTATACCATTGAAGGCAATTCGATCTACATTAATTGGGTGGGTGTTGGTTATTTCAACGAACAGGTTGACAAACTCAACACTTTTCAGTTAATACTGACCGACGGAAATGATCCAGTTATTGGTATAGGAAATAACGTTGCGTTTTTCTACGACAACATGGACTGGACTACAGGTGCTGCCTCTTCCGGTGTAAATGGATTTGGTGGTGTTCCCGCAACGGTGGGTATTAACTCCGGAAACGGAATTGACTTCTTCCTTATTGGTAGATTCGATCATCCCGGTAATGATTATGATGGACCAGGTGGAATAAACGATGGTGTTGATTGGTTGGATGGTCAGTGTCTGCAATTCTTTGCCGGCGACGATACAAACCAAGCGCCTATTGCCAGCGGTTTCTCTACTGCACCCATTTTAGCTTGCCCAGGTGAAGTAGTTACCATTTCAGGTCAGTTTCTTGCTCCTGAAAATGGTCAAATTACTTCAATCGAAGTGGGAACAAATTCATCAGGTTTGAATGTCATTTCAAATTCGAGCGGAAACCCTGCTTCTATTACTGTTGAATTTACAGCCAGCAACAATAACCTTGGTTCAAATACGATCACATTCGTAGGAACAGATAATGCTCAAATTCCTCTTTCAACTACTATTAATGTTGTAGTTATAGTTTCGAATACTGGTGGTTGCAATCTTTGCGGATGCGCCGATGATGCTGGTAACGGCGGAGATCAAGAAGCTCCTGTAGCTAGTGCAGATCCTGAGGATTTGTATGTTCAGTGCGGTGATCTTTTTGAAGCAGCAAATGTAACTTTTACTGATAATTGTGACGAACAACTCACTTTGATTCCCGATGTGTTTGTCTCTACTGAAGGTGATTGTCAAACTACTATCCATTATATATGGAGTGCTGTTGACAACTG
>JAWXBG010000191.1:0-5996 GCA_034439875.1 Flavobacteriales bacterium
GATGGGGGGAAGATGTGGTAGTAAGATGTCGCTCCTAGGGAGCTGGGTGAAAGAATGAATTCTTATTAGGTGATTGGGGTAAGATGTCGCTTCTAGGGAGCTTTAGGATGGAATTCAATAGCTCAGACGTTCAATCTCCCCATATGAGGAATTCAAACAATTGATTATTTGATGTTCTACTTGATATAAAGGATAAACGTGCGGCTATGAAGCCGTTTGAAACTTCTTCTTCAATGCTAAAAAGCCAATTCGAATGAGAAGAAACCAAGGTGTTCCGTGCATTACAAAATCCCACCAATCGAGTAGTTGCATATCATTTGCACCACCTGCTATCCACTTTATTTTACCCCAGATATGTGGCTCGGGTGTGAAAGGAGCTAATCCCAATGTGAGGCACATGATGCCCACCAACTTCCAATTGCCAATAAAATCTCTCATTTCTTGAATGGATAAATTATTTGCTTGAAAAATGTTCTGGGAAATGATGCCAGCTTCGGAAATCCAAGGGGTATATCCCTACCGTCTTTTGGAACGTAGGCCGTGCCAAAAAGATAATCCCAAATGCTTAAACTCAAACCATAGTTGACTCCATACGTTCCTTTTGGAAGTTCTAATGCATGGTGCCAAATATGCATTTTCGGACTATTGAATATGTATTTAAAAGGGCCCCAACCGACTCCCAAATTGCTGTGATTCAAATGTCCAATTGATACAGCAATAATATGAACTATGAAAAAGTCGACCAATCCGAAACCAATCAAGGCCAGTGGAATATATTGGAGCGTTTTATATATGATACTTTCCATCCAATGGAAGCGAAATTGGGCTGCGAATCCCATTTGCTCCACACTGTGATGCACCTTGTGAAATTCCCAAAGCCAAGCTACCCTGTGGAGCAACCTATGTATATTCCATTGAAGAAAATCTGCTAGCACAAACAAAAGTAGAAATTGTGTCCAAACAGGCCACGACTGAATTTCAAATGCGACAATATTGGTCCAACCAAACAGAGCGATAAAATCATTGAAAAGATTTACACCCAAATTACTTAACGCATTAAAGCCAATGAGCGAAAAAAGAAAGAAATTGAAAAACATGTAAAAACCGTCAAGCCAAAAATCCTTCCGAATGACCGACTGATTTTTCCTCCATGGAAAAACAATTTCGAGCAACCAAACGAACAACGATAGCCCAACTAGCCACCACAAATAATTATTCCAAGTTGGATTTAGAAATTCTGTCTTTAGATAGGTCCAATAGCCTTGATACGAAGCGGTAATTATCTGCCAATAATTTTCCATTATACGTGTTGCCTTAAAAGTGTTAGCAATTCATCTTTCATCTTAACACCACTTGTGCGCCATTTTACCTGCCCTTCCTTAAATATAATCAAAGTAGGCACTCCACGAACACCCAATTGGGAGGCAATGGTAGGATTCTTATCTACATCAATCTTTAATATTCGTGCATCCTCCCCTATCTCCTCAGCCAGTTCGTCGAGAATTGGCGACTGATATTTACAGGGTCCACACCAGGTTGCGAAAAAATCAACCAACACCGGTTTTTTGCCATT
Organism: Flavobacteriales bacterium; assembly: GCA_034439875.1. Lineage (GTDB taxonomy): Bacteria > Bacteroidota > Bacteroidia > Flavobacteriales_D > Sanyastnellaceae > JAWXBG01. The sequence goes on from JAWXBG010000191.1 coordinate 1,574, forward strand.
AATGATCTCATTAAATGATTCTTTCATTACTTCTTTTTTATAGATAATCCTGTTTCCTTCCACGCTCCCATTCCACCGATCAAATTATGCACTTCAACAAACCCACTTTTGAGCAACAATTCTTTGGCCTGAGAACTTCTTCCACCCACCGCACAATAGATGTATACAGGTTTGCTCTTATCAAGTTTATTGACATCTTGTGCAAATGTTTTATCGTACCAATTGATGTTCATAGCTCCCTCTATATAGCCTGACTCAAATTCAGCCGGTGTGCGCACATCAATTATCAGAATTCCGGCATCCTTGAGGTGCTTATTAAATTCTTTAGGTTCGTAATCCGCGCTTTTGTTTACCACTCCAGTTTGAACATTGGGTATTGGACCCTTTGGATTTGAATCCTTTGTGCATGCCTGAGCGCTTATCAAAAGCAAAAACATTGAGAGAGCAGCGATTGTTTTCATTTTCTATTACTTTTTAATGATTGTCCAGCTTCCGCCATTGTGAACGTTTTTAAAGCCAATAGCTCGCATCCTTTGAACCGCAGAACTACTTCGCATACCACTTCTGCAGCATGTTACTATTACTTCATCTCTGTTCCATGCAGAAACTTTTTTCTCCAATTGATCGAGCGGTACGTTTACCGAACCTTTGACATGTCCACTTTTGAATTCAGCAGGTGTTCTTACATCTACCAATTTCGCTCCGCTCTTCAGGAGTTCTTTCACATCAGGACCATCCAAGCCCAAGAGTTTTTTCAACCAGTTCATTGTTGTATCAATTAGAATGTAAAAATTCCTCTGCATCCAACCAACTTCCTGCATTATGAACTTCAGTAAGTCCATGCTGACGTAAATACATTTCGGCTTGACCGCTTCTATTCCCGCTGGCACAACATAGATAAACTGTTCCATTCATCGACTTAATTTCAGCAACACGCGCAGGAATTTCATGAAGTGGAATATTGAGAGAACCTTCAACGTGTCCCATCATAAACTCACCTTGAGATCGAACATCTATTAGCGTGATTTTTTCTTTTGAATTATTCATGTCCTTACTTTTTTTGTTACTGCAAAGTTGGACATATCGAACTCTGCAAAGCAGTAACTCAGGTCACATAACTTTTAGAATCTCAATTTTATTTCGCCCGAGTCGGACAAATTGCATTCTCTCCAATTGCTTTAAAAGTCTGCTAATCACTTCTCTAGACGAATTCAACTCTTGAGCCAATTCTTGATGTGTTACGCTCAAAATATTACTGCCATGTGCTTTAGACTTCTCTTTTAGAAGAGCCGTAAGCCTTTCATCGAGCTTCTGAAATGCTATACCATCGATGGTACGCAACAATTCCTCATACCTACGCTGATAAGTAAGTAATACAAAATGTTTAAACGATCTATACTCCTGAGTCCATTCATCCATAAATTTCACGGGAATGGCGATAGCATAAGTATCCTCCTCGGCTACAGCACGAACATTACTCAGGGAGTCTCCAGTGCAACAAGTAAGAGACATTGCACAGGTTTCACCCGGGCGGAGATAGTAAAGCAGGAGCTCATTTCCCTCATTGTCTTCGCGAAGTATCTTTAGATTTCCCGAAATAACAAGCGGAATATACTTGATGTATTGTCCAATATCCATAAGCATTTCACCCGCTTTAATGTGCGTTTCAATACCATTGTCGAGGATTGCCTGTCTGGCTTGCTGTTCATATATATCGGGAAATTGTACCCTCAATTCGTCATTCGAAATCATGGGTGTAAGATATGAAAAGGAATTTGCTGTCGCGAAGTCGAAGCTTGATAAAGTTCTAGGTTGAATCTACTAAAATTCGCCACTTCGTTTCCCCTCCTTTCTTATCTTTCGGCAGTATTTGAAACATTTAAGAGTATGAGCAATAAAGACTGGCCTCTTTGGGAAATATTTATCCGCAGTAAGCAAGGCCTCAACCACAAACATGTAGGCAGCTTGCACGCCACTGATGCCAAAATGGCGATCGCTAATGCACGTGATGTATATACCCGTCGTGCCGAAGGAATAAGTATTTGGGTAGTGAAAAGTGAGGACATAACAGCCTCAAGTCCGGATGACAAGGACATTCTTTACGATCCGGCGAATGATAAGGTTTACAGACACCCAACCTTCTACGATATTCCGCCGGAAATTGGTCATATGTAATTGTACTTTTAATACGTTTGAACTTCCGGAAAAGTCTCCGGTTTAATCATCAGATATGAGTCAGAACAACGCACTTCTGGAATATGTGCTCCGTCTTGGAGACAACACCCTTATTCTGGGCCAACGATTGAGCGAATGGTGTGGTCATGGCCCAGTCTTGGAAGAAGATATTGCCCTCACCAATCATGCCTTAGATTATTTAGGTCAAGCTACCTTGATGATGCAGTACGCCTCAAAAGTTCAGGATGAAGGCAAAGACGAAGATCAGATTGCATTTTTGAGAGATGCTCCAGAATATAAAAATATTCTATTGGTGGAGCTACCCAATGGCGACTATGCGCATACTGTTGCGCGGCAATTTCTCTTTTCAGCTTGGTATTCACTTGTCCTAGAAAACATCTCAAGTTCATCCGACGAATTTCTTGCTTCATTCGCTGTAAAAAGTTTGAAAGAAGTAAAATATCATTTACAGCACTCGAGCGATTGGGTTCTGCGCCTAGGCGATGGAACAGAAGAAAGTCATCGAAGAATGCAAGATGCAATCGATAAAATATGGCCATATACAGGTGAAATGTTCACAATGGATTCCATAGACCAATTAATGTTTGATCAAAAAATCGGGCCTAATTTCATCTCTTTAAAAGCAGTATGGCTTGATCATGTAAAAGCCATTTTAGAGGAAGCAGGACTTACCATGCCTCCGGATGCTTGGTCTCATAGCGGGGGAAAACAAGGTCGGCATACCGAACATTTGGGATTCATTCTTTCAGATATGCAATTTTTACAGCGAGCCTATCCGGGCGCTAAATGGTGAATTCAAAATTCTAATGAATCAAATAAACGTTGACGAAATATGGACTGCACTTGGGGAAATAGAAGACCCCGAAATTCCTGTTATTAGTATTGTCGAATTAGGAGTAGTCCGGGACATTCAATGGAATAATGACTCATTGGAAGTGACCATTACCCCTACCTACAGCGGTTGCCCTGCCCTGAAAGCAATGGAAGACGATATTGTAGAAGTTCTAAATGAGTTTGGCATAGAGAAATTCGAAATTAAAACTACTCTTACTCCTGCTTGGACCACCGATTGGATAAATGAGGACGCGAGGGAGAAACTGAGGATTTACGGCATAGCCCCCCCTCTTCACAGCACCGTGGACAAACTATCATTAGTAGGCCGATCTAGATCTATTGCCTGTCCACAATGCAAGTCCACGAGCACATCTATGATAAGCCAGTTCGGCTCTACAGCTTGCAAAGCCCTGTACAAGTGCAATGATTGCTTGGAACCCTTTGACTATTTTAAATGTATTTGAGTTTTTTCAGACTCATTCTATACGTTTTCAAACACTTTAAATTCTTTTTGAGTTCCCTTGTAACCTTGAAGCCTCGGTGGCCGTTTCATCTCCTGTTTGAAGATTGGCGTGGTGAAGAGAACAAAACAATTCCACCTCCGAATTTATTCTTTGCTTTCAATGGAAAGTAGTGATGTAAAAATGTTGCCCGTTCTATTCTAACAACCAGACCTAACTTCAAACAAGGACGGCCATACAGCAATAGCAGTGTGGTCTTTCCTTTTTGGGGCTATTGTGGTTGCCTTAGAACTCGTACCACTTCTTCTTATAAAATAGTCCATCCTGCATTGCGCATTGGAAGTCTGCTGTGGGTAATGCGCCACAGGATCTTGCATGTATTAAGTGGAAAATCCCGTTAGAGTAGCTGTTATTGTCAAATGAGGTGAAACAGTATGGGGCTATTGAATCCAGAATCCGCATTGGGAATCGCTATGAAGTGCTAATACCGTTTATTCCGCATTACGCTTTAGGGCAATTTTTGTAGAATGCGTGCGGGATTCTCAAATCTAAGCGATAGAATACTGCATTCATCGGCAAATTTAGGGTGCAATTTTTCTATCGCTTGATTTGGGTTTATGTATCTCTGATCTCGGCTCAGCCTAGACAACAGCTACTATAAAGACATTGACCATTTCGTGCACGCAAGATGCTGCAGCGCATTGCCAAAAAAAACCTTCCAATGCGCAATGCAGCATGGACTATTTATTGTGCAGAATTGGTATTATCCCGAATCACGCGATGAAAATATCGGAATTCATAGGTCGAACTATTACTTTGCTCCATCGTGTAGTTTCGAGAATCCCGCAGCGCATTAACCTCAAGACACTTCCAATGCGCAATGCGGGATTATTTGATGGTGTATATTCATACATCAAGAATAAAAATCGAGA
>JAWXBG010000192.1:0-6785 GCA_034439875.1 Flavobacteriales bacterium
ATCCACCGTTGCGGAGATCTAGCAGAATCCAACTCTAACGACCGTTCCCACGGAGTAGATTCATCCCAAAAGACTCCTAAGTTAGCGCCATTCGGGTCAAACCCTAATGTCTGTGGTAGACATATTCACTTCGTGGTGTGGGTTAAAAATAACAGACATTAGGGTTTGACCCCTTTTTGAAGCCCCACTCCAAACCAAATTCAAAAAAACTTGACCAACAGCCTTTAGAGCGCCAAAACCACCTCATCGACTAAAACATGAACGCCTTTTCGGCCCATACACGGAAGAAATGCCGGAAAACTAACAAACAACGGCCTGACTCCATTTTCTGAACCCCATCTAACTTCAATACGATGACCGACCCCATCCCCAGTATCCCGTCCCAGCACGCGGATCGGAACCAGTCCCGGCAACGCACAACGGCGACGGACGCGAAGGACATCCTCGGGCAGGAGAATCCCATCAACCATTCAAGCTCTCCATCCGCGTCCCTTGGCGACCTTTGCGTCTTTGCGGTTAAAAATTCTTCGATGGCCATCCGCGGCATCGACTTCAACTTCGGCAACGAACCGGCAAATTCCTTCACCCAGGACCAGCACTCGCATCTCCTCGTCGACTTCGTTATGGCACTGCCCAGCTCGGCACCGCGTTCACACCCGCGAAGCCACCCCGCAGATCGTCCCACAGGGAGCATAAATCCGCCCTTCAACATCAAGGAATGGTGGGACGGCAAGCTTGTGGTTATTCATTGAATCTACCAGTTCGTGCTTAATCCAGAATACTCACACTATTAAATATAACAAATGAAGCAAAGCGAAAGTTCCCAGATCCTGCTAAATCTCGCGATTGAAATTCAGCGAGCTTTTGTTGTGAATAATTGGGCCTACGCTGAGCAAATTTCTAATGGAAAATACAATACAGTATATGAGCCGCTTAATGTCCCTAAAATCGCATCAATGCTGGCGAAAGAAGGATCATGCTTGTCATACCAATTATCCGCCGGGAGACTCAAGTGGATCTGCTTTGATATCGATATCAGAAAAGAAATTCTTTCCAGGTTGGATTATCATGAAATTCGCGAAGCTGCCCAAACTGAGATAAAGACAGTAGCGTCGCGGATTTGCCTCTACCTTGAAAGCAAGAGAGTTCCTTATTTGATTGAATTTTCTGGTAACCGAGGTGTTCATATTTGGCTGCGATGGAACGAACTGGTAGAACTGCGCAGTGGATATGCACTACAGCAAATAATATTTGACGAAACTCAACCACTTGCCGAAACCATCTTCGTTGGAATTGATCGCTTTCCTCAGTCATTTCGAACGAGTGGGCAACTGGGAAAAGGTGTTAAGCTACCGCTTTCCAAACACAAAAAAACTGGCTATTACTCATGCTTACTATCGGATCCCGACGAAATTGGAAAGCAATTCGTCCAACCTGTCGACTCGCTTAGTGAAGAACTCATATTAAATCAGACCCAAATCCTTAAAGCTTCTAGCTCTCTTTCTTGGGAGGAAATCACGCAGATTTTTGAGGTAAGCAAGGAATCAATAGAGAAAATTACCGGACCGGAAACCCACCATAGGTCATCTCTGAATATTAATCCGGAAACTAGCGGAGGGTTGAATTCTATTCTAAATGATTTGGCCAGTTGTTCTCTGATTTATCCAATCATCCAAAAATATAAGTCGAATGACGCTCTGTCAGAAAAAGAGAGGACGATTATCGTTGGGCTTCTCAGAAGACTTCAAGCAGAGGGAAACGAAAATCTCGGAAGAGATTTGCTTTTCGAATTCTTCAGTAATCAGCCAAACTTTCGAGCCAACGTAACCAAAGACAAACTCGAGAATTTAAAACTTTATCCTCCCACTTGCAGCTATCTAAGGCAGAGCCTAAAAATGGGGAATCAAGATTGTGAAACCCATGTCGAGTGCAAAGTGAAAAACTCACCAATTGAGTTGATCAAGAATTGCTTTATCAAATCGGAAAATATCTTCTCACTCGATAGTCGTAGCTTCGAAGCTTTACGACAAGCTTGTCTTCAATACGCAAAGCTCAACGATGAAATTGACCTCGTATTTCTGAGAAATAGAATTAATAAATTGAGTAGCGAAAGAATATTAGATAAGCTGAACTCTGTCTTTTCTGAGAGTCGACCGCCTTGTGAATTCCACATATTTTATCGCCCCGAGTCAATAGAGCGAACTCGGCGTTTGGTTTCATTGGGCCCCCAAGAATGTATCCTCTCTGCCTGGTTCACGAAGATCTTGGATGGATTGTTCGGTGCGGAAATATCACCCAATTCTTACGGTTATCGATTTGAGTCAAGCTTGCTTAACCGAAATCTCTTTAAACCGTGGCATCAACAATGGGTAAAATACATCAAGGGGCTTAGCCAAATCATTGATAATAAAGCATTTGATGATTATTGGGTAGTGAAGTTGGATATCCGAGGATTTTACGACGAGATCTCCTTATCAAGATTGCGAGTTAAATTGGGGCAAGGGCCATCGGCCTCCTGCGGACAGATAATAAAATCCTTGGATTCCGAGAGTAAGTCCAACTACGATTCGCTCTGCAGGATCCTCCTTGGTTGGTGCAGGGAAATCCAAGATTCCGAGAAGGGCGTCCCGCAGGGACCTGCGTTTGCCCGATATCTAGCTGAGATATATTTAATGCAATTTGACGCTGATGTCGAAAGTTTAATGGTAAGATTTGATGCCAGATACTTTCGCTGGGTCGATGATATTTTCGTGGTCACCCCTGATGAAACGTCTGCGAGAGCATTTTCAGATAAGATGCGAAGGGATATCGAATCGCTTTCTTTGAATATAAATGAAACCAAGGCCTTCTTTGGGACGGTTCTCGAATACAGACAATTGTTTAACAAATATAGCAGTGAATCAAAATATTTCGTTGATAAGGTCACTAGGGTATCCAATGCGACATCAACTGTCCGGATAGCTCAGGCTGTTGAGGAATTAACCGATCTTATTGTTAGCCCAAACGGGACAGGTATTCAATCCGAGAATGCAGCGTTTTTTCTTACGCATCACAGACGGCTAATGCGCACGGATATAGAACCATTGGAGGAGTTGATGGAAGTTGAATATGGGCGTGGATCCTATTTCAAGCATATTTTTGAATCCGTAATTGAAAAATGGAACGAGTCGGAATTTTCGGAAAGCTACATAGACCTAAGTAGAATTTCTGGATTTAGATTGGAGGTTTTTCTTAATTCTCTCGCCAGATATCTCAGCAGCAACCGCGCATCAGATAAAGCCGTTTTAAATCTTCGGAGAATATTGTTGGTGCTCTCAAAAAGAGCGCAGAGCAAAATTGCAAGAATCCTAACTATCCACATTATGATTGATGATTCACGATTAGCCAATAATATCAATTATCATGACTTTACGATAGTAGAGATAATTGATGCGTTAAGCGGCAAGGCTGAGGGAATGCTTTCGGATTCGGTTGTTGATCGTATCCTTGATGAGATTAGCGGTCTTCCCGTTGAAACAGCAATCATGGTATTTGGTCTGTTAATGTTTGGTAACGATCTAAGTAAAGACTCATATTCGAAATCCTCAGACAAGTTTTTTGCTGTTATCTTGGAGGCGCTTGATCGACTTTCGGGCAATGAGCGGAACTTGAATTGTCTTTCGGCTGGGATTTCTGGGCTGCAACTGGTGAAGGATTACCATCTCCTCTGCTGCTTTTGTTCTGTTATTGGCACTCCTAAAACTACGGAGCAATTAATGAGGGTTTGGATGGCCTTAATCGTTGTTACAAATTCGCTCGAAAGCTGGAAAGGGGGGAAACCATATTGGTTGCAAAAAGCAGAGAGCGTTACCATCGAAGTTACGACGGCCACAACTCTGTTGACGTCGATCATCCATGGTGATGGGGTGATTCCAGGGTTTCCAGACAAGCATTTTGTTTTTGCTGAGTATCATAAGCAATTGGTGGTGTTCTTGTTTGCTCAGGGCGAGAATAAAATTGTCAATCAACTTCCATCAGAAGAAGTTCTGCTTGCCCGAGCGAAAGAAGATGGAATATTGTATCTGGAATGGATACTTACTCCAAATTGCGGAGTTTCACTGTATCCCGATAAAAAAATTTGTTTAAGAAATATTGTTGAGAACAATCTGGTTATTCTTAAGAGACATAACGAAATACTTGTGCGCCAACCGAAATCTAGAGCGTTTGTAGTATCGCCAGAGGTGCCATTGATTAGGTGTGTTATCGATGAGCGTTCTCCTTCTTCTTTTTATAATATAGTCTATGAGTTTACAGGTGTTGTGGAATCGCTTCCCCAAGTGCTTAAGGGAGAGCGTGGATTAATTAATGTGATAAGACGAGGTGTTGATGCTCTTAGGCGCCTTCACGATTTTAAGGAGAAATATACGACAGCTGATTCGGGGTTAGCTCATATTTTCACGGATGGGTTTGGATTTGTAGGCGCTTCAGAGCATCCAGCGATTCCGGTAACAGCGCTGTCCCCGGTTCATCTCATTTTCAAGAATAACCAGATTTACCGATACGCTAACAGTGAGGAGTCGGCATGGAGCATTCTATTGGATCAAATTAAGGAGAGCGGCCAAGATTTATATAGTTATGATCATGTTACCCAAGTTAGGGCAGAACAGGTAAACGAATTAATTCCTCGTGGTTTGACAAGCCAGGAAAGGGTAAGTTTCCTAGAACTTTTTGTCTCATATCTTACAGGCAAAGTGCATCCCCAGCCTTACCAGGTCGATCGGGCCAAACTCCAGGCTGCATTTAGATTTGCGAATTCTTCTAAGGATATTTTTGACCAAGACCCAAAACAGCGAAGTCCCTTAGTGATCGGTAAAGCTTTTGAAATTTACATGAGCATTTGTGGTGCGTCCGGCGATTTTGGCAAAAGATTGGCATTTTCCCCTATATCAAAAGTTTCAAGTGAGTCTATCTACGATCTCCGGTTGTCGCTTTGTTCGAGTTTGCAATGGACCCTAGATTTTCCTGATATAGGAGACGCGAAAAATGGAATTTTAGGAATGTTGGATCAAGTATTTCATGGTCTTTCTGTTAAGATCTATGAGTTGGGTGAGTCCGGTTTTGATGCTAATGATACAGCTATAGGAGCTAGTGGAGCGTTGGATGTCGACGATGTGTTGAAGAAGTCGATACGAGCTCTGATAGGTTCGGGGGAAGATTACGAACTTGTGGTAGATAATGAGGAATTGATTTCTTCGTCGGGTCTTGTTGTGACATCACCTAATGTGATGGTTTGTCGTTTCGGCGCTTATTCCACGATTGTTGAACAGTTGAGACCCAAGCACTCTTCGGATTTGAGGAGAGATCTGGTTTATTCTTGGCGAGGGGCGGGAGTGCTGATTTTGATACTGGTGGATGATCTTCTGAGAGCTATGTATGAAATGGTGAGAAAACGGTCTGAGGGATTGGAAAGGTCTTTGAAAGGAGAAATAGGTGCCCTTTCGAAGGATTGTCTTGAGGATATGGGACCTTTTGATGAATACTGTAGGAGTCATCCGAAGTTTGGACAAGCCGCTACGGTGCTTTCAGCAAACCGCATTACATCGGGTGACCTCGGAGGAGGTGTTGACTATTCTCAGATAATGGTGCGATGGCTCAATTTGTTTACCAAGAGTGAGGCGAGCGCGCTTATTGAGGCAATTGCTGCACATCATTGTGTGTCTTCGGTGGATGTCGAACGATTTTTGGATAGGGTGGAGGAGTTGTGCGCTTCTTCTGAATTCTTCTCCGTGAAGCGAGTTGCGGATTTTGGTGGTCTATGTCGCCTTTTCACCCTACGAAACAACGGTTTCGCGCTGTTCCGCGGCCTAGACTTAGATGGGGCCGTTGCGAGGATTGTGGCGAATGGAGGAGGGAACCGTAAACAGCTGGTGATCATTGTGGAATGTATCCTAAGTGGTTCACAACTAAGCACGAGCCTTGATAAGCATTATTTGTCAAAAGTTCCGTGTGGGCCGTGTGCGATTTCTGATAACTTCTTATTCGAGCTGGGTCCAAATAAAGAAGCATTTATAAGTAGGTTAAAGGATTTTGATTCGATTTTGGTGCTCTGTGCTGCTCGCACGGAAAGTGGATCGGCAAGAGTAAAGAATAGCCTAATGATGGGTCTTGATATGCCTTCTGAACGGATCACGGTGGAGGGGCCTTTGATACCTCATTCGGGTTATTTTGGAGACAACACCAACATTTCCTTGGATTCAAAGAATGTTGTAGAAGCGCTTCATTGTAGCGACGAAAGAATGAAATCTGTTTTTCAAAATGTTGAGGTAAATGACACTAAGAGCGTAATGAACAGGAATATAATAGTTCGCCCGAATTCGGTTCCAAAGAAGTGCATCCCAATATTCTTGCTTATACCTCGGGATACTAAAGTGCCGCCTTTATTCCATCAAGTTAGCGAGCCTTCATGAGATTACTTTGAGAGTAGAATGTGCCGGCGGTAATGCCGAAGGTGGCAGGCCGTTGTTTGCTAGTTATTTGGATTACGACCAGGGAGGTAATGCGATGTTGGTTAGTTTTCGCCGCGAGCGAGGGGTTCAGGCCGAGAATTGTTGTATTTGAAGCTAGCGCCTCAAACACCATCCTTCCTCATCTCCACCTGGCTTGAAAACTGAGGTCAGCTCTCTGGAAGATAAAGCTGGCGGACGCCGTTTGTAGCGAATGAGGGTCGATAAAATACAACCATACTCAGCCTGACCCCGTCCGGTTCCTCCGTGCGCTAGAAATCACAAGGTATCTATGTATTAACC
>JAWXBG010000193.1:0-15469 GCA_034439875.1 Flavobacteriales bacterium
CAATTTGGGTGTAAGAGTCGACCGTTATGATGCGAATCAACCAGTACCGAAAGATCCATTTGTAATAAGCGAAGCGTTTACTGCAGGAGAAACTGATTTCGGTGACTTCAGCGCCACACGTCCTTCAAACATTGGTGATGATTTTGTTGTTTATGTGAATGATATTGACGATCCGACAAGTATTACAGGTTACCGCGACGACAACACTTGGTACAATTCTTTAGGTCAAGAAGTTTCTGACCCAGAGGTTATTGCTTCCGGTGGACAGATCAATCCTTATTTGAAAGTAGATCCGAATGCACCTCTAACTTCCGGGGCCTTTAAGGACTATGAGCCAGCTATAAACGTGATGCCGCGTATTGCCTTCTCATTCCCTATTTCTGATGAGGCTCTTTTCTTTGCGCACTACGACATCTTAACACAGCGCCCGTTTGATAGCAACAGGTTTAATCCGATTGATTATCTTTTCATGGAGAACAGAAACGTTCTTTTGAACAACCCTGATCTTCGTCCTGAAAAAACTGTTGATTACGCACTTGGATTCCAGCAGATACTTTCTCGAACATCTTCTTTGAAAGTTGAAGCGTTTTATCGTGAAATGCGCGACCAAATTCAGGTTCGCAGTTTCAGTGGAGCCTACCCAAGCACGTATAGAGCTTTTGGAAACCTCGACTTTGGTACCGTAAAAGGTTTGACACTCACCTACGACCTTCGTAGAACCGGAAACATTTGGATGAAAACATCCTACACACTTCAGTTTGCTGATGGAACAGGATCTACAACTCAGACTGCACTTGCTTTGATCAATGCAGGTCTTCCAAACTTAAGAAGCATTAATGCACTCAATTACGATCAACGTCATCGTATTGTGACAACACTGGATTACAGATATGGTGATGGTGCTGATTACAACGGTCCGATGTGGTTTGGTAAACCTGTATTCCAGAATACCGGTCTAAATATTATTGCCAATCTTGGATCGGGAACACCATACACTCCGCAAGTTTTAGCGACCCCAATTACGGGTGAAATATCTCCAAGCACTGAGGGTTCTATCAATGGAGCTCGTCTTCCGTGGCAGTTTACACTGGATGCTAACTTGGATAAAAATTTCAGTTTGAAGTTTGGAGAAGGAGAAAATGTGAAGACGGCAAATTTCAACATTTACCTATGGGTGAGCAACGTGCTGAACACACGCAACGTTGTGAATGTTTATCGATTTACAGGAACACCTGATGACGATGGATACCTTGCTGCAGCGCAGTTTCAGCCGCGTATCAACACGGAGAACTCGCCTGAGGCTTTCCGAAACTACTACCAGATGTTTGTAGATAACCCATACAACTATGGCACTCCCCGTACAATTCGTTTGGGTGTACGTCTAGATTTTTAAAATTGAAATACGAAGAGATTAACAGAAACAAAAGTTTTACAAGATGAATAGATTGATGAAATTGGTTCTTATTGCACTCGTTGTATTTAGTGGCAGAGAGGCCCTGGCATACAAGTACAGCGGCGAAAATACCGATGGAGGTGGGGCCACAAATACAAACAATAACGTGGATCAGCAGAACACACGTGCTGCTGCATGTGCTCCCGCAACAGGTTTGCGTGATTTGGAGTGGAACAACGTAGAAGCCCTTATCGAAACGGGTGGTTCTATGTGGCAAGACAGGGCACAAAGTCTTGCTGCCTATGAAGTTCCTAAGGTAGAAGGAGGGTCAGGAGTATCTGCCCTTTATGCCGGAGCCTTGTGGATGGGAGGTAAATCTTCTGACCAACAGTTGAAACTAGCGGCCATCACTTTCCGTGCAAACGGTAATGACTATTGGCCAGGCCCTCTGACCAACGATGGAACAGCAGAGGTGAACGAAGCCACTTGCGTTCAATACGATGATTTCTTCGTGAGCGAACGTCAAGATGCCCAGCGTCATAGGCAGTATTACGATGCAGTATTGGCCGGAACTGTTGAAACACTTTTTCCAAATGGTTATGCAATGCCTGCATACTTTCAGGATTTCCCTGCACATGGCAATGTAGCAGCGGGTCAGGATTTGTATTTGGCGCCATTTTATGATTATGATGGTGATTTGTATTACACCCCTGAGAATGGTGACTATCCATGGTACGATTTCTTGCGTGAAATAAATTGTACAGAAAGAAGAAGAGAAGATATTGTTCCACTTTTTGGTGACCAGAATTTTTATTGGATATTCAATGACAAAGGAAACGTTCACAGCGAATCTCAAGGTCAGCCAATTGGTATGGAAGTGCGTGCCCAAGCATTTGCGTTCACTTCGAATGATGAAGTAAACAACATGACTTTCTACAACTACGTTCTTATCAACCAAGGAACTCAAACCCTTACCGAAACTTATTTTGGAGTATGGGTGGATGCTGATTTAGGAACATCGGTAGATGACTATGTGGGATGTGATGTTCAGCGTGGATTAGGATACTGCTTTAATGGAGACTCCAATGACGAGCCATCATCTTCATCTCCAGGATATGGAGAGAATCCTCCGGCCGTAGGTGTCGACTTCTTTGAAGGACCCTATTTGGATAACGATGATATGGACAATCCGCTTACTACGAATATCATCGATGCAATAGATTCATTGGGTATTCCTTACAAGGGTATCGGAATTGGATATGGCGATGGTCTTATAGATAATGAGCGTTTCGGAATGCGTCGTTTTGTATACTATAACAATGGCTCTAACCCAATTTTTGGAGAGCCTACCGTACCGCTTCACTACTACAACTACATGAACGGAGTCTGGAAGAACAACCAGAAGATGGCATTTGGCGGCAATGGTGTTTCAGGAGCTGGTGTGCTTACTGATGTTCCTGCCGACTATATGTTCCCAGATGACACAGATCCTTTTTTCTGGGGTACTCGTGGTGTGTCAACACCAAATGATGAACCTTGGAACGAAGTAACAGCGGGTAACCTTCCTAACGACCGTCGTTTTATTCAGGCGGCAGGTCCATTTACCCTAGAGCCTGGCGACTACAACAACATCACATTTGGTGTGGTTTGGGCTCGTGCAAACTCAGGGGAGTCTCTTGCTTCTGTGAGATTGATGCAAGAAGCAGACGATAAAGCACAGGCTCTTTTCGACAACTGTTTCGAAATTGTTTCGGGTCCAGATGCCCCGGAGGTAACTATTCAAGAACTGGACAAAGAGATCATTTTGATGCTTACCAACGACAACGGTTTGTCAAACAACTTTGGTGAACTATACGGTGTTGCGGATGACCAATCGGGCTTTGATCCAGGTATTCCTGAAGAATTGGCCGATGGTACTCAACTTTCTTTAGAGCAAAGAAGATACAAGTTCGAAGGTTACTTGGTATATCAACTCGCCAATAGCGAAGTAAGTGCGAACGATTTAAATGATGTTTCGAAATCCAGGCTAATAGAGCAGTGCGACGTTCGCAATGGTATTGGTAACATTGTGAATTTCAATCGCGATTCAGAAACAGGACTTATCATTCCAAAGCTCATGGTATCTGGATCTGATCTCGGAATTAAAAGATCATTCCAAATAACTGAAGATGCTTTTGCACAAGGTGACAGCCGTTTGATAAACCACAAGACATATTACTTCATGGTAATTGCTTATGGCTACAATAATTATCAAGACTACGACGTGGCTCTCGAAAGAGGTCAGGACGAAGCATATTTGGCTTCACGTAAGGGCTCAGCGGGAGAAATTGCTGTGTATGCAGCAGTTCCTCACATTGTGGATCCTGAAGCTGGCGGAACTACAATTCAATCTTCATATGGAGATGGTGTTCCCCTCACGAGAATCGAAGGCCGTGGAACTGGATTGAACAACGTGATAATGAATCCTGCCTCAGAAAGGGATATCCTTGAAAACAATATAGCAGAAGAATTGACTTTCTTGCCAGCAAATGGACCTGTAAATGTGAAGATTGTGGATCCTTTAAGGGTTCCTGCTGCAGACTTCGAACTTCGATTGGTTGGACCTACTGATGAAGGCGATTTTGTTGCAGATTCGATGCAGTGGGAGTTAACCAACTTAGACAATGGAGATGTTTATACTCCTTATAATTCGTTTGCGATAGAAAGTGAAGATGTAATTTTGAATTATGGTTTATCCATCAGTTGGGGACAGTACTCCTACACTACCAACCCGGCCGCTGAGCACTTTACAGATTTCATTAGCGGTACTATAGAGTTTAAAGATGCTTCAAAACCATGGTTGTTCGGTATTCCAGACCAAGAAGGTTTTACAGAGCAAAACTGGATTCGTGCCGGTACCGTAGAACCAGATGATAATACTCCCGCTGAAGAAGCAATTTTCTCTGACTTCCAAGATGGATCTGCCGATGCCCCATTCACGGATGCAGAGGAGGTCTATGAAAAAGTTTTGGGTGGATCATGGTCGCCATTCTGCTTAGTGTCATATACCGATGTGATAACCACTAGTGGCGGAGATCTTACTACGCTTGTAGGGGTAGCCCCAACAGAAGCTACAGTAAGTGGTGATCTTTCACCGATTGCACCTGCGAACATTGCAAATATTAAAGGACTGAACAACGTAGATGTTGTCTTTACTTCAGATAAATCAAAATGGTCGCGTGTTCCAGTTTTTGAGGCCCAGGGTATTCCTTTGCTTGCTCAGAAACTTGTTGATTTGGATGAAGACATCAACGGTGTGAAAATGAAACTACGTTCTCACCCTTCTGTAGATAAAAATGGAAAAGCAGTTGGTGAAGAAGGTGTGAATGTGAATGAAGCAACATTAAACGGAGCTCAGTCATACGGTATGGGTTGGTTCCCTGGATACGCAATAGATGTTGAAACCGGAGAGCGCTTGAATATGGCCTTTGCGGAGGATAGCTGGTTGGCAGGTGAAAACGGAAATGATATGATTTGGAATCCAACTTCTAGATTGTATTCAGACATTGGATTGCAGCCTCTATTCGGAGGTCAGCACTGGATATATGTATTCAAAAATCTTCGAAACGAATTGAATGACGAAGAGTATATTCCTCGTTACGATCAAGGTCAGTTTATGTTTAATCAACTTTCTAACGAAGGATTGAGCACAGCCAACTGGAAGAAGTTGTTCCGCTCATGTACATGGGTTGGATCATCACTTCTTAATTCTAATTTCGAATTGTTGTCACCGGAGCAAGGGCTTATACCCAATGATTGTCGTATTGCTCTTCGTGTAGCAAGAGAGTATAAAGTTTTCTCTGCAACGGATCAGAATACGGAGCAAACGAATGGTTCTCTTAACAATTGGTTGCCCCTCTACCGCTTCACTACAAAAGGTCTTGAAGCTACAACAGGAAGCTCATCCGTGCTCACATCAGTGTTGGATGTGATCAACATTGTACCGAACCCGTACTATGCATTCTCTAGTTACGAGCAGAATAAACTCGACAACAGAGTAAAGATTACGAATCTGCCTGAGCAGTGTGTTGTTTCCATTTATGATCTCAACGGGACGTTAGTTCGGCAGTTCAACAAAGCGGATCCAATTACTTCATTGGATTGGGATTTGAAGAATTTCAAGAATATCCCAATTGCTAGTGGAACATACATAGTGCATATAGAAGTACCCAATGTAGGTGAGAAGATACTCAAGTGGTTTGGAGTCATGCGTCCAGTAGACCTTGACAATTTTTAAATCACTTTCAATAAAATTAAGTTAGATCGAAAAAAGATAGTTTATGAAAAAACTGATAGTTGCAGCCACGGCACTTTTCACTCTTGGAACAGCCATTGCCGGAAATCCGGATAGAGCAGGTTCTGCAGGTGCTGGTCACTTATTGATCAACCCTTGGGCAAGAAGCAGCGGACTAGCCAATTCAAATATGGCCTCGGCCAATGGATTGGAAGGAACCTTTCTCAACGTAGCCGGTTTGGCTTTTGTGAAAAGAACTGAGTTGTCCTTTACCAATACTCAGTATTTGGTGGGAACCGGAATCAAACTTAACTCTCTTGGCTTCGGTCAGAAAGTTGGTGAAAATGGTGTTCTAGGTCTTACTGTTACCACCATGAGGTTTGGTGATATTATGATCACTGAAGCGGATTTGCCGGAAGGTGGCATCGGTTCATTTTCCCCGAGTTATTCGAACATAGGTTTGTCCTACGCGAAGGGTTTTTCGAATAGTATTTATGGAGGAATCACCTTTCGTTTAATATCTGAGTCTATCTACAATGTGCGTTCTCAGGGTATGGCATTTGACGCAGGTATTCGATATGTAACAGGAGAGAATGACAACCTTCGATTTGGTATTGCACTCCGAAACGTTGGCCCGCCAATGCGATACAGAGGTGATGGTATGACCGTAACAGCCGTTATTCCTACCAACGGAACCTCTCTCACTGTGGAACAACGCTCAGAGAAGTATGAATTACCTTCTTTGGTAAATGTTGGATTTGCTTATGACTTTTTGTTTTCCGAAGCCTTAATGCTTACAGCAAACCTTCAATACACCTCAAATAGTTTCACCAAGGACATGTATTCCTTGGGTGGTGAACTTGGATTTAAGGAAAAAGTTTTCCTCCGTCTAGGTTACCAGTGGGAAGATGGTTTAACCAGTGAAGAAGACCGCACTACTGTATTTACAGGTCCTGCGGCAGGCCTCACTATTGAATTACCTGCCGGTGAAACATCGAGAATTGGATTGGACTATTCTTACAGACTTACAAACCCATTTGACGGTGTTCATGCCTTAGGTGTGCATATCACTTTGTAAAAAAGAAATTTCTTACCTTTGCCTTCAGTTAAAGGCATTCGAGCCCCGATAGTTTCGGGGTTTCGTTTTTTAATTTGCCCCTATCAGTTCATCAATTTTTAGTTTACAATGGCAACGCAAGTCGCTTACTATACAGTCGAAGGTCTCAAAAAGCTTAAAGACGATCTACACCAGCTCAAAGCTGTGGAGCGTCCTCATATTACACAACAAATTGCCGAAGCAAGAGACAAGGGCGATTTATCCGAGAATGCAGAATACGATGCAGCTAAAGAGGCTCAGGGACTTCTTGAATCGCGTATTGCGAAAATGGAAAATCTTATAGCAAATGCTCGTTTAGTGGATGAAAGCCAAGTGGACAATTCCAAAGTGTTTATTCTTTCAAAAGTCAAAATTGAGAATCTTGCCAATAAAGCAGTAGTAGAGTATACGCTTGTAGCCGAAAATGAAGCCAACTTGGCCAACAAGAAAATTTCTATCGATTCGCCAATTGGAAAAGGTCTCTTGGGTAAAAAGGTTGGCGAAGTTGCTGAGGTGACAGTTCCGGCCGGAAAGATTAAGTTCAAAGTTCTTGATATTTCGAGATAAGGAACTCATTGTAATGGCAACCATATTTTCAAAAATTATTTCCGGAGAAATACCATGCTACAAAATCGCCGAGAGCGAAAAATTCTTGGCGTTTTTAGATATCCAACCTGTGGCGAAGGGACATGCCCTTGTTGTTCCAAAGATTGAAGTGGATTTTTTCTTCGATTTGGATGAAGATTATCTGCAGGAAATTAATCTTTTTGCCCGCGATATTGCCAAAAAAATGAAAAAGGTAATTCCGTGTAAACGCATCGGAGTGGCTATTATCGGTTTAGAAGTACCGCATGCGCATGTGCACTTAATTCCTATGAATACCATTGGTGATATGAATTTCACAAATCCAAGGTTGCAGTTTTCTACGGAAGAATATCAATCATTAGCTAAGTCCATTTCGGAAGCCTAGTTAATACAATATTCCAAAAATTGTAAAATTGGGATGAACGGAAAATTTCCGCTTTGTCTGAGCACTTTCTTTGCTCTCTCAAACCAAAACGATGAAATCAGTTCTTTTAGTTGTTCTTGCTTTATGTTCTTCTCTTGCCCATTTTGGCCAAAGCAACGTTACAGGTAGTATTAAAGACAACAAGCAAGATGCATTGCCATTTGCGAATGTTGTTTTGTTTTCGTCCGCCGATTCCTCTGTAGTTAAAGCAACTGCTTCCGAACTGGATGGATCTTTTTTCATAGATAATGTGCCGGGTGGATCATATTACTTAAAGGTAATGGCGATGGGATACAATACATTTAAAACAGATCCTTTTGAACTCGCTGTAGGTGAAACTAAATCTTTGAACGAAATAACAGTTGCTGAACAAAGTGTAGAAATGAAAACATTAGAGGTAGTTTTTGTAAAGCCTTTAGTAGAAGTGAAACCGGATATGACTGTGTTTAATGTTGAGAATACAATTAACGCCACAGGCAACACTGCATTGGAATTACTCAGAAAAGCTCCAGGCGTAAGTGTAGATAACAACGATAACGTAATGCTTAAGGGGAGAAGTGGAGTACAGATATACATCGATGGAAAACCTTCGCCACTTGATGCTGCTGCCTTAGCAGCCATGCTCAAGAATATGCAGAGTTCAAATATTGAAGCTATAGAAATTATATCAAATCCCTCGTCGAAGTATGACGCAGCGGGAACTGGAGGTATCATTAATATTCGACTCAAGAAAAATAAGAATTTTGGAACAAATGGTTCCGTGAATCTTGGCTTTGCATACGGTGAGGTTCCAAAGTACAACGGATCGCTTACCCTGAATCGCCGAGAGGAAAAGTGGAATGCTTTTGGAAGTTACAGTCTTTCTGGTGGACCAAGACGGAACTGGATGGATCTTTATCGAATTCAGAACGGTAAGGTTTTCGATCAACAAACAAGAAGTGAAAGTGATAATTTGAATAATGACTTTAAGATCGGTGCTGACTATTTTATTAATTCAAAGAACACAATAGGATTTATTTCAAGTGGAAACCTAAGCACTGAGGGCTGGAGTAATAAAAGTGTGACTAAAATTGACCCAGATGATGAGAATTTGGAAAAGCAAGTTCTCATTGCGGATGTGGAGAATGATGGCCGTCGTGATAATGGCACTTTTAACCTCAATTATATCTACTCTGATACATCGGGTACTACTCTCAAGATGGATGCCGACTTGGGGGTATACCGCATTCGGACAAACAGTTTTCAACCGAATACATATTTTGATGTTAATCAGGAATCTATTATCAACGAAAACAATTATCGTACGAAGTCGCCCACTGATATTGAAATATACAGTTTCAAATCTGACTATGAGAGAAATGCGCTGAAAGGGAAAATAGGACTTGGTTTCAAAGTATCTCAGGTTACTACCGATAACACATTTGATTTCTATAACATTGATGATGGACAAGACCAGTTGGATACGGTACGTTCGAATAACTTTCAGTACACCGAAAATATCAATGCGCTGTATTTCAATTACAGTAGGCAATGGACAAAAATCGGTTTACAGCTTGGAGCGCGCGCCGAACAAACCAATAGCAAAGGCGAACTAAATGCTCTTGTTCAAGAAGATGAAGTGAATGATACATCTTATTTCAATATTTTCCCGAATATTTCAATGAGCTATGCATTGAATCCAATGAATAGTTTCAGTTTATCCTATTCGCGAAGAATCAACCGTCCTTCATACCAAGACTTAAATCCTTTCGAATTTAAACTCGACGAATTGTCTTATCAAAAAGGTAATCCGTTCTTACGTCCCGAATACACCAACAATATTGAACTGACACATACGTACAAGTACATGTATAGCACTTCTCTCACAGTTGCTCAAACCGACGATTTTTCGACAATGAATATTTATGCCGATGGAGATGCTTCGTATATCAGTCAGACCAACCTTGGGTTTCAACAGTATGGAGCTCTCTCAATCAGCGCCCCTGTTCAGCCAACTAAATGGCTAAGTTTTTATGTGAGCGTTACGGGTTACTATCAGCATACCAAAGCCAATCTGGATGATGGTCGAAATATTGATGTGGATTTTGTATCCTATAATTTTTATGCTCAAACAGCGTTTATCTTGCCAAAGGATTGGAGCTTAGAACTATCGGGCTGGGGCTCAGGACCAGGATTGTGGGGTGGATCATTTAAGAATAAGCCGATGGGTAGCGCCGATGTTGGAGTAAAGAAAACATTTATGAGCGGCAGAGCTACCTTGAAAATGGCATTTACGGATATATTTCTTACCGCACAGTGGAGAGGTGTTAGTGATTTTGATAATCAATACATGGATACGCGCGGCGGATGGGAGAGTCAGCAGTTTCGAATTGATTTGTCAATCCGCTTCGGAAATCAACAAGTTAAAATTCGCGAGAAAAAAGGTGGAGCTGATGATTTAAATAACAGAGTGAAGTAAGGCCTTGCTTCAATGATAGTGTGACTACTGTTGTTCCTTTTGTGCTTTAGTGTAAACCCTCCATTTTTCGATCACAGTTTTCATATCCTCGGGAAGATCAATCTCAAATTGCATCCATTTGCCGGTTTCAGGATGTTCAAACCCCAGTGATTTGGCGTGCAATGCTTGTCGAGGAAGTATATTAAAACAGTTTTCTATAAATTGCTTGTACTTGCTGAATGTAGTGCCTTTCAGAATTCTATCGCCTCCATATTCAGGATCGCTGAACAAAGGATGCCCGATATATTTCATGTGAGCCCTTATCTGGTGAGTTCTTCCTGTTTCTAATTTACATTCTACCAAACTAACATAGCCGAATGTTTCTATGAGATTGTAATGTGTAACAGCGTGTTTTCCTTGTGTTTCATCTGCAAAGACTGTCATCAGTTTTCGATCTTGAAGACTTCGGCCTAAATTCCCGGTGATGGTGCCACTTTCTTCCACATCACCCCATACGAGGGCAACATATCTTCTTTCTATGCTTCTGTCGAAAAACTGTTTTCCCAAATGTGTCATGGCTTCTTCAGTTTTAGCCATTACCATGAGACCGGTTGTGTTTTTGTCTATTCGATGTATCAAACCCGGACGTTCAGTACCGTTTTTATCCGGTAGATTTTCGAAATGATACATCATCGCGTTTACCAATGTTCCGGTATAGTTGCCATGACCGGGATGAACTACCATTCCTGCAGCTTTATTGAGCACTACAAGTGCACTGTCTTCGTAAATAATGTCCAAGGGAATGTTTTCCGGACCCAATTCAATTTCACGAATGGGGTAGGGAAGTTCAACCGTCACAACATCCATTGGTTTGATCTTGTAACTACTTTTTACCGGCTCTCCATTCACTCGCACATAGCCGGACTCATGAGCTACTTTGATTCTTGTACGCGAAGTGTTTTCTAATCTGGCCTGCAAGAATTTGTCGATGCGCAACAATCCCTGGCCTTTGTCGGCGACTATTCTGTGGTGTTCAAAAAGTTCGTCATCACTGTCCTCTGTTGGAATATCTTCTTCGTTCGACATGGTTATTGCACCACTATTGTTTTGGAGGAAGTGGTTCCTGTTTTTTGTTCAGTTATACGAATATGGTATACTCCTGCGGAGATACTTGATGTATCAACAGATGAATTTGGACCGCTCAAAATCAGGCTCATTAACTCTCGTCCCGAAGCATCCAGCAATTCAAATGTATGGTTTCCTTCGTTGTTCAGCGATACATTGAGAATGTCGTTTGTGGGATTTGGAAATACAGAAAATTGATCCGTTTTGTTTTCCGAAACATAATTCCACACAACGCTTTTCCCTGACTTAAAAACAGGTCTTATCATAATAGAACCGGTAATTGTACTTTGAGTCCATGACCCTCCTATTCCAAGAGCATAGAAAAGTTTGGCGGGATTGGAATTAGTGTTTTTGTCACTCCCCACATTCAGTAGCACGTTGCTCGATTGTGTCCAACCTACATAGAATGTACCTTCAACAGCAACAGGTGAGTCATATTCATAATATGAAAAAATGTTGTAGCCATCATGATAATAGTGTGGAGAATACGAATTAAAATTTTCGATCAATTCATTTCCAGGTGTTCCACCATTATCCCCCCATACTCTTAACAGAAAAGTTTCAAGCGAATTGTCATACTGAAAAGGAATCCAATGAATGAATAGACCTAGGAGTGTGTCCTCAACTTCGCTGAAATACTTCATTGCTAATCTGCCACCACTGACGTTGAGTGCATAGGCACGTTCTGCCGTTCCATCGTCGTATGCATAATAATTATAGAATACTTGCTTGAAGCTCGCTGAGTCGTTGGGCAAGTGGGCATCGGTGGTGGTTGCAAAAACATTTACATCGTAAATAAGGCACGTATCCGTTGGCAATGCATCGAAAGGTAAGATGCTAGATAGAGTTAAATTTCTGCTGATCTCGCCAGTGTTGCCAAATACATTGAAATCGCGTTGATCATCAGGCAGGCAGACTTCAGCACCAGTCGCTTCGTTTGTAATACAGATACTGGTAACGATGTTCTCGTCAGTTAGACCCATGTTGTTTTGCTTGAAGTTAATCTGATCTCTCACAAAACCTGCAGGATTGCTCAAATAATGCGTAAGGGGCATTGCGGTATACTCCTCCAAAAGTGTATTATTTGGATATTGCATTGCCACTTCATCAAAGCTGAAATTATTCGGATCGATATCTTCATCAACAATCACGTAATCTAAATGCCAGTGGTCTACATTTCCACTTAAGGTAGCGTAATTGCGGAAGCGGAATCGAAACCCATCCATCAAGAATTCTTGGGCATTCACTTGTATAAAGACTTGCTGAAAAGTTACATTATTATTTCCCGCCATCGACCATTTCCTAAACCACTGACCGGCACCAAACGGGCTATAGAACTCCACTACAAGAGAGTCTTGCGGATCAGGATTATTCCCTAGTCCGCCGGGCTCATAAAAGAAAGTGAGGTAAACATTGTCTTCTGCGGCAAAGCCTGCAAGGTTTAATGGAAGTGATGTCAGAGTGTCTGCTCCGCCATAAGAGTTTTCATCGGTAAAATCATAGGGATATCCATCGAAGGCAAGACCATCGAAAGTTGCAACTCCTACGGTAGGTGGTGATACAGGAAATGTTCCATTGATGAATACGTTTTCATCTTCCCACAATTGCCATTCTACAGGTATTTCCGGATCGTTGGTGGGTAATGAATACTGAGCGAAATCGTCGAAAAATGGAAGTTCTAAACTTGAACCACCACCTCGTTGCTGTCGACTTTCAAATCGCAATTCCTTTTGATACCTCTCCATCTGTGGATAACCAAAAATCAAGTCTCGTTCCAATTCGACGGATCCATCTCCTTGAGACCAACTCAAAAGACTCTGAATACATAAACATAAAACGATTCCGGTTTTTTTCATGAATTACGGATTAGGTGTATCTAGGTTCAGACTGTCTATATCACATGGTCCGACCGAAATCCACAAGTCAATTATTTGTCCTTTTGGAACATATGTGCCTCCCGAATGGGCAGGAGATTGCGTGCATATTCGTGCCGCAAGACTGTCTGCCTTGCTGCTCAATGGGCTAGATACTATCGTCAATCCTACAATGAGTTCTGCTTGTTCAATAGCAGCCATTGCCGAATCGAGGCTCATTCCTACCACATTCGGCACTAATACCTGCTCGTTGGCAGAAACCCCAATGTGCATTACTACTTCTTCACCTCTTTTGACTTGACTATCGGCCTTCAGTTTTTTGCCCTTGTAGGTAATTTTGATTACAGCACCGATCATCTGGTTACTTGGTTCTTCAACTTTTCTAACCTTGATACCCTTATTGTGCAATTTGATCAAAGCTACTTGTGCGTATTCGCCTTCTTCAATGTTTATTGTTTCCAAGGGAGGAGATACGCGATAGGTGGTCAAGAATATTTCTCGGCCCTCTTTCACCTGACTCTCTGGCGAAGGGCTTTGTTCCATAATAGTACCGCCCTGCGCATTTTCAGAATAAATCGAATCGACTATTACATATTTGAGGTCTCGGTCTTCTATCGACTGAGCTGCTTCATCGAGAGTCATTCCGCGCACTTCAGGCACTGAAATAAACTCACCATGATCGGTATACCAAGCAAGGTAAAGCCATATTAAAAGCACTACCACCAGGTATACACCAAGTATGCGCAGGAGGTGCTTTCCAAAATCTTTTGTGCGAACAAATTCTTTAACAGACATAAGATATTCAGCGGCTTAGCTCACCATTTCATTGGCAATGGCGTTATCGTATAGTGTTTTATAATCTTCGATATAACCAAAATTTTCCTCATCTATTGTGATTCGACCTTTGGTTACATGACCCAACAGAATAATTTCTACGTTGCTTTCTCCAACATGATCGAGGAAATCGTCCTCATAGTCCTCAACTACTGTAACAACAACGCGGCTCTGAGATTCGCCAAAAAGGAAGGCGTCTTTTCTGATTTCTCCATCTGTAACGATGTCAAACCCGAGGCTATTTGGTAGAGCCATTTCGCAAAGCGAAACAAAAAGTCCACCGTCACTCACATCGTGAGCGGAGGAAATGTAATTATTTTTAATGAGGCTTTTGATGCAGTTCTGGAGCATCAACTCTTCATCTAGATCGATGAAGGGAGCCGGAGACAATTTTATCCCATGAACAGCGGCAAGATATTCCGAAGAGTTAATGTCGTTGCGAGGTGTTCCTAATAAATAAATGAGATCACCCTTGTATTTAAACTCTAAAGAAGTGTGCAAACTTTTATCATTTAATACCCCAAGCATTCCAATTGTAGGTGTTGGAAATACAGGCAGTGCAGAGCCATCTTCGTTGGAGGTCTGGTTATAAAAACTCACATTACCACCTGTAACAGGAGTGTTGAATTTTTTGCAAGCCTCACTCATTCCCTTGATAGCACCCACAAATTGCCAATAGACTTCAGGGTTATGTGGATTGCCGAAATTGAGACAGTTGGTTATAGCAGATGGCTCTCCACCGCTACACACAATATTTCTAGCCGCTTCTGCTACTGCAATCATTGTTCCTTTCTCAGGATCATTGTTTACATACCTGCTGTTACAATCCACAGTGAGGGCAAGTGCTTTGTTGGTCCCTTTTATGTTCACCACAGCGGCATCAGAAGGCTTGTTTGTACACATATTTACGGTGCCAACCATCGAATCATATTGCTCGTAAATCCAACGTTTGCTGGCAATATTGTGATTGGCCATAAGTAATCTTGCAGTCACTACATAGTCCTTTGGTTCCGGTACCGAGGCCATATCAAATTTCTGAGCTTTGGCGTAGTATGTGGGTTCTTTGAATTCTCTTTCGTACACAGGGGCTCCGCCACCAAGAACCAATGACTCAGCAGGAATTTCTCCAACCAATTCTTTGTTCATGTAATATTTAACCATGGGTCCTTTGGTAACCTTACCAATTTGAACGGCATGAAGATCCCATTTTTCGAAGATCTCTTGAACTGTTTTTTCTTGTCCTTTTTTCACTACGATGAGCATCCTTTCTTGCGATTCACTCAGTAGGATTTCGAAAGGTGCCATACCATCTTGTCGAGTAGGCACAAGATCTAGATGAATATCCATTCCCACTTTGCCCCCCGCACTCATTTCGCTGGTTGAACAAGTAATCCCTGCCGCTCCCATGTCTTGCATTCCAGCGATAGC